>NZ_JBVBEF010000040.1:0-75451 GCF_055456055.1 Bradyrhizobium sp. LeoB3
TGCCAGCATTCACCTCTGAAGAATGCGCGAACTATCTCGAAAATTCAGGTTATCGAACCTAATGCCATCACGCTTTAATCAGCGAAAGGCGCATCCATCTGACTTCAAACCTGCTTCATGCGGGCGGCAGTCCAAGGATCGTAGGTGACTTGGTCGATCAAGTTCTGGCGCCTTCAGGTGCGACGAAAGCAGCAGCGGAGAGTCTTCCGCCGAAGGCGCCGAACAAACTCGTTGAAACGCTCAGGCAAGCCGAGGCAACGAATGCCGATCCCATTGAGGCACTAAAAGCCGCCGGGCTCATCGATGCTCTAATGGAGCAGTAACATGCATTTGGCACTTCCGAAGCCATACCCGGATGAATTGATATATTCCGTATTTGCCCGGCATTTTGCTTATATTCAGCCGATCGCGTGGCTCGGCCGCCCTAGGCATGGCCAATTCCAGCGTCGCGGAGCCGAAGTTGTTCAGGTTTTGCGCTCTTTGTCTCGAAGAAGATATGGAAGGATTCGGCGAAACTTATTGGCGTCGCCAGCACCAGCTTTCCGGCACGCTTTTTTGCATCAAGCACGGTGAACTACTGCGCAATGCGAACTCTTCCCCGCCATATCGAAACAGCTCGTCACCCTCACGCTTTGAGGCGACAATCGTCTCGGCCACCTTGCGGATCACTCCATCGCCGACGACGTGGCCACGGCTATCGTTGATCGATTTGAAGTGGTCGATGTCGATCATCATGAGACTAAGCGACAGGCCCGATTGCGAAGCAGCCTGCAGCATTGCCACCCCTTTCGCATCGAACTGCCCACGATCCTGAAGTCCCGTCAGCGCATCCCTGCCAACTCGCTCAGCAAGCTTCTCGTAGCGATGCCGGTAAGTCAGGCGATCGAACACGTCCGCGGCGCGACGCGATTGCACGGGAAGAGGCTCTCGTTCAAAGATGCGGAGATATGCGGTCATCATGAGGCTGAAGAAGGCAGCCGCGGCGACCTTGGCGATCCACCCGCCGTAGAATGCCGATTCTGGCACGCCGGTAAGATGATGCAGCCCCAGGTAGAAGAAAGCCTGGTCGAAGCTCAACACAAGCGCCAGGCTGATGAAGATCCGCCCGGGGACGGTGGTCGTCACCAATTTTCCAAGCCGTTCATAAATGATGACAAGGGCGATCAGATCGATGAACAGCAATAGGCTGCCCCAGACCATGAGCAAGCCCATTTGGTCGATGAAGCGGAGATCCGGATTATAGCCTGGCAAGCTCGCCGGATTGCTATAGAGGCGCAAGAGAAGCCCCAGCGCGATCATCAGAATGTTGCCGCTCAGGAGTCCGTAGATCGGCTGCCGCATCACCTCGGCGTCTTCCTTGATGTAAAGCAGCAGGAAAAAGGCAAGCTTGCCCGTGAACATCACGGTGGATCCTGGCGAGATCAGACCGAAGGGCAGTTCGATGAAGAAGGTGGCCGCCAAATAAGTCTCGAGGAAGTGCATCGTGCCGAGGAGGCAGAAGAAAACGCCAACTCCAATGCTCTGCCTTGCTCTGAAAATGCTCCCCATGACAATGAAATAGATGATGCCATGCGCGAGCAGGACGAGAGAACCGAACATACCGCCAAGAAGCCCCTACCGTGAAAGTCGACCTGTTCCTCTCCTTGCCATTTTGCTTTGCTCCCCTCAATGGGGCGCGTCGTCGGTGCAAGCAGTACCTTGAAATCCTCCGTTCCCCACATCCGCGGCCATCGCGCGTGAGGATCAGCGCACCGCAGCTTGAACGGCGCGCGCCCTTCTGAGGTCGGCCGTCTCGGCGCCCTCATCGAACCAGCGGCAGATCGGCTCCAATAGCGCGCGCGACGCCTCAAGCTTTCCTTGCGTGCGCCAGAGTTCGGCGAGATCCATCGAGGCGCGCAGCTCCAAGGATTTCGCGCTTTGACCGCAGGCCACTTCGATGGACTTCGTCAGGCACGATTCGGCTTCCAGAATGTTCGAGGGGTCGATCGCCAGAAGAAGCTGCGCCTTTTGCCGATGCAATTCCGATTCCCATGACCTGCCGGTCACGTCATCGAGATTGGTCAGGGTCTGCTCGACGATCCATAGCGCGTACTCATTTTCTCCCGCCCTGGCGTGCATCTCCGCAAGCCAGCTCTCCATCATCGGCAGCATGAAGCCGACGTTGTTCTGCCGGGCCTCGTCGAGCCCGCGGGCGATCTCGGCACGGGCCTCTTCAATCCGGCCGAGGTCGCCGACGGCCCGGCCGCGCGAAATTCGCGACAGGATCGCATAGAGCGAAAACCGCTGCTCTCGCGACACCTCAAAACTCTTTTCGGCATTCGCGAAAGCGAGATCGGCCTCCCCGCGCAACAGGTGCACGACCGAGGTCATGTAGTGCGCGAACGCTATGGTGTAGGGGTGGCGAAGATCCCGTGCCAAGGCAAGCGCCTCCGAGACGCGCGCGAGCGCCTGGTCGGGATAGCCGAGGAACCACAAATCCCAGGACAGCAGCAGGAGCGAGGCCGCCTGCGGCTCGACCATGTAGAGCTGGTATAGCGGCGGCCGTCCCTCGTTCATCGAAAGCTTGATCGACTGCTCGAAATGATCCGCCGACGATCGAAAGTCCCCGATCGTCAATAGCGTGCTGCCCATCATCCTGTGAGCGACCATTCGCGGCACGGCGTCCGATAGCGCCTGGGCCCGCGAGAGGAATTCTTCGGCCATGCAGAGCGCGTCATCATTCTTCCCGGACATCCACAAATTCCCCCACAACCCGAACAGCGCCTGGAAATATTCGGGAATGTTGCCGAGCCGCAGGCAGAGGGTCCGCGCCTGGGAAAAGGCTTCGCGGGTATCGGCGGAGGCATAGCCCTGCACCGCGATGAGCGGTATGCCCAACGCCAGTTGAATGTCGATCTCCTGCCTGGTCCGTTCGAGCGTATCAGGCAGGGCGCTCAGAAGCTGAAGGGCTTTTCGAAAATTGGCGATGGCCTCGACATTGGCCGAATGCGCAAGCGCGCGTTGCCCGGACTTGAACCAGCAGCGAATGGCAAGCGGATGATTGCCGGCCTCCTGATGATGATAGGCGAGAACCTCGGGCTGATTTTCGGCAAGCTCCGGGAAATCATGCTCCAGGATCGCCGCGATGTCGGCGTGAAACTGCAGCCGCTTGCTTTTGAGCAGGGAGTCGTAGATCGCATCGCGCAGCAGCACGTGCTTGAAGGCGAAACGGACGAACGGCGAAACATCGACCCGGTAAATGATATCGGCGCGTTCGAGCAATGAGAGCGCCGATAGCATATCCTCCTCGTCGACCTGCGATGCAGCCGACAAAAGGTCATAGGAGAATTCCCGTCCGATCACGGCCGCGACCTGCGCAAGCCGGCGGCTCGGCGCGACCCGGTCGAGCCGTTCCATCAAGGCGTCGCTTAGCGTGTCCGGAACGCGGAGCAAGGCCGGCTGCGCCTTGCGCTCGACGGCACCTCTGCTTCGCAAAGGCGCGCTCAACGTGCTATTTGTCAGTTCCTCGATGAATAGCGGGACGCCATCGGCCTTTTCGACGATCTGGTCGAGCAACGGCTGGGGCATGCTCGCGCCGCTCAGGAGCTCCCGGATCATCGCCCTGACCTCGCTATGCGACAGCCGGGTGAGCGAGTGCAGAGTGGTGTTCGCGTGAGTGATCCACGCGGGGCGAAATTCGGGCCGGCAGGATACGATCAGCAGCACGCGGGCGCGGTCGATGCGGCTGGTGGCCAGTTCGAGCAGCTCAAGGGTCGACGCGTCAAGCCAATGCGCGTCCTCGAAAATGCACAGCGTCGGGCGCTGGACGGAAAATGCCAAGAGGATGTCGACAAGCGTAGAGATCGTCCTGTTCTTCACTTGCCGCGGCGTCAGTCCTGACAGTTCGAGGTCATCTTCCAGCGGGATCGACAACAGTTTAGCGATCAGGGCGACCGGCTCTGCCGAGCCGTCAATCGGGCGCGGAAGGTAGGCCTTGAGCTTTGCAAGCTTGTCGGTATCGGGCTCGCGAGACGTCAGTTGGGCCGCCTGTTCGATCTGCTCGATCACGGGAAAGAACGCGCTCTGACTGTGATAGGGCGAGCACTGATGGTGAAGCAGGACGTGCGGCTCATCCTCGACACGCGATTTCAGTTCGTGGAGAAGCCTCGATTTCCCGACTCCGGGAATGCCCGAAAGAAACACGACCTGGCCGTCGGCTTCCTTGGCTTTCTGCCACCTGTCGAGCAGCAGGGAAAGCTCGCTCGAGCGCCCGATCAGCGGCGTAAGGGAACCCGCATGCGCCGCCTCGAAGCGGCTCGTGGTGTGCTTTGCCGAGAGCACGCGATAGACGTGAACGGATTCAGTTACACCTTTGAGCTCCTGGAGACCGAGGTCCTGAAAATCAAACGCGGCCGAAACGAGCCGTCTGGTCGATTCCGAAACGACCACCGTATTGGCGGCCGCAAGCGTCTGCAGACGCGCTGCGATATTCGGCGTCTCGCCCACCGCGTCCATCGACCACGTGCCGCTCTCTCCGGTTTCGCCGACCACGACAGGGCCGGAGCAGACACCCACCCGGCACGTCAGGGTGACCGGCCCTGGAATGGTCGCAACTCTGGAAACGATCTCCAGTGCCGCATGCGTGGCGCGAACGGCGTCATCCTCATGCGCATAGGGCCAACCGAAGAACGCCATCGCGCCATCGCCGAAGTAGCGCGCGACCTCGCCTCCGTAGCGCCGGATCGCGGTGCTGCATTCCCCCCGATACGCGTCAATGAGTTTTTGCAGATCCTCGGGGTCCAGCGCCTCCGAAAGCTGCGTGGACCCCACCAGATCACTGAACATCACCGTGATCTGACGGAATTCGGCCTCGCGCTGCGGCACGACCGAGGCGGACGCGATGCCGAACTTCGCTGCCGTCAATGCTTCGATGGCCTTCAGCAGCTTCTTGCGATGGCCTAAGGAAATAACGCCAAGCTTCCTGAGATCATTCTCGGTCAGATCCGGAAGGACGGAGTATTCGATATTATTCTCGGCGAAGGTCTGAGCGTACTGCCCCAGACCGTGTCCACACAGCCAGTCGGTAACCTCGGTGGTTGTCCTCGCCATTGCAGAGGCCCTCGTCTCTTGTCGCTCGAGGCACGCCGGACTGCGACGACTGCCGTGCCGTTCTGCTCACGCCGAGGGCCGAGCACCGCGCCTCTTACTGTACGAAGGCCCTGCTCAGACGATACGGAAGCGCCGCCTCTCCGACCGCCTGCTGAAGCTCGTCGAGCATCTCCGCCTCGGATTTGAGGAGCTCGTGATTATATCCCTCCGCCATGATCAATGCCGATTCATACGTCTCCTGGACGACCCTGATGCGGTCGCTCGGAGGAAGCGACGCGACGAACTCGATCGTCTCTTCCACATGGGCAACCTCGCTCCCAAGGCAACTGTGACTTCGCAGAAAGCGGGTCGCATCGACGCCGTCAGGGCATAGTGCCTGCACCTTCTCGATATCGGTCTTCTGCTTGAGCGCGGCGATGCGTTCCAGACAGTAGGAATAGCCGATGCAGCCGATCGGGTAGTCCTCGACGCAGAGCTCATCGAACCGCTCGCAGAGCGGCTTGATGCCGTCGGGGATGAAGTTGGCGACCAATCGCTCGGCGGGCAGGCCCAGCGCGCGAAGATCCTTGAGCGCAAGCCGGTCGTGACCGGTCTCCTCGCGCGCACGTTCTTCAAGATAAGCCGCCACTTCCGGCCGCCCCAGTTCGTTGAATCGCCTGGCGGCGCGCTGGAGATTTCGCGGCGTGTGGACAGACGTGTGGTAGGCGCCCACGATGGCGATGATGTAGCCGACAAGCGTCGGCGCCGGGCTGGCGAGGCGCTTTTCAATTCTGGAAAATCCGAGATTGATCGCGCCGTCGAGCAGCCCGATCGTGCTGCCCCTGGCGCCGACGCCCGTCATCGGCGTCGCAAACGGATCTGCGTATTCCTTTGTGCCGCCCGGGAGATGAAACCAGACCTCCCCGGACTCGCGAGCGATGATCGAAATATTGCCGCTAAGGCTGACCCACTCCGTGACCAGGGGCGCCATTCCACACCTCCATATCCGAGCGGTCGCGCGCGCAACGTTTCCCGCACGGTGCGCGCGAAACTCGCCAAAAATAAAGCTCAGGCCAATCTCGACTGCGCTAGATTCCGTTCGGCGTAATGGCCATCAGCAAGCGCGCTGTCTCGAGCAGAGACAGGTGATGCGGAGGCTGCTCGACGCGCGATCGGTCCGGCACCACGAAAATGACTCCGGTCCCATCAGGGTCCGGGTTGTGACAGCCGCTATTATACTCTTCTTCCGTGAACACGATGGGGTTCGCGAGGAATATGCCCCGGGCCTCGAGCGACGCCTTGGCGTTTGGCGAGGTGCCGTCCGACTGCCGCGTCGTCAACCACTTTTCAAAATCTGGATCGGTCCACGCCTCGACGATCAACTGTGCGAGGGCATCGTTCTGATAAGAAAAATCGGCAACTCTTTCTTGGAGATTAGCGTCCCGGAAGATACCTGCCATAGCGAAGCCCTCCGTAAAATACAGGGGCGCCGTTCTGACGCCCGGTATTTTGGTAGCTTAGTTGTAGAACTCTGCGGTGGCAAGCCAGACTAGCGCCACCGAAAAGGCTGTAAGCATTTGGCGGTCGACGATGAAAGCTGGCCGCGGCCGAACCCCTCGCCGTCAGGGTTTCGCTGCGGCTTCCACGCCGTGAAGCTGGGTGGCTACGATCAATTCGCCGATCTTCCTGCCCAGCTGTTTTCCAACTTCGGTAGAAAACCGATAGTGAAAACCAGCCCGCGCCTGCGGCCATCAGGCGCAGGCCGAGCGCAGAGAACTTAAGGAAGAGGTCCGACGATCGCCTGATCGTGGCGTGCCGCGATGCCGGGCAAGAGATCCATATGCTCCTCCCGGGGATCGGGAATGGCGTGCAGGTCGCGGAAGAATTCTTCGTGGCGGCGCGGCGTGGACACCAGAATATGTCGCGCGTCAGCGTCCCCGACATTGGTGAAGCCGTGAACCGTGCCTCTCGGGACCAGGACGCGTGCGCCCGCCCCTGCCACGGCGGTGCGGTCGCCGATGAGGTACTTCAGTTGGCCTGCGATCACGATGAAGAGCTTGTCTTCGGTGGCGGAGATGTGCGCAGGTGCGCCGGTGCCAGGCTTGATCGTCATGTCGAGGATCGTGAAGGGGCTCGGATAGGGGTTGATGATCCCGGTGGTGATCCCGGCGAATTCTGTCGTTTCGAATTCCGTGGTGATATCGGCTTGCATGTTCGCTCCAGGGCAAGGTTGCGATCTGACAAACTGCATGTAGCGACCGCGCCCGCCCTGAGTAGCCCTGCCGGTCCGGACAGAGCGGCCAGGATACTGGCCAATCGGGCGCGTCACTGTCCGCCCGCCGCAGCCTCCAGGTGGCGCGCCAGGACTTGCGCGAACGCATTGACCTTGGGATTGAGGTCGGCGCGCGAGGGAAAAGTGAGATGCAGCCGGATCGATCCCGAGAACAGGTTCGGCAGCACGGGTAAAACGGCTTTCGACGCAAGCTCGGCTTGGCACAGCGATTGCGGCAACAGCCCGACGCCTTGATGCAGCAAGACGAACTCACGCACCAGGGCGAAACTGTCCACCGCGACTTGGAATTGCGGGAACTCGACCCCGTTCTTGAGAGCACGGGACAGCAGGCGACGCAGCTCGGGCCGTTCGGGACCAATCAGCGTGCTCACCTCGTGTATGTTGGCCGGCTCGCCGTTCCTGCGCAGATATTCGGCGCTGCCATAGAGGCCGAACTCCATGTCCAGAACGCCCCTGACAAGCGCTTCCCGCGGGTTGGAAGCGCCGATGCGAAGGGCGACGTCGATGTTTTCGGAGACGAGGTCGAGCACGTCGTTCGTGAGCAGCACCTCGAACCGCACAGCGGGATGCGCTTCACGGAATTCGGAAACGGCGCCGGCAATGAGCCCGGGCGGAAAATCCGCCGGCACCGTAAGACGGATTCCACCGCCATAGGGGCTGCCTGCCTTGCCCAGGCCGTCGAGCGCGCCGGCGAGGGAGGCCAGAGCCTCCGCAGAGCGTCCGTACAGTTCGGCGCCTTCCGTGGTGAGCGAGAAAGCGCGAGTCGAACGCTTGAAAAGGCGCACGCCGAGTGTCCTTTCCAAGGTCCGGATGCGCAAACTGACGGACGAGCGCGGGGTGTTGGTCTGACGTGCGGCCGCCGCAAATCCGCCGGCCCGCACGACAGCGACAAAGGTTTGAAGAGAGTTGAGGTCCATTCGGCGCGCCTTTTGTCACGCCAAATTCGGATGTCGTCGCATCGGCCGGGCCGAAATCACGCATGTCATATGATTTATCCGCGATCTGCGGGCAGACGGACGAAGCACGTCGTGGCGGAAGAGGATTGATGTGGTTGCCGGCTTCAATGACGTTGCGGAGCTACAGGATCGTTTCAACGAATCGGAGATGAGTTACATTCGAAATGTTGTCCCGTGCGCCACACCGGCCAGGACGCACGGGACCACAAATGCGGCGCACGAAACTCAACAGCCGTGGCAGATCGTGAGCTTGCGATCGACAGCGCGATCCTCTTCGCTGATTTGCTCGAGCTCGTTCGTGTTCTGCGACGGCAGGTCCTTCGCATGGGGCTGACGATGGCCGACCGGCGCGGGCCACGGCAGACCTAACGTCCGTGATGAGGCATCGGACATGCCTGACGAGACAGCAGAGGGCGATGGTTTCGCCAGCCCCACCGTCTCGGCCGTGGCCGTGCGACCAGAGAGTAAAGCTGCCAGAAGCACTGCTCCGATCATCTCACGCATGATTGCTCTCCAAAGCTTCGATTGCCGTTGGTGTCATCGGCTGACCTCCTTCCGATATGGAGCGGTCAGAATCGGCGCGGCTTGCTACAGCGTGATTTCAATCATTCGGGAGAAGAGTTGCGGTTGTAAGAACCGACCAGCTAGCCGTGATGAACTGCGGGCGAACGACCCGACGATCTGTTCTTGCACCGCCTAAGCAATAGGCACTCCGGCGCGTCGATAGATCATCGACGCGTGCCATGGATCGTGGGTTGCCACTCCGAACAGAGACGTTCAAAGCCCGAGGTCGGAAAGCCCCGGGTGATTGGCGGGGCGAGGTCCCGAACGGTCCCAGTGGTATTTGCGATCGGACTCCTTGATGGGGAGATCGTTGATGCAGGCGAACCGTTTTTGCATCAGCCCGTTCTCGGCAAATTCCCAGTTCTCGTTGCCGTAGGAGCGAAACCAGTTTCCGGAATCGTCGTGCCACTCATAGGCGAAACGTACGGCGATCCGGTTCTCGGTGAACGCCCAGAGCTCCTTGATCAGACGGTAGTCGAGCTCCTTGACCCATTTCCGCGTGAGAAACGCGACGATCTCGGCGCGGCCGTTGATGAATTCCGACCGGTTTCGCCAGTAGCTGTCCGGGCTGTAGGCGAGCGACACCTTTTCCGGATTACAGGAATTCCAGCCGTCTTCTGCGCCGCGCACTTTCTGCACGGCAGTCTCATGGGTGAAGGGTGGAAAGGGGGGACGGCTCTCAGCCATGTACGATCTCCATTTCTAGCTCGGCCCGGGTCCGGTGCATGGCACGCGAGTGTGCCCGGGCGGCTCATCCTTATCTTTCCGAAGCACGCGCCAGCTTTCCATAATGCACGATAGCTTGTGATACGAGAGGCGGAACTGGCGGCGACGGCGGCCAGCAAGCCGCGTCAGCTCCCCTTCCTTCCGAGCCGAATTTTGCGTTAAGGTTGCGGAGGATCCGGAGTGCCCGTGCAGACCGCACAACGCCATTCGCTGAAGTTGTTGCAATGGATGATGGCCGCTTCCCTGGCCCTTCCGCTGGCGCTCTTTGTTTTTGCTTCGGTGATCTCCTGGAATTCAATCAACCAGGCCGCCGACGGGGAAATCGAGCGCACGCTCGATGTCGCGCACGAGCACGCGCTGAAAGTGTTCGAGACCATCGACCGCAGCCTGTCGGAGATCGCGGAAATCATTCGCGGCCTTCCCGACGACGCGATCCGTTCGCGTGAAGAGAGCCTGCACGAGCGGCTGAAGCAGCTCACGGCATCGCTGCCCCAGGTGAAATCGGCGTGGGTCTTCGACGTCAGGGGCCATGCTCTGGTCAACAGCCTGGTGGCCCCGGCGCCCGACATCGATTTCTCGGACCGAGCGTATTTCAGGGCACATGCCGCCGGCGACGTTGGCACCCATATCGGCGACGTGCTGACGCCGCGGCCGCCCTACCGGGGCGCACCATTCTTCGGCGTCAGCCGTCGGCGGTCGACCGAGACAGGCGACTTTGCCGGCGTGATCCAGGCATCGGTTCTGCCCGAGTATTTCGAGAATTTCTACGCGCGGATCGGCCGCGAACCCGGCAGCTTCTTCGCGCTCGGCCGCACCGACGGCGCGATGCTGGCTGGCTATCCGAAGGCCGACCGCGAGTTCCGCCTCGACCCTGACGGACCTGTCGGGCAGAAGCTTGCCACCGTGCCCGACGGCGGTCTGATCACCGTCACCTCGCCGGCCGACGGCATCGAACGCCGTCTCGGTTATCGGCGGCTCGCCGAATATCCGATCTATGTCAGCGCAGGGCTCGAGACCTCGGCGATCCGCGCGCGCTGGCTCGCGACCATCGGCCAGCACCTGATCTTCGGCGTGCCCGCCACCGCGCTGTTGTTCCTGCTGCTCGCCTTGGCGCTGCGGCGGACGCGACGCCTGCATGAGGAGGCCGAAAGACGCGAGGAAGCCGAGGAGGCGCTGAAGCATGGGCAACGGCTGGAGGCCCTCGGCCAACTCACCGGTGGCGTCGCGCACGACTTCAACAATCTGCTGACCGTGATCCGCGCCTCCATCGACATGTTGCGGCGGCCGAACCTGCCGGAGCAGCGGCGGCTGCGCTACATCGATGCGATTTCGGAGACGGTCAACCGGGCCTCGAAACTGACCGGCCAACTGCTCGCCTTCGCCCGACGACAGACGCTCAAGCCTGAACTATTCGACGTCGGCCAGAGCGTGCAGGTGCTGGGCGAGATGATCGGAACGCTGGTCGGGCCGCGGATCGAGATCGTCACCAGGCTGCCGGACGAACCCTGCTTCATCAACGCCGATGCCGGCCAGTTCGAGACCGCGATCATCAACATGGCCGTCAATGCCCGTGACGCCATGAATGGTGCCGGCCGGCTGACGATCGCGGTGCGTCGCGCAGCCGAACTGCCCGTTGCCGATGGCCATCCGCCGGCGCCGCACGGCTATGTCGCAGTGGCGGTCGGGGACGTCGGCATCGGCATTCCGCAGGATCAGCTCGGGCGCATCTTCGAGCCGTTCTTCACCACCAAGCAGGTCGGTCAGGGCACGGGGCTCGGGCTGTCGCAGGTATTCGGATTCGCCAAGCAGTCCGGCGGCGAGATTGTCGTCGTCAGCGAGGTCGGCAAGGGCTCTACCTTCACGCTCTATCTGCCTCGCGCCGCGGCCACGGGTCCGACATTGCAGTTCGCGGCCGCGGATGCGCCGCCGGTCGACGGCAGCGGCATGTCGGTGCTGGTGGTCGAGGACAATATCGAGGTCGGCAGATTTACGGCCGATGCCCTCGCCGAGCTCGGCTACGCCGCGACCCTGGTCGAGAACGCTACGCAGGCGCTGGACGCGCTGGCCGACGACGCCGCCCGCTTCGACGTGGTGTTCACCGACGTCGCGATGCCCGGCATAAGCGGCGTCGAGCTCGCCCAGGAAATCCGCCGCCGCTGCCCGGACCTGCCGGTCGTGCTGACCAGCGGCTACAGCCAGGTGCTGGCGCAGCGAGGCAGCTATGGGTTCGACTTCCTGCAAAAGCCGTATTCGATCGAGCAGCTCTCGCACGCGCTGCACAAGGTCTCCCGGCCGAAACCAACACGAACACCGACGGCGGCGTCGTCCTGACGCGCGCCGGTCCATTGTAACCGGTCCAGGCCGGGGTTAGCCTTCCGTCGGCGTCTATCCAGGAGGGAACGATGAGTCCCGACTACCCGGTCATCCTCCATCATTTTCCTCAATCGCCGTTCTCGGAGAAGATCCGCCTGATCCTGGCGCTGAAGAACGTGACATGGACCTCGGTGCTGATTTCCCGGATCATGCCCCGTCCGGATCTGATGCCGCTGACGGGAGGCTACCGGCGGACCCCGGTGCTGCAGATCGGCGCCGATATCTACTGCGACACCCAATGCATCGTCCGCGAACTGGAACGGCGCTATCCGCAGCCGACGCTGTTCCCGAGCGGGTATTACGGGCTTGCCGCCGCGACCGCGATGTGGACCGACCGTCCGTTCTTCCAGAACACCGTCAACCTGATCTTCGGCTCGGTGGCCGATAATGTGCCGCAGGAGTTCATCGACGACCGCGAAAAGCTGCGCGGCGCCAAATTTGATGTTGCCGCCATGCGGGAAGCGATCCCGCAGATGCGCGATCAGTTTCGTGCCCACCTGCAATGGATCGAAGCCCAGCTTCGCAACGGCCATAGCTGGATGTGCGGCGATCGCGCCAGCCTGTGCGACGTCAACGCCTACATGAACATCTGGTACGTGCGCACCAACCTTCCCGACCTCGACAAGATGCTGTTCGAATTCCCTGCAACGCGATCATGGGAGGCGCGCATTCGCGCCATCGAGCACAAGCCATGCAAGGAAATCTCGCCCGCCTCCGCGCTTGAAATCGCCGCCAATGCTGCGCCGCGGACCACCGTGCTGGCCGACCCTTACGATCCCAACCACCGCAAGCCGGGCGACCAGGTCGAGGTGATGCCTGATGACTACGGCAAGATCAAAGTGAGCGGCGAGATCGTTTCCCTGTCTGCGCAGCATATCGCGATCCGCAGGCACGACCCCCGCGCCGGCGAGGTGGTGGTGCACTTCCCGCGGGCCGGCTTTCTGGTGTTTGATCAGGGCAGATAGGCCGAAGGAGTTGCTTGATGATCGATCACATCGGTTTTCCGGTTTCTGACTATCAGCGTTCCCTGGCGTTCTATCAGCGGGCGCTCGCGCCGCTCGACTACACGCTGATCATGGAAGTCACGCAGGAGAACGGCGCTGACCAGGCGGCCGGCTTCGGCGCGGGCGGCAAGCCGGATTTCTGGATCGGCGGCGAAGGCGGGCTTGAGAAGCCGCTGCATGTCGCGATCGTGGCAAAGGACCGCGCAACCGTGGATGCCTTCTACAAGGCAGCGATCGCAGCCGGCGGACGCGACAATGGCGCGCCCGGTATCCGCGCGCACTATCATCCCAACTATTACGGCGCGTTCGTGCTCGACCCCGACGGCCACAACATCGAAGCGGTCTGCCACGCGCCGGAACAGTTCCGGGCTTGGACTGCCGGAACATCACAGCATGCGTGCCGTTATCGTTCTTCCGAAACAGAAACGGAGCGAACCATGACGCGTGATGATCCGCGCGCCGCGATCGGAAACAACGGCACGGTTACCTAGATGCCGATCGAACCGCCCGAGGTTCCGCCGCCGACACCAGGCACGCCGAGCGAACCACCTCCCGGAATCCCTCCGGGGAGTCCGCGCCCTGAGGTGCCACCGCCGGCACGTGAGCCCGGCGAACCGCCAGTACCTGACGAACTGCCCGGCAAACTGCCGGATGAATTGCCGATTCGCGGGCCGGACGGACCGCGTCCGCCGAATCCGACCGATGCCGCGGAACCACGCAAGCAACAATGGTGAGATCGCGATTTGCAAGTCTCGTCTGAATGAGCAATGAACAAGTTTGCTTGCAAGTCATTGCAACGCTGAAATAAAAAGCCTTTCCCCTTTGTCGCCCGCCACATTGCGGCCTAACGAATAACCGTTGATCCGACCGCCGAGCTATTCGGCCCCCGCCCATCCTCCTTCCTTGCCAAGAACTTTCCCGGGACCTGCAATCATGACAAACCTCCGCCTCGTGCTGCTTGCCACGACCGCATTGACGGTGACGCAGCTAGCCAGCTTCGCATCGCGTGCGCAAACCGCGCCACTCGTCGTGGCACAGGCAGCGGCGCCGAAGGAAGAACTCGGCCCCGACGGAAAGCCGAAGCAGCCGCCGAAGGCAGCGCCGCCGGCCGGCGCGCCAAAGCAGCCCGCACCGCCGCCTGGCGCCGCTCCGCCTGCTCATCCGTCCGCTCCACCAGCCGCTGCGCCAGCGCGACCGGCACCACCGCCTCCGGCTGCTGCGCCGCCTCGTCCGACACCGCCGCCGGCCGCCGCTCCGGAACGACCAACGCCTCCGCCTGCCGCGCCGACACGGCCGACTCCGCCTCCAGCCGCTGCTCCAGAGCGGCCAACGCCCCCGCCTGCCGCCCCGGCACGGCCGACTCCGCCAGCCGCTGCTCCGGAACGACCAACAGCTCCACCTCCGTCTGCTGCTCCTCCAGCGCGTCCGACGCCGCCTCCGGCAGCAGCGCCGCACACTCCGACGCCGCCCACTGCAGCGCCGCCGGCGCGCACGCAGCCGCCCACGCCTCCATCCGCGGCGACGCCACCGGCTACGCCCACGACCCCGGCCACTCCGACGCCACCGCGCGGTGCGCAAAAGGAAGTGCCGCCCGCCGGCGCCAAGCAGCCCGCGGCTGCACCCACCGCCACGCCGACGCAGCCTCATCCTGCACCCGCGGCAACGCCGACACCTGCAACGCCGCCAGCCGCGGGAAGTCCGTCTCCGACTCCTTCGCCGGCACGGCCTGGCGCAGCGACGACGACACCTCCCGCCGCCGGTGCGCCGGCGAGCCAGCCTCCCGCTGCAGGCACGCCTGCCGCCGGCGCCAAGCAGCCCGGGGCGGCCCCCACCACCACGCCGACGCAGACCCGGCCTGCGCCTGCGGCAACGCCGACACCCGCAACGCCGCCGGCCGCGGGAAGCCCGTCTCCGACGCCTTCGCCGGTGCGGCCTGGCGCAGCGACGACGACACCTCCTGCCGCCGGCACGCCGGCGAGCCCGCCTCCGGCTGCAGGCACGCCGCCTGCCGGCGCACCCGCTGCCGGAACTCCGACTGCGCCGCCCCAGGCCGGCCTCCCGCCCCGGCCTGCAGCTCCTCCCCCCGGAGCCGCTGCGCCGACCGTCGTCCCTGGCACGCCCGCCGCAGCGCCACCTCCCAACAGGGCGCAATACGCGCCGCCGACGATTGCGCCGGCCTTCCGGGCGGCACCTACGGTCGCAGCGCCGCTGCCACCACCGCCGCGTCCGCCGCAGCGTGACCTGACGCCGCTCGCGATCGGCGCAGGCGTGGTGGCTGGCGCCGTGATCGGCGCGACAATCGCCGACCTCCGCAACCAGCGACAGGAAGTCGTCGAAGGCGGCCGTACCGTCTACACCGAGCCGGATCGCATCATCATCCGCGACCCGAGTGGGCAGGAGTACGTCCGCGGCAACGATCTCTATCGCTTCCGCTATGGCGCTCGCGACATCCGGAGCGAGACGATCGGCGGCGAAACCCGCACCGTCGTGGTCCGTCCCGACGGCAGCGAGGTGATCACCGTGGTTGGTGCGGACGGCACGCTGCTGCGGCGAATCCGCAGGGACCCCGGCGGGCGCGAGATCGTCATCATCGACAACAGCTACCGCGATCCGCGGGCGGTCGGCGGCTTCTATGTCGACGTGCCGCCGCCGGTGGTCAACATTCCCTACGATCGCTACATCGTCGACGCCCAGGAGGCGTCGCCGGACGTGATCTACGAGACCATGGAGGCACCGCCGGTACAACGGATCGAACGGCGCTATTCGCTCGACGAGATCCGCTACAGCCCCAATGTTCGCATGCAAATGCCGAGCATCGACGTCAACACGATCAACTTCGAGACGGGGTCGTGGACTATCCCGCCGGACCAGGCGGCTCGGCTGCAGGTGATCGCCGACGGCCTCAACCGCGCGATCCAGCGCAACCCGCGCGAGGTGTTCCTGATCGAGGGACACACCGACGCGGTCGGCAACGACGTCGACAATCTGTCATTGTCGGATCGCCGTGCGCAGTCCGCGGCTGAATTGCTGACCCAGCAGTTCGGTGTGCCGGCGGAGAACCTGACGTCGCAGGGCTACGGCAAGCAGTATCTGAAGGAGCAGACGGACGGACCGAGTCGCATCAACCGGCGCGTCACTGTCCGCCGCATCACCCCGCTGCTCAACGGCGGCACCGCTTCACTGCCACCACCCAGCACACCGCGCTGAGGCGAGCTATTTCGAACAAATGGCCGGGAGCGATCCCGGCCATTTTTGTTGCACCAACTACGACAAACTCGCTTCGAACGTTTGATGGGTTTTGCTTCGCTTCGCTCTGCCCATCGTCATTGCGAGCGAAGCGAAGCAATCCATTTCTCCACTTGCGGAGGCATGGATTGCTTCGTCGCTTCGCTCCTCGCAATGACGGGTTCGATAAGCGCACCAGTTCACCCTACTACATGCAGGCTTCGCAGATCGCTGCGACATGGCGATGGTCGGTGCCGCAGCAGCCGCCGAGAATGTGCATGCCGGGAAACGAGCGCCGGAGGTCGACATAGCGGCGGCCGAGATCGGTGGGATCGCCGGCATCGAGCGTCTCGGATTCGTCGAGCTCCTGGTGGCTCTTGGCCGACGCATTGGCCCTGACGCCATGGATGCGCCCGGCCCACGTGTCGCCCGCGCTCAACGCGCCTGCGAAATGGGACGGATGCGCGCAGTTGATCAGGAAATATTCCGGCCCGTTTTGCGTGGCGTGATCGACAGCCTCGATCGCCTCACGCAGCGTTTCACCCTTCACCAGACGACCATCGGTTTCGACGGTGAAGGAGATCGCCACCGGAATACTGTGTGCCTTGGCCGCGTGGACGATGCCGATCGCTTCATTGATTCCGTTCAGCGTGAACGCCGTCACCATGTCGGCGCCGCCTTCCGCGAAGGCGGCAATCTGTGGCGCATGATAGGCTTCCGCCTCCGATGCATCCATGTTGCCGGCTTTGTAGCCATCGCCGCGCGGACCGATCGCGCCATCGATGACACAGGGCATGTTCGGCCGCTCCCAGCCGGTTCGCAGCTGGTTCAGGAACTCAATCGAACGGACGTTGATCGATGTCAGCGCAGCCGCGTCGTAGCCGAGCTTGACGCCCCAATCCGGATTGGCGCGCCAGGTCGGGCTGTCGAGCACGAAACCGGTGCCCTTCTCGCGCGCAATCGCAAGGTAGGACTCGTAGTAGCGCTTGAGGTGCTCACGACCATCCGCGGAGTCGAGCAGGACGAAAGCGGCAAAGTGCGGCAGCTCGAGGCCGTGGTGGAAAATCAGCGTCGTTTCCATGCCGCCGTCGGTCAGGAAGATGCCGCCGCGCCGCTGCGGCAGGTCGTGCCGATACTTGGCCATTGATGCCTCCATGATCAAAAGGGCTGTCACCGGTAGGTCGGCCAATGCCGGGTTTGGTTGGGCCGGCTGGTGCCTCATATTGTCGCGACTTCCAGATGGCTCCCGCGCGCAGAGGCGTGAGCGCAGAACCTGTCGGGATGGGCAAAAGCGTAGCGTGCCCACCTCCGAGCGGAGTGTTGATCGCGGGCACGCTTCGCTTCGCCCACGCTACAAGAGCTCGCGACGCTACGGCGCCGGTGCGGCAAGTCCCAGCGCATCGGCGATGACACGGAAGACTTCCGTGTTGTCCATCGAACCATGAACGCGTTCGCTGCCTGGGCCGGTTGCTGTCAGGATGACGTCTTCTCCCGAATGCACGCTGGCGCCGATCATCGCCGGCAGATTGCCGGGGCGTAGCACGGCGCCCGGAACGTCCTTGTATTTGTCGTTGGCTTTGAAAGTCCCAGGCTCATCGCCCTTCGCCGTCGGATCATTCGGGTTATCGAGCTTGGGGCGGAAGGTTTCGTAATGGTCCGGCAGGCTGGCCGAGAAAATCGCGAGCCGCCGGCTGACATCCACCCGCGAGGGATAGCCTTCCGCATCGGCAGCCGGATAGTTGGGGAATCCCGCCTTGTCATAGACGCCGACGCGTTCGCGGAACGGGACGTTGGGTGTCTTGGTCATGTCGTCATTGATGGTGCCGACAAGACTGTTGGGATGATTGTGGTCCGCCACCACCAGGATCAAGGTGTCATCGCCGCGGGCCTGCGCCCAGTCGCGCGCAAAACGAACGGCATTGTCGAGCATGATCGTGTCGTAGACCGCGCGCTCCATGTCCAGGAGATGAGCGTATTTGTCGATCAGCCCCGATTCCACCATCAGGAAGAAGCCGGCATTGTTCTTCGACAGCACTTTCAGCGCGGCCTGCACCTGCTCGGTCAGGTCGGGCTGTTCGGGAAACTTGCCGACGCTGCCGCCTTTGAGGAACTTGCGGTCCAGGACACCGTCCATGTTGCCCGAGGCAAACAGTCCCAGCAGCTTGCTCGTGTCAGGTTTTGCAGCCGAGGCATCAAGCTCGGACTTTGTCGTCACCACCTGATAGCCGGCATCGCGAAAGCGGGCGATGTAATCGATGTCGTCCTTGCGCTTTCCCGCTGCTGCTTGCGGCAGGAAATTCGCGCTGCCTCCTCCCATCAGGACATCGGGCTTGGCGGCGAAGAGCTGCGCGACGATCTCATCATAGGCGGCGCGGCGGCGGCTATGCGCGACCATTGCCGCCGGTGTGGCATCCTCGACTTCGGTATTGGTGACGATCCCGATGCCCAGACCAAGCCGCCGCTTCGCGACGCTCGTGATGGTTTCGACCTTGGGATCATCGAACGGGCTTATGGAGCGATCAGCGTAGACGCCCAACGCGTTGACGGCGGTCTTGTGGCCCGTGGCGTAGGCGCTGGCCGCATTCGCCGAGTCGGTGATGATCGAATCGGAGCCCGCAGTCGCAACCAGCGCCATATGCGGCATGTCGTCGATGGCGAGCTTGCCGAGACTTTTGCCTTCCGCAATTCCCTTCGAGAGCATACGCGCCGCAACCCGATGCGCAGGCGACAGCCCATCACCGATGAACAGGATCACGTTCTTGGCCTTGCGCGGTCCGGTATCGTAAACCGACCACACGACCGTGCGGCTGCGCGCACCGTCAGAGACTTCCACCTTCACGTTTCCAGGCTTGGTCAATGCGACGTCGCGAACGATCAGCGCCGAATGCTCCTTGCCGTCTTCGCGCTCCACGAAGGTGCCGGGCTGGCCGAACGCTGCGGAATAATCCGCGCCGTTCACCGTGACTTTCACATTCGCCGGATCAACGCGATCGGGAAACTCGACCTTGAAGTCGAAATGGGCGCCGGCGAGGATGTCGGCGCGGTCGATCGGATAGATCGTCTGGGCTAGCGTCGGCGATCCGGACAACAGGACGAGGAGAGCGGCACCGGCAAATGGCTTGATCATGATCTGTGCCCCACGATTGTTCGAGCGCGCCGATCGGCTGCAATTCCGAAGACCACGGTCGCGCAGGCGACGAGACTAGCCGCGCCAAATGACGCGTCCATTACACATCGAGTCTGGATACCGGCGATGGATCGTCGCAGTCCGTAGCCCGGATGGAGCGCAAGCGTAGTCCGGGCTACGGAGTTCACACGGTTCAGCTCTTGTCGCTATCGAGCCTCAAGATGTTCGAGCCCTCGCCGAGCGACAGCAAGCCTGTCTCCGCGTAGAGATCCAGCTTGGTGCGGGTATCGGCGATGTCGAGGTTGCGCATTGTGAGCTGGCCGATACGGTCCGCCGGCGTGAACGCCGCATCCTCCACCTTCTCCATGCTCAGCCGCTCCGGCTGATAGCTC
Source organism: Bradyrhizobium sp. LeoB3 (assembly GCF_055456055.1). Lineage (NCBI taxonomy): Bacteria > Pseudomonadati > Pseudomonadota > Alphaproteobacteria > Hyphomicrobiales > Nitrobacteraceae > Bradyrhizobium > Bradyrhizobium sp. LeoB3. The sequence continues at coordinate 19,728 of NZ_JBVBEF010000040.1, forward strand.
AGGTTCGGGCTCTCGGTGTTCAAGATCGAATAGTCGTTGCCGCGGCGCAGCTCGAGCGTCACCTCACCGGTGATGGCGCGCGCCACCCAACGCTGGGCGGTTTCGCGCAGCATGAGAGCCTGAGAATCGAACCACCGCCCCTGGTAGAGCAGCCGGCCAAGGCGCAGGCCGTTGATCCGGTATTGCTCGATGGTGTCTTCGTTGTGGATGCCGGTGATCAGGCGCTCATAGGCGATGTGCAGCAGCGCCATGCCGGGAGCTTCATAGATGCCGCGGCTCTTTGCCTCGATGATCCGGTTCTCGATCTGGTCGCTCATGCCAAGACCATGCCTGCCGCCGATGGCGTTGGCCTCGAGGAACAGCGCCACCGGGTCCGGGAAAGTCTGGCCGTTCAGCGCGACGGGCTGGCCTTCCTCGAAGCGCACGGTGACCTGTTCGGCCCTGACGACACAATCGTCGCGCCAGAACGGCACGCCCATGATCGGATTGACGATCTTGATGCCGCTTTGCAGGCTCTCGAGATCCTTGGCCTCGTGGGTTGCACCGAGGAGATTGCTGTCGGTCGAATACGCCTTTTCGGCGCTCATCTTGTAGGCGAACCCTTGCGCGGTCATGAACGCCGACATTTCCGAGCGGCCGCCGAGTTCGTCGATGAATTGCTGGTCGAGCCAGGGCTTGTAGATCTTCAGGTTCGAATTGGTCAGCAGGCCGTAGCGATAGAACCGCTCGATATCGTTGCCCTTGAAGGTGGAGCCATCACCCCAGATGTTGACCCCGTCCTCCTTCATGGCCGAGACCAGCATGGTGCCAGTCACGGCGCGACCGAGCGGGGTGGTGTTGAAATAAGTGGCGCCGCCGGTCGAGATGTGGAAGGCGCCGGATTGGATCGCGGCAATGCCTTCGTGGACCAATTGCATGCGGCAATCCACGAGGCGTGCTTTCTCGGCGCCGAACTCCATAGCCTTGCGCGGAATTTCGTTGTAGTCGGACTCGTCGGGCTGGCCCAGGTTCGCGGTGTAGGCAAAGACGCGCGCGCCCTTCTGTTTCATCCATAGCAGCGCTGCGCTGGTGTCGAGACCGCCCGAGAAAGCGATGCCGACTTTTTCGCCCTTGGGCAGGCTTTTCAAAATCGTACTCATGGAGCGTCCAATCGGTCGTAAAGTCGTTTGCTGTTAAGTCGCGCGAATATCAAATTTCGCGCTGATGGGCACGCGATTAATGGCGACCTTTATGGGGTCGCTCATACCGACGGCCTGGGGTCCGTCTCGCGCCGGCGCCACCGCCGCGCGAACCGGGTCAGCGCGGCATCAACCTGGGCATCCGTCACCCGCGTCGACGGCCAGCGGTAGATCAGGGCATAGGCGAGCCAGATCACCAGGTAGGTCACAATGCCGGCAATCGCGACATCGGTGAAGAAATGCCCGCCAAAGGCCATCCGCAGGGCGCTGGTGGCGATGCCGAACACGGTCGCCGCCGCAAACGCCAGGGCGCGCCATTGCGGCGGCGCCAGCGCTGCCGGCGCATAGGTCCAGAACGCAGTCGCCCCCTCGCCGGAGAAGAACGAGCAGTTGCGGCCGCAGGTACCGCGCGGATCCCACCACGGCACGAAGCTCTTGTCGCCGGCAAACTCGGTCACCGCTACCGGTCGCGGCCGGCCCCAATAGGTTTTGAAGGTGAAGTTGGTGAGGACGCCGGCGGAGAGCAGCAGCGTCACCAGGAGAAACGTCGCGGCGCGGCCCGAGATCAGCATCGGCCGGTCGGGCCGGATCATCTTGACGACGAACGCAGCGATCGCGGGCAGCGCAAATCCCCATGCGATCCACATCGCCGCATCGCGCGCAAATGACGCGACGGCGTTCAGCTTCAGCGGAAAGGTTTTTTGCGCGGCATCGTAGAACAGCGCACCGAGCTTCAGGTCGAGTTCGGGAAAGAGCCCGAACAGCAGCCCGATCACGACCGCAAGCCCCAGCGCGATGAAAAGTCCGGTCCGGTTCATGGCGCGCGGTTTACCCGAGGCGGCGGGATGTGGAAACCCCGAATTCAACCGTCATTGCGAGGAGCGATAGCGACGAAGCAATCCACCTCTCCGCACGCGCGGCTGCATGGATTGCTTCGCGGAGCCTGTCGTCGGGCGGCGCTTCGCGCCGACCCGGTGGCTCGCAATGACGGCTCCATTCACGGCTGCGGCCGCGATTGTGACGGCAGTGGCGGGGGCGGCGGCAATTTGCGCGGCGGCTCGCGCCAGGCGCCGGCGGTGCGGCCCGCAATCAGCCAGTACACCAGACCCGCGACGATGCCGGCGCCGGTCATGATCTCGAGATGGCGATGCACGATGCCCTCGAACCGGAACGTATCGGGGTCGAACGGAACCAGGCCGAGATAACAGGCGGCCCCGACGATCGCGCCGCCGATCGCATAGCTCAGCGCGCCCCGGACATTGAAGGCTTCCGTGATCAGCACCACGATCAGCGCCGGCAGCAGCGCGAATCCGGAAATGAAGATGAAGCCGAAGCCGAGCACGATGTTGATGGCGTTCTGATCGATCTGACCGGTGCCGATATCGCTCAGCTCGGGATAAAGCACTGCGACGACGATGATCATGCCCGCCACCAGACAGGAGGCAAGGAAAGCGAACAGGATCAGGAAGACGCGGCCGATCAGCGCCATGGCTTCATTCCACCGTCAGACCGCACCCGCGATACGAATCTCTGCCGTCATGCCCGGGCTTCCACGCCTGCCTCGAAGCTTCGGAAAGACGTGGATGGCCGGGACGAGCCCGGCCATGACGAGTTTCGGTGCATGGATCGTCTCAATCCGTCATCGCCATTGCGCGCAGCGCCTGGCGCTCGCGGGCGGAGAGTTTTTCGGTCTCCGATTTCAACTGGCCGCAGGCGGCGAGGATGTCGCGGCCGCGCGGGGTGCGCACCGGCGAGGAATAGCCGGCGTTGAAGATATATTCGGAGAACTTCTCGATCTGCTCCCAATCCGAGCATTCGTAACGCGTGCCCGGCCAGGGATTGAACGGGATCAGGTTGATCTTCGCCGGAATGCCCTTCAGCAGCTTCACCAGCAGCTTGGCGTCATCGAGCGAATCATTGATGCCCTTCAGCATCACATATTCGAAGGTGATGCGCCGCGCGTTGGAGGCCCCGGGATAGTCGCGGCAGGCCTGCAGCAATTCCTGAATCGGAAATTTGCGGTTGAGCGGCACCAATTCGTTGCGCAACTCGTCGCGCACGGCATGCAGCGAGATCGCGAGCATGACGCCGATCTCCTCGCCGGTGCGGATGATGTTCGGCACCACGCCCGAGGTCGACAGCGTGATGCGGCGGCGGGAGATGCCGATGCCTTCGTTGTCAGCAACGATGAGCAACGCATCGCGCACCGCATCGAAATTGTAGAGCGGCTCGCCCATGCCCATCATCACGACGTTGGTGACGAGGCGGCCGCCGCTCTCGCGGTCGGCCCAATCGTTCAACCGATCCCGCGCCACCATCACCTGGCCGACGATCTCGCCGGCCGTGAGGTTACGCACCAGGCGCTGCGTGCCAGTGTGGCAGAAGGCGCAATTCAGCGTGCAGCCGACCTGCGAGGAGACGCAGAGCGTGCCGCGGTCAGTCTCGGGGATATAGACGCATTCGACTTCATGCGGCTTCTCAAGATCGTTGCCGCTCGGCAGCCGCAACAGCCATTTGCGGGTGCCATCGTTCGATATCTGCTCGGCGACCACTTCGGGCCGGTCGACGGTAAAATGCTTCTCCAGCTCGCTGCGCATCTCCTTCGAGACGTTGGTCATCTCGGCAAAGCTCTTGGCGCCGCGGAAATAGATCCAGTGCCAGAGCTGCTGGGTGCGCATCTTGCGTTGCGAAGCCGGCACGCCGATCTCGCCGAGCCGCTCGGCGATCTCCGCGCGCGACAGCCCGATCAGCGACGGCTTGGCCGGCGGCACATAGGTCTCGAGCGGAACTTTCTCCACGAGCGCGGTGCTGGCGCGATCGCTCTGGCTGGTGAGGGTGTCGGTCATGAAACATCAAATAGGCCTTCCAGCAGGCGCTGGAAAGGCGGGAAATGCGCGGATTTCAGGCTGAATTAGCGCCTGCAGTCCTGCGCCAGCCGATCGAGCGCCTGCGACAGGCCCTTGAGCGAGAACGTGTCCGTCGTCTCGGTGCCCTTGGCCGAGACGCCTTTCACGGTCAGGTCCGCAGCCTTGCGCATGGCTTCGACCATGCGCTCTTCTTCTGCGGCGTTCTTGATCCAGAGCCCGTCGCCCTGGGTGTACATCGCATACGACCCGCCGCCGACTTCGAGCGTCGATTCCGACCCGGGCTTCAGGGTGTAGCCGATCATGATCGAGACTTCGTTGATGACCTTTTCCGCCGGACGGGTCGAGACGAAGGCGTAGGCCGGATCGCGCGGGCGATTCGGCGGATTGGTCTTCGACGACGACGGTTTTGCCAGCGCAAAACACACCTTCTTGCCGTTCGGAGTCGCGGTATAGGCGCCCCAGGTGCCGAACTGGCCAATCAGGGTCGGTTCGGCGCCCCCGGCCGCGGCAGCCGCAGCAGCGCCCTCCGGCTTGGCCGGGGCCGCAGACTTTGCCGCGCCCTTGGTGGCCGCCTTGGGGGAACCGCCCTGCGCCATGGCAAGGGAAGTCGTCCCGCAAAGCAGGGCTCCTGCAACCAGAGATGTCAGTATTTGCCGCACGGACAACTGGTTCCCCTATCATTGTGACTGGAAGATGGCCCAACCGGCGTCGTCCCCGGCGCGATGCAATAGCCGGAAAAGGCCTTTTTGGGAAGGTAGTTAGGGGCGTGGCGCGCGGTTCCGCCGCATTAACTTTTGGTACGCGAGGCGCGCTGCTGTTCCCATTGCGCGTCGGTCCAATGCAGGAGGTCCTCCGCCCCGGAGCTGCGCAAATGCGCCCCGCCGTCCTGCACCACCATCTCGCCATTGATGTAGCCGGCCTGGTCGGAGATCAGGAAACTCGCGAGGTTGGCGAGCTCGCCGTGCTCGCCGGGACGGCCCAGCGGGTTGCGGTGCGCCCAGCTCTCCTCGCGCCCTTCGGGCCGGAGCTGGCCGGTTGCTCCCGGCGTCGGAAATGCGCCCGGCGCGATCGCGACAGTGCGGATGCCCTTTGGCCCCCATTCCACGGCAAGGCTCTTGGTCATCGCAAGCACCGCCGACTTCGCCATCGCGGACGGCACCGTGAAGGCGCGCCCGGTGATCGTCGAGGTCGAGAGGATCGAGAGGATGACGCCTTTGTGCCCGCTCTCGATCCACCGCTTGCCGGCGGCAAGCGTGCAATACATCGTGCCGTGCAGCGTCGGCGCCAGGATCGCGTCCGCGGCACGGAATGAGAGATGCTCAGTCTGTGCAATGAAGGTTGCCGCCGCGTTGTTGACGAGCACGTCGATCGGCGCTTCCTGCCAGATCGCGTCCATCATCGCATCCACCGCCGCGCCGTCGCGGATGTCGCATGTGATTGTAGTGACCTTGGCGCCGAGATCGTCGCGCAATCTCGTCGCCGTGTGCTGCAGTAATTCCGTCCTGCGGCCACAGATGATCAGTTCGGCGCCGAGCTCGGCAAAGCGTCGCCCCATCGCTGCGCCAAGCCCGGAGCCGCCGCCGGTGACGAGGATCCGCTTGTGCGCCAGCAGGCTCTTTTCAAACATTGTTTGATCCCTCCGCATTGTATTGTCGCCCGGCTTCAAATCCGGCATGAAGCGAGCAATCCTTCTGTGTCCGAAAATCAGGTGCATCCATGAAAGCCATTCTCTGCACGGAATATTGCCAACCCGACGATCTCGTGCTGGCTGACGTGCCCGATCCCGTGGCCGGACCGGGCGAAGCGGTGATCGCGATCAAAGCCGCGGCCCTGAATTTCTTCGACATCCTGATGATCCAGGGCAAGTACCAGATCAAGCCGCCGTTCCCGTTCTCGCCCGCGGCGGAAGTCGCCGGCGTGATCGAGAGCGTCGGTGACGGCGTCACTGATCTCAAGCCCGGCGATCGCGTGGTCGCCTCCTGCGGCCACAATGGCGCGCGCGAGAAGATCGCGCTGCCGGCGAATTCGATCGTGAAGATTCCCGACAATCTCGACTTCGATCGCGCCGCCGGGATCATCATCATCTACGGCACCGCCCTGCACGCGCTGGAAGATCGCGCGAGCCCGAAGCCGGGCGAGACGCTGGCCGTGCTTGGCGCCGCCGGCGGCACTGGGCTTGCGGCCTGCGAGCTCGGCAAGCTGATGGGCCTGAAGGTGATCGCCTGCGCTTCCTCGGACGAGAAGCTTGAGTTTGCCAAGCAGCATGGCGCCGAGCTGACGCTCAATTACGCCAAGGAAGATCTGAAAGAGGGCCTGAAGGCGCTGACCGGCGGCAAGGGCGTCGACATCATCTTCGATCCCGTCGGCGGGACCTACGCCGAAGCTGCGCTCCGCGCCATCGCCTGGGAAGGCCGCTTTCTGGTCATCGGCTTTGCCGCGGGCGACATTCCGAAGATGCCGCTCAACCTTGCGCTGCTCAAAGGCTGCGATATCCGCGGCGTGTTCTGGGGCGCGTGGACGCGGCTCAACCCCGAGAAGAACCGCAAGAACCTGCAGAAGCTCGTGCAGTGGACCGCCGAAGGAAAAATCTCTTCGCATGTCGATCGCACCTTCCCGCTGTCGCAAACGGCGGAAGCACTGAAGGTGCTCGCCGGCCGCAAGGCGATGGGCAAGGTGATCCTGCATCCATAAAGAGGCGACACGCGCGTGAGTTGTGGCGCCGTCCAGGCGCCGCGCTCTCCTATTACGGAATCACGCGCACTTACCCCGTGCCCCCAATTCATTTAACTATGTGAATTAACTGACCGGGTTAGTTCCGAATGCGGAACTTATTCCCAAAATTACCATTTTTAATTTAGTGAATAAGGCATTTTTGCCATAATCGAACCAAAATAAGTCCTAATTCGCGCAGGTCAGGGCCGTTTTTTGGGCTCATTCGCAGTGCGTAAGTTCCCGCTAGCGGGCACTCGGGGAAAGCCGACAAGAAGCAAGAGACAACCAGAGATGCCCCATGCGTTGCGTATTGTGTAACGGGAAGCGTCAAAATGGTGGATATTTCATCACGCGTCACGCCGAGACAGGCGCATGACGTAGATATCGATGATCCTGAGCTGGCAGAGTATCGCTACCAGCGGTCGTATCGATCGGATACCGACATCGACACAGACGAGCCCGCCCCGCTGTTCCTGTCATACCCTCTCGACGAGGACAGCGGTGCGAAATATCGGCGAGGTTCTCTCGAACGTTCGCTCGGCCGCTCGTTGCTCACGAGCGGTCTTCTCATCGCTGCCGCCGCAGCGGCGGCTGTCCTGCTGGTTTCGCTGGACGTCACGCATAACATCACGGCCACCGCCAAGACGTGGCTGCTCGGCACCTCGCAGGTGCAGGCGCGAACCGTCATGGCGAGGCTCCCGCAACCCATGAGCGAGCCTGTACCGCCACCATCGACCAATTCAGGTCCGCCGTCGCGCGAGCAAATCACGGCCGCGTATCAGGAGGCGATCAAGGGCGGCCAAGCCGTGGTCCGGTCGGTGGCACCGCCATCTGGCGCTCAACCGGCACCATCTGCCGCTCCACCCGCACCGCCCCCCGCAGCGCAAGCGGCACCGCCCGCTGCGCCGCAGGTAAGACAGGTCAGTCCCGACGAGCTCAGCGCCCTCATGAAGCGCGCGAACAGCCTGCTTGCGATCGGCGATATCGCAGCCGCACGGTTGCTGCTCGAGCGCGCCGCCGATGCGCAGGAAGCCGACGCGGCGCTGCTGCTGGCCCGGACCTACGATCCCCTGGTGCTGGGAACGAAGGATGCGCGCGCCATCACGCCCGATCCGGCTCAGGCGCGGATCTGGTACCGCCGGGCGGCCGAGCTTGGCTCGCAACACGCCCAGCAACGTCTCACACAAATGCAAGATTGAACCTTTTTGGGGTAGCACATGCTGCGATTGTTTGGAGTGGCGTTATTCGCCCTGACGATGATTTGTGGCCCGACAGTACGGGCTGAGGAAACCGAATATGATCCGGCCAAGGTCAGCGACAGCCTGAGGGCCATCTTCCAGTTCGGCTCGGCCGCCACCAAGCAGAACCTGAACGCCAACACGGTGACGCTGATCACGGGCACGATCGGCGGCACCTACGTCCAGTTCGGCGCCGACCTCGCTTCCGTGCTCGACGACGGCAACAAGTTGCGCGTACTGCCGATCGTCGGGCGCGGCTCCGTGCAGAGCGTCGCCGATATCCTGTTCCTGCAGGGCGTCGATCTCGGCATCGTCCGCGCGGACACGCTCGACTATCTCGAAAGAAAGGGCTTTGCGAAGGACATCAAGAGGCAGTTCGCCTATGTGACCAAGCTCTATAACGAGGAGATGCATGTCGTCGCGCCGAAGACGATCAAGACCCTGAAGGATCTCGACGGCAGGATCGTCAGTGTCGACCTGCCCAATGGCGGCACCTTCGTCACCGCGCTGACGGTGTTCGAGCGGCTCGGGATGAAGGCGAAATTCCTCTACATCGAGCAGCGCATCGCAATGGAGAAATTGAAGGCCGGTGAAATCGACGCCGTGATCGTGACCGGCGGCAAGCCGTACAAATCCGTCAGCACATTCAACAATGACGGCCGCTTCCATCTCGTCACCGTCGACTATGACAAGCCGCTGCAGAACGACTATCTGCCGGCGACGCTCACCTCGAAGGATTATCCGAACCTGATTTCGGATCAGGAGCGCGTCGACACCATCGCCGTTCCTGCCGTGCTCGCGGCCTATAATTGGGCGCCGAACACCGAGCGCTCGCGCAAGCTGGCGCTGTTCGTGGACGCTTTCTTCACGAAATTCCCGGCCTTCCAGAATCCGCCGTTCCATCCGAAGTGGAAGGAGGTCTCGCTGGCTGCACCGCTGCCCGACTGGACCCGGCTGCCGTCGGCCAAGCAATGGCTCGAGAAGCACAGCGTGGAAGCGGTGACGCGCAGTCGTTTCGATGAGTTCCTGAAGCAATCGCCGGGCGCAGCCAAGCTGCAGACGGACGCCGACAAGGAGGCGCTGTTCAAGCAGTTCCAGGCCTGGGAAGCGGAGAACAATGCCCGCGCGCAGGTGCGCACAGGCGAGAAGCGCTAGATGTCTTGTTTGAGCATGACCTCTGCGCAAACGCTTCGCGTTTGTCGCGGGAAAACCGGTGCCCACTTTTCCGGGTCATGCTCTAGCTCTGCACCTCTTCAGCCGTCTCGATGCCGCGCTTCAGCGCGGCACGGGCGGCTTCGCGGTGCTCCGGCGTGATGTGGCTTGCGACCATGCGGATCGCGGTCGCCAGGATCGCAGCATCATCGGTGAAGCCGAGAACCGGCATCACGTCCGGCACGAAGTCGAACGGCAGGACGAAATAGGCGATGGCGCCAAGCAGCGCCGCCTGCACATGGCGCGGCGTCTCTTTGTCGAAGGCGCAATAATAGGCCGCCAGTAGATCTTCGGCGAAAGGCAGTTTCGCCGCCACCCGCTTCAACTTGATCCAGAAACGCCGTCGCACGCTCTCGCGGTCCTGCGCCAGCCGATCGGCCGGCTCGAAACCGACAGTGTGTTCGGATGATGTCATCGGAAGAAGCTCCCTCGGACCACAGCCGCCAAACGGTCCCGCGACCCATGACGCAAAAGGTGGGGACCTCCCGCCTGCCCTGCAAGATCATCCAAGGAGAAGTCGCCTCTCTCAGCCAGCCTGCTTCGCGATCGCCTCCATCGCCCTGGCCAATTCGATGTCGCGCGCCGTGACGCCGCCGGCGTCATGGGTTGCGAGCACCACATCGACCGTCTTGTAGACGTTCCTCCATTCCGGGTGATGGTCGCGTTTCTCCGCGATCAGCGCGACGCGCGCCATGAAGCCGAAGGCCTCGTTGAAATCCCTGAACGTGAAAGTCTTGGCGATCGCCTCACGTCCCGGCACCTCGGACCAGCCGGATAGTTCCTTCAGCGCCGATTTCCGCGCCTCCGCCGATAACCGTCCTGCCATGGCAAATCTCCACTTCACTCGTTCACACCCTAACACCGGCAGCCACCAGCGGGATCCATGCTCACGACGCGGCCGCAAAGCGCGTCCTATCGCCGCTGGTAACCATGACGGGATTGTAACCTAGCTGCTGCCGGAATTTTGTTACAATGCAAAGGATAAACGCGTCGGCGGGATGACCCAGAACCTCAAACGGCTGTTTGCGCGATCGATGACCGAGCCTGACTTCGTCGCCGCTCCAGCTTCGCCTCCGCCGCGTTCGGCGCGGCGTCGGCTGAGTTTCGTGATGATTGCCGGCGCGCTTGCCATCATCGGCGCACTGGCCGCCGGCTATTACTTCGCGATGCGGCCGGTGAACTTGAAAATCGCGGTCGGACCGGCCAACAGTGACGACCTCAAAGTGGTCCACGCGCTCGCCCAAGCCTACAACCATGGCAACAGCCAAATCCGGCTGCGTCTGATCCAGACGGACGGCGCGGTAGCGAGCGCCGAGGCGCTGGTCGGCGGCAAGGCCGACCTCGCCATTATCCGCGGCGATCTGGATGTCCCCAAGAATGCGCAGGCGGTGGCGACGCTGCGCAAGAATGTGGTGGCGATCTGGGTGCCGCCGCAGGGCAAAGGCAGGGGCAGCAAAGCCGCGCCAAAAATCACCAAGATCGCGCAGCTCGCCGGCCACCGCGTCGGTGTCGTCGGCCGCACGCCCGCCAACGTCAACCTCTTGAAGGTGATCCTGCAGCAATATGGCGTCGACCCCGCCAAGGTGGAGATCGTCCAGTTTCCCGCCAATGAGACGGCCGAGACCATCAAGGGCCAGAAAGCGGACGCCTATCTCGCCGCCGGACCCGTCAACAGCAAGATCACAACCGACGCGATCGCGGCTTCGACCCGCGGCACGCCGACCTTCCTCGCCATCGACGCGGCGGAAGCGATCGCGCAGAACCATCCCGCCTATGAAGCCTCGCAAATCCCCGCCGGCTCGCTCGGCGGCGTCGACCGCCCTGCGGACGAGGTCAAGACCATCAGCTTCTCGCACCATATCGTGGCGCGCAGGGGCATTTCCGAATCGACCATCGCCATCTTCACCCGACAGCTGTTCTCGATCCGGCAGTCGCTGAAGAACGATTTCCCGCCGGCCGCCAGGATCGAGACGCCGGACACCGACAAGGACGCCACGATTCCCGTGCACCCTGGCGCTGCGGCTTTCGTCGATGGCGACGAGAAGACCTTCCTCGACCGCTACAGCGATTACATCTGGTGGGGGCTGATGCTGGTCTCCGCAATGGGTTCGGCCGGCGCCTGGTTTGCCGGCTACCTGAAGAAGGACGAACGCAGCATCAACACGTCGCAGCGCGACCGGCTGCTCGACATGCTCGCTGCCGCGCGCCACAGCGATTCGATGGAAGAACTCGACCAGATGCAGGCCGAAGCCGACAACATCCTGCGCGAAGCGCTGATCTGTTTCGAGCACGGCGGAATCGAGCAGGGCACGCTGACCGCCTTCAACATCGCGCTCGAGCAATTCCACAACGCGGTCACCGACCGCAAGCTGCTGTTGATCAGCATGCCGCAAAACCTGCAGCGCGCCAGCGCGCAATTCCGCGCGGCAGGGACCGCTTAGCCACGGCGGGACGCAATCGGGTTCGCTTCAGTTCCCTGTTTGCGGGGCACGCGACCTCTCTTCCGTCATTCCGGGATCCGCCGAAGGCGCAGGCCCGGAATCCATCCGGCCGCAAACGATGTGGATGAATGGATTCCGGGCTCACGCTTCGCGTGCCCCGGAATGACGGCTAGAGGCCGTAATCGCTTCGTCATAGAATCCTTCTAGGTCTGTTGCGACATTTCGGCGCATCCGGTGCCGGACCGACGGAGGCTTGCCATGACGATCAGGATTTCCCGCCGAAAGTTCCTCTCTTCAGCCGCTGTCGGCGCCGGCGTCATCGCGATGCCCCACCTCTCCCGCGCCGCCGACCGGCCGGCCGTCACCCATGGCGTGCAGTCCGGCGACGTCGGAGTTGACGGCGGCGTGGTCTGGGCGCGCGCCGACCGGCCGTCGCAGATGATGGTCGAGGTCGCGACCACCGAATCCTTCAAGGACGCGCGCGCACTGCCGCCGATCGCGGCCCTGCCCGAAAGCGATTTCACCGCCAAGATGCTCCTGGAAAACCTGCCCGCAGGCCAGGACATCTTCTACCGCGTACGCTTCCGCGACCTCGCCCATGTCAACGTCCTCGGCGAGCCCGTAACCGGCCGCTTCCGCACCGCGCCCGCCGACCGGCGCGATGTCAGCTTTGTCTGGGGCGGCGACGTCGCCGGCCAGGGTTGGGGCATCAATCCCGACGATAACGGCATGTTCACCTTCGCCACCATGGCCAAATACAAGCCGGATTTCTTCCTGCATTCCGGCGACACCATCTATGCCGACGGCGTCATTCCGTCCGAGGTGAAACTCGCCGACGGCAAGCTGTGGAAGAACCTCACCATCCCGGAGAAGGCCAAGGTCGCCGAGACGCTCGACGAGTACCGCGCGGCGCACAAGTACAACCTGCTCGACGAGCATGTGCGCGGCTTCAATGCAGAAGTGCCGATCTTCGTGCAATGGGACGACCACGAGGTCACCAACAACTGGTCGCTGTCGAAACAGCTTCCTGCCGCCTACAAGGAGCGCGACATCAACGTGCTGGCGGCGCGTGCGGCGCGCGCCTTCCACGAGATGTATCCGATGCGCGAAAGCATCGTCGAGCCGGGCCGCGTCTATCGCACGCTCAGCTACGGACCGCATCTCGACGTATTCATGCTGGACGAGCGCAGCTATCGCGGACCCAACGGGCCAAACCAGCAGACCAGCTACGGCCCCGATGCTTATTTCCTCGGCCCGGACCAACTCGCCTGGCTGAAGCGCGGACTGCTCAACTCGCGCGCCACCTGGAAGGTGATCGCCTCTGACATGCCGCTCAGCCTCATCGTCTATGACGATGCGGCCAACAGCAAAGGCTCCGAAGCGTTCGCGCAAGGAGACGGCCCGGCGCGCGGCCGCGAGCTCGAGATCGCCGAGATCCTGCGTTTCATCAAGACCGCCGGGATCGTCAACACCGTGTGGCTGACCGCCGACGTGCACTACGCCGCCGCGCACTACTACAATCCGAACAAGGCGCAGTTCCAGGACTTCGACCCGTTCTGGGAATTCGTCTCCGGCCCGCTGCATGCCGGCACTTTCGGCCCCAACGAGCTCGACAACACGTTTGGACCCGAGGTGAAGTTCATCAAGGCGCCCGGAGCCGACAAGCAGAACCTGCCGCCATCGGCGGGCATGCAGTTCTTCGGCCACGTCAAGATCGACGGCGCGACCGGACAGATGACAGTAACCTTGCGCGACCGCGCCGACGTCGCGCTGTGGTCGACCACGCTCGACCCGAAGCCGGTGTAACATCGTAACGTAGTGACGTAACGTAGCCCGGATGGAGCGCAATCCGGGACGGTCTATCCGCGAACCCAGGACCCCGGATTGCGCTGCGCTTCATCCGGGCTACGAATCCGAAACCCGCATTCGCAGCGCTGCTTCCAGCGCTTCGGTCGAGCATGGCTTGACCAGGCGCGGCTTGCCGGCCAGCGCAGCGGGAAGCTGGACGTCAGCGCCATAGCCGGTGACGAAGAGATAGGGGATCCGTAGCGCGTCGAGCTCCTCGGCGAGCGCAAAGGTGTTCTCGCGGGCCAGCACGACATCCAGCAGCGCGAAGTCGGGCCGGCGATAGGCGATCATCTGAAGTGCTCGCGCGACACTGGTCGCTGTCCGCACCGTCTTCACCCCGAAGCCGAGGATCGTATCCTCGAAATCGATGGCGATGATCGGGTCGTCCTCGACGATCAACACGTCGGAAGGCATGCGGCTGAAGAGGGCCGGTTTCATATGCGCGCCAGGTCCTGTTTTGAGGCATTGATCTGATGGTCCGGACATGAGCCGCCAGTCGGCACGCTGCCGGCGCCTCTGAAGCACACCGGCGGTTCCCGCATTGAAACCACCACACTGCGGTCCCGGCGTCTGTTCACTTGTGCACACAACAGGAGGAACGGGTTGACTATCGTCGCGGTTGGTGAGGGGGAGACCCGATGCTTCAACAACGCAGCCAACCGGACAGAGCTGACCGGCCCTTTAACAACCTGTTGCGCCGTCTGAGCGACGCCGATTATGGGCTGATCGCACCGCACCTCGCGCGCGCCGAGGCCAATGCCAACGACCTGCTTTACAGCCCCGGCGACGACGTCGAGACCGTGTATTTTCCCTGCGGGCCCGGCCTCGTCTCCTACCTCGTGACCAACGAGGACGGCCGCGACGTCGAGACCATTCTGGTCGGCCGCGAGGGTGCTGTCGGTGGCATCGTCAGCCAGGGATCTCTTCCCGCCTACACCCGCATCATCGTCAAATTCGGCGGGCCGTTCGCGCGGATGACGGTCGGCAGGCTGGAAGCGGCCAAGCTGAAATCGCCGTCGATCCGCAACGTCTTCGCGCGCTACGCCGATTGCATGCTGGCGCAGATCTTTCAGTCGACGGCCTGTAACGCGATCCACTCGATCGAGCAGCGCACCGCCAAATGGATCATCTCGGCGATGGAGCGCACCAATGGCGATGGCGCTGTGCCGCTCACGCATGAGCAGCTCGCCACCCTGCTGGGGGTGGGCCGCAGCTATGCCAGCCGCGTGATTCAGTCCTTCAAGGCCGAAGGCGTGCTGGAGACGCGCCGCGGCGCGATCCTGGTCCGCAACCTCGACCTCCTGCGCCTCCGCTCCTGCCTGTGCAACGAGGCCGTCAAGGACCACTTTGAGGAAGTGCTCCGTGGGGTCTATCCGAGCGAGGAAAAGGAAGCCGGATAGGCATCATGAAATCAGGCTGAATTGCATCCCCGGCCACGGTGCGCCCCCTCTCCCGCTCGCGGGGAGGTGAAGGAGGACCCCAAAGGGGTTCCAAAAACGGCGGGTACCCGGCAAACAACGCATTGTTTTTTGACGGTTTCTGACTATATTGCGGCGCAAACGCGCAAGCTTTGCCCGGTCCCTTTTGGCCGGGCTTGCTTTTTGAGGCGAGCCGCGCCCCGCGAGATTTCAAAGGTTTGAGTGTGATCCGGACCCGGAGGGGCCGTAGTTGCCAAAGATCGATCCCGGCTTTCCGGCGAGATCGCTCAAGACCTGTGCACGACTGAAAAGCAGAGCCATGAATCTTCGTAACGTCGCCATCATCGCCCACGTCGACCACGGCAAGACCACCCTGGTGGACCGCCTGCTGCAGCAATCCGGTACGTTCCGCGAGAATCAGAAGGTCGCCGAACGCGCCATGGATTCCAACGATCTCGAGCGCGAGCGCGGGATCACCATCCTGGCCAAGGCCGCCTCGGTGCAGTGGAAGGACATCCGCATCAACATCGTCGATACCCCCGGCCACGCCGATTTCGGCGGCGAGGTCGAGCGCATCCTCAACATGGTGGACGGTGCGCTGGTGCTGGTGGATGCCGCCGAAGGCCCGCTGCCGCAGACCAAGTTCGTGGTCTCCAAGGCGCTCAAGGTCGGCTTGAAGCCGATCGTCGTCATCAACAAGGTCGACCGCCCCGACGCGCGACCGACGGAAGTCATCAACGAAGTGTTCGATCTGTTCGCGGCGCTCGATGCCAGCGAGGAGCAGCTCGATTTCCCGATCCTGTACGGCTCGGCCAAGCAGGGCTGGATGGCGGAGAGTCCGGAAGGCCCGAAGGAAGCAGGGATGCAGCCGCTGTTCGATCTCATCGTGCGGCACGTCGCGCCGCCGAAGGTCGAGGAAGGCCCGTTCCGCATGATCGGCACCATCCTCGAGGCCAATCCCTATCTGGGGCGGATCATCACCGGCCGCATCACCTCCGGCATCGTCAAGCCGAACCAGGCTGTGAAAGTGCTGAATGCGGAAGGCAAGCTGGTCGAGCAGGGACGCGTGTCAAAGATCCTGGCGTTTCGCGGAATCGAGCGCACACCGCTCGATGAAGCTGAAGCCGGCGACATCGTCGCCATTGCCGGCCTCACCAAGGGCACCGTCGCCGATACGTTCTGCGATCCCACCGTCGAGACGCCGCTGCTGGCGCAGCCGATCGATCCGCCGACGGTGTCGATGTCCTTCATCGTCAACAACTCCCCGCTCGCAGGCACCGAAGGCGACAAGGTGACGAGCCGCATGATCCGCGATCGCCTGATGCGCGAGGCCGAAGGCAATGTCGCGCTGCGCGTCATCGAAGCCGCCGACAAGGACTCGATGGAAGTCTCCGGCCGTGGCGAATTGCAGCTCGCGATCCTGATCGAGACCATGCGCCGCGAAGGTTTTGAGCTCTCGGTGTCGCGTCCGCGCGTCGTGTTCAAGAAGGACGAGGCGACGGGCCAGGCGCTGGAGCCGATCGAGGAAGTCGTGATCGACGTCGACGAGGAGCATTCCGGCGTCGTCGTGCAGAAGATGAGCGAGCGCAAGGCCGAGATGATCGAGATGCGCCCGTCCGGCGGCAACCGGCTCCGGCTCGTGTTCTACGCGCCGACCCGCGGCTTGATCGGCTATCAGGGTGAACTGCTCACTGACACCCGCGGCACCGCGATCATGAACCGCCTGTTCCACGGCTATGCGCCCTACAAGGGCGAGATCCAGGGCCGTCGCAATGGCGTCCTGATCTCCAACGATCAGGGCGAGGCCGTCGCCTATGCCATGTTCAAGCTGGAAGATCGCGGCCCGATGATGATCGAGCCGGGCTGGAAGGTCTACAAGGGCATGATCGTCGGCGAGCACACCCGCGACAACGATCTCGAGATCAATGTGCTGAAGGGCAAGCAGCTCACCAACATCCGCACCACCTCCAAGGACGAAGCGGTGCGCCTGACCCCGCCGATCCGGATGACCCTGGAAAAGGCGCTGGCCTATATCGAGGACGACGAGCTCGTCGAAGTGACGCCGAAGTCGATCCGCCTGCGCAAGAAGCACCTCGATCCAAACGACCGCAAGCGCGCCGAAAAGGCCAAGGAAGCGGTGGCTTAACCTCTCGCTCTACAAGGGAACCGTCATGGCCGGGCTTGTCCCGGCCATCCACGTCTTCGATACTGGGAACCAAGAGCGTGGATGCCCGGGACATCTGCGCGAAGACGCGCTTCGCGCTTTTGCCCCGGCATGACGATGAAGTGGACGACCCGATGTCCCTCCCCTCCTCAGTCGATGTCGTCATCATCGGCGCTGGCGCAGCCGGCCTTGGCGCAGCCAATGCGCTGAAGGATTCCGGCCTGTCGGTGGTAGTGCTGGAAGCGCGCGACCGCCTCGGCGGGCGGGCGCATACGGTCCAGGCCGCGCCCGATGTGGTGTTCGACGTCGGCTGCGGCTGGCTGCATTCGGCGGACAAGAACAGTTTCGTCGCCGTCGCCGAACAACTGAATTTCGAGATCAACAAGACCTTGCCGCCCTGGCGCGAGCGCGCCTATGGCAAGGCGTTCCCGCAAGCCGATCGCGACGATTTCATGCGTTCGCTCGATGAATTCTACGAGCGCGCTTGGAAGGCCGCGCAAAAGGGCGAGGACGCGCCTGCGAATCGTTATCTCGAGCCGGGTAATCGCTGGAATCCGATGATCGATGCGATCTCCACCTATGTGAACGGCTGCGAGCTCGATCAGGTCTCGATCCTCGACATGGAGGCCTATGAGGACACCAACATCAATTGGCGCGTGCGGCGCGGCTATGGCGCGCTGGTCGCCGCATATGGTGCCTCATGTCCCGTCGCGCTCAATTGCAATGTCACGCTGATCGACCATTCCGGAAAACGCCTGCGCCTCGAAACGTCGCTGGGCACCCTTGCGGCCGACCATGTGATCGTGACCGTGCCGACCAATTTGATCGCGGATGAAGCGATCCGCTTCTCGCCCGCGCTGCCGGCAAAGGTCGACGCCGCGCGCGGACTGCCGCTCGGCGTCGACGACAAGGTGGTGCTGGCGCTGGCGCTCGCGGACGCGGACGCATTTCCGAAGGAAGGCAATTTGCGCGGCGCCACCATGCGCACCGAAATGGGCACCTATCACATCCGTCCGTTCGGCCAGCCCTGCATTGAGGGCTTTTTCGGCGGCCGGTTCGCAAAAGAGCTGGAAGATGCCGGCGACGGCGCCTTTGCCGCGCACAGCATCGACGAAATCGCGGGCTTTCTCGGCAATGACATCCGGCGCAAGCTGACGCCGCTTGCGGAATCCCGCTGGGCGCGCGACCCATTCGCCCGCGGCGCCTATTCGCACGCGCTCCCCGGCCATGCCGGCAAACGCGCCGTGCTGGCCGCGCCCGTCGATGGACGATTGTTCTTCGCGGGTGAAGCGACCTCGCCGAACTTCTTCTCCACCGCACATGGCGCGCGCGACTCCGGCGAGCGCGCGGCACAGGAAGTGCTGGCTTCAAAGGCGAAGCGCTAACCGCTTTCCAGTCATCGCGAGCAGCGTAGCCCGGTGGAGCCAACGGGTCGCGTGAACGCGCGCGCGATGACAGGCTCCGCGCAACACGGGACATCTCCATCCGCCTTGCGAGCGGCCCCGGGTTACGCTGACGCTCCACCCGGGCTACGAGGCTGTGGTTATGGGTCGCTGCTTTCGCACGGACGACAGTCGTAGGATGGGTAGAGCGCAGCGAAACCCATCATTCAATCACCCGCGTCCGCATCTCGGCATCCGGCACAAAGCAAGTCTCGTATTTGCCGAAAATGCGATAGCGATTGCGTGCCACGAGATTGTAGACGGCGTCGCGCAGCGGCTTCGGCACCGCGAACAGTGCTCGCGTCCAGCGCCAGCCCGGCAGGTGGCTCAGCACCGTGAGCGCGGCGTCGGATTTGAAATACGCGACACCGCCATGCACGACGGCGTTGGTGTCAGGATCAGCAGGATCGATGCCGAATGCCCGCGCCAGCCGCGTGCCATAGCCCGATTGGACCGGCGTGAAGCGGAAGCGGCGGTCCGCGTCGCGCGCGATGACGAAGCGGACCCAGCGCGAGCAGAAGATGCAGACGCCGTCATAGAGGATCACGTCATCGTCCGGCCAGAGTCGCATTCTGTTTCCAGTTGACGCATTCTTGCGCGACGACGAAGCGAGCGTCATGGTTTAGCCCGAGCAGCACGCCGCGCTCTCAGCGCGCGGTCGATGTCTGCCGCGGCGAGCTTAACGCCATTCTCGCTTTCGGGCAGCCAATGGCCTTCGCCGCCATAGGCCGGCAGCACGTAAAAATCCACCCGCCCGCCGGCCTCGCGAAAGGCATCGGCGAGCTGCCGCGACAGCGCCGGCGAGAAATAACTGTCATTGGCGGCAACGAGCCATGTCACCGGCACCTTCGCACTTCGGCCGAACTCGGCCGCGGAAGCGAGCAGGGTGTACGGCGCGCAAACCTGGTCCGGAAAATCATTGGCGCGGCCGCCGCGCCCCGGCGCGAAGGCGATGATCGCCAAGATGCCATTTGGGCTCTCGGCGGCAAGCGCCAGCGCACCCCAGCCGCCGGCGGAATGGCCGATGACGACAGCGTGATCCTTCCGGATGAAAGGCTGATCGCTGAGGTAATCGAGTGCGAACCTGATCTGCCCGGCGGTCGCCCGAGCCGCGCGTGAATAATTCGCCTCGTCGCAGCCGCCCTGGTCTTCCAGGTATGTTCCGCCTGTTGCGCCATGGCCGAGCCGCTCCGGCACCAGCACGGCAAAGCCGCGTGCGACCAGAAACCCGGCCAGGGCGCGGTATTCGGGCTGCGGCATCTGCGCCCGGCGCAGCACATTCTGCGTCGTGGCGTGCGCGATCAAGGCCAGCGGAAACGGCCCTGCGCCCGGTGGGCGAAACAGCAAGGCGCGCACCGGCCGTGCGGGATCGGGTGACGGCACCAGCCATTGCTGCCGCCGGCTCGGCTCGCCCTCCTCGCCTTGCGCCCCCAGGATGGGTTGCGCCAGAGCTGCCTCGGAGCCGAGCGCCGCGGCAACAAGCAGCGCGAAAATCACTTTAAGTGAATGCATTCTTGGCCTGATGCGACCATGCTGGGCAAAACCGGATACGCCGAAAGACGATCTCGCGAATCAACCCCGGCGCAGTTTTTCACGACACGCCTGCTGACCATATGTCATCGGCGTGACGCCAGCCTGCCCCCGCATCACGAACTGGCCGATTGAAGTTCGCACTGTCCTCTTTCGGTACAAGTCGTTCGAAAACTGATGCAAAAAATCCACAGGTTAACCGATAATTAACGATAGAGCTTGAAGGCGGCGCGCCGACTTGCTTTGATTGGATCATGAGCACAACCCTGATAGAGGTCCGGCCGGCCAAGGTTGCGGATGCAGCCGCGGTGGCGGCTACGCATGACGAAGCCTGGCGTTCAGCCTATCAGGGCATCATCCCCGGCGCCGAACTGGAAAAGCTGATCAACCGGCGCGGTCCGCACTGGTGGGACAGCGCGATTCGCAAGGGCAGCCGCGTCAGCGTGCTGGTGTTCGGGGACAAGATCGCAGGCTACGCCAATTACGGTCGTAACCGCGCCCGCAGCCTGCACTTCGAAGGCGAGATCTACGAGCTCTATCTGCGGCCGGAATTCCAGGGCCTCGGCTTCGGCCGCCGCCTGTTCAACGCCGCCCGCCGCGACCTCGCGCAGAGCGGGCTGAAGAGCATGGTGGTCTGGGCGCTGTCGGATAACGACCCGGCCACGGAGTTTTATCGCGCGCTCGGCGGCCGCATGGTGGCGCGCTCCTCCGAAAGGTTCGGGCCGAAATCGCTCGACAAGGTCGCTTTTGCCTGGACCAACTGAGGCTGCGAGCGTCTCCGGGACGGCGCCACGGGCGCGCGTCAACCAATAGCCCAAAAATCCATCATTTTTCCTCGAAAGTTAGATGGATGGGCGGGCCCAGCCCGCGTATGACAGCAGCAATCACTGGTCCTGCCCGGCGCACCCGCGTTGGCAATCACGGAGTTCTCTATGCGTATTGATGCGGTATCGATCGGAGTGAATCCGCCGCATGACGTCAACGTCATCATCGAAGTGCCGGTCGGCGGCGAGCCGATCAAATATGAAATGGACAAGGAAGCCGGCACGCTGGTGGTCGACCGTTTCCTCTATACGCCGATGCGCTATCCCGGCAATTACGGCTTCATCCCGCACACGCTGTCCGACGACGGCGACCCCTGCGACGTCCTGATCGTCAACACCCGCGCCATCGTGCCCGGCGCGGTGATGAGCGTGCGCCCGGTCGGCGTGCTCCTGATGGAAGACGAAGCCGGCGGTGACGAAAAGATCCTCGCAGTGCCCTCGTCAAAGCTCACCCAGCGCTACGACAAGGTGAAGAACTACAGCGACCTTCCCCAGATCACGCTGGACCAGATCCAGCATTTCTTCGAACACTACAAGGATCTCGAAAAGAACAAGTGGGTGAAGGTGCTGCGCTGGGGCGATGCGGAAGAAGCGCGCAGGCTGATCACCGAAGGGATCGCACGCGCGAAGAAATAAATAGCCGCGTCCCGTACGCGCAGTGCGGCGCCTCCGGGGCATGAAAGTGTCGAGGGGGAACGATTGCGCCGGCTCATCAAGATCATCGGCAAGGCCGTGCTGCTCCTGGTTGCAGCAGCGCTCGTCCTTGCCGGTGTGCTCGCCTTCAATGTCTTCAGCCGCGGCTCGCGGCAGCTCCAGGTCGCGGCCATCCCGCGCGCGGCCGTTGATGCGGAAGCCGCCGCCACCCGGCTGGCCGAGGCAATCCGCTTCAGGACCATCTCGAGCTTCGAAAAGCCCGAACAGCATGCCCCGGCGTTGCGCGGCATGCAGGCCCATATCGAGAAAAGCTTCCCGGCGTTTCATGCCGCCGCCAAGCGCGAGGTCATCGCCGGCCTGAGCCTGCTCTACACCTGGGAAGGCAGCGATCCGAGGGCACAGCCGATCGCCCTGCTCGCGCATCAGGACGTGGTGCCGGTCGCGCCCGGCACCGACAAGGACTGGCAGCAGCCGCCCTATGACGGCGTGATCGCCGACGGATTCATCTGGGGCCGTGGCTCCTGGGACGACAAGGGTAACCTCTATGCGATGCTGGAGGCCGCCGAGACGCTCGCAAAAGCCGGCTTTCAGCCGAAGCGGACGATCTATTTCGCCTTCGGCCACGATGAGGAGGTCGCGGGCACGCGCGGCGCCAAGGCGATCGCCGCGACGCTCGCCTCGCGCGGGATCAAGCTCGACTTCGTGCTCGACGAAGGCCTGTTGATCACCGACGGCATCATGAAGGGGCTTGCCAGGCAAGCTGCCCTGATCGGCGTGGCCGAAAAAGGCTATGCCACGCTGGTGCTGTCGGCGCAGGCGACGCCCGGCCACTCCTCGATGCCGCCGCGCGAGACCGCGATCGGCATGATGAGCGCGGCGCTGGTCAAGCTTGCGGATCACCGCCTGCCGATGCAAATCCGCGCCACGGTGTCGGAGATGTTCGACACGCTGGCGCCCGAGATGAGCGGCGCCAACCGCGTGATCCTGTCGAATCTCTGGCTGTTCAAGCCACTGCTCCTGCGCGAGTTCGAGAAGACCGGACCGACAGAAGCGATGGTTCGCACCACCACCGCGCTCACCATCTTCAATGCCGGCGACAAGGACAATGTGCTGCCCGGCCGCGCCGAGGCCACCGTCAACTTCCGGCTGCTTCCCGGCGACACCCAGGCAAGCGTGACTGATCACGTCAGCTCCACCGTCGGCAACGATCGCATCTCGATCAAGCAGTTTCCCGGCAATACCGATCCGCCATCGGTGACCGGCACAGCCAGCGCGTCCTACCAGACGCTCAACCGCACCATCCGCGAGATCTATCCCGACGTCATCGTCGCGCCCGGCCTGATGATCGCCGCAACCGATTCGCGGCACTATGCCGGGATCGCCGACAACATCTTCCGCTTCTCTCCGGTGCGCGCCAACAGCGACGACCTGAAGCGCTTCCACGGCACCAATGAGCGCCTCAGCATCGAGGGCTACGCCGACATGATTCGGTTCTATCGGCGATTCATCGAGAACAGCGCGGGATAAGCACCCAGCCGTCATTCCGGGGCGCGCGGAGCGCGAGCTCTGATGTGCAATTGCACATCAGAGAATCCATCGGGCCGCAGGCGCCAGTGGAGCAATGGATTCCGGGCTCGTCCTTCGGACGCCCCGGAATGACAGGGTTGGCCTAAACCCCCGGCGCTGGCAGGCCGGCGATCGCGCAAGCGGCGCGGAGCGTGTTCACCAACAGGCAGGCCACCGTCATCTGCCCGACGCCGCCCGGCACCGGCGTGATCGCGCCGGCGACGCTCAGCGCCTCCTGATAGGCGACATCGCCGACCAGACGCGGCTTTCCGCCCTCTACGGGGATGCGGTTGATGCCGACATCGATCACGGTCGCGCCCGGCTTGATCCAGTCGCCGCGCACCATCTCGGGCCTGCCGACCGCCGCATAGAGCAGGTCGGCGCTAGCGGCGAGCTTCGGCAGGTCGCGCGAGCGCGAATGCGCGATCGTCACCGTCGCATTTTCGTTCAGCAGCAACTGCACCAGCGGCCGGCCGACCAGGTTGGAGCGGCCAATCACCAGCGCATTCATGCCTTCGAGCGAGGCATGCACGCTCTTGGTCAGGATGATGCAGCCGAGCGGCGTGCAGGGCGACAGCGCGGCGAAGCCGCCAGCGAGCCGCCCGGCATTGTTCGGATGCAGGCCATCGACGTCCTTGGCCGGATCGATGGCATTGATGATGGTTTCGGTGTGAATGGATTTCGGCAGCGGCAGTTGCACCAGGATGCCGTGCACCGCCGGGTCGCGGTTGAGCTTGCCGATCAGCGCCAGCAGATCGGCCCGTGCGACATCGGCCGGCAGCTTGTGCTCGAACGAGGCCATGCCGGCGGCCTGGGTCTGCGTGTGCTTGCTGCGGACATAGACTTCGCTCGCGGGATCGTTGCCGACCAGGACCACAGCCAGCCCCGGCACCAGCCCGTGTTCGCGCTTGACGCGGGCAACCTCCTCCGCGACGCGTGCGCGGAGGTCGGCTGCAATGGCTTTTCCGTCGATGATGTGAGCCGTCATCTCAATCCTTCGCGTTGGGTGCAGTCAGTTGGCGCAAGGTGTCACCGAGCTGCCGTGGATCGCCTTCGATCGCCACCTGTTTGAGCCGCGAGGTGGCGCCCGAGAGGATCTTCACCCGCCCCTTGGGCACGCCCAGCGCCTTGGCAAGCAGGCCCACTACCGCCCGATTGGCCTCGCCGCCGTCGGCGATGGCGCGGACCCGGACCTTCAGCACATTACGGCCGTCGGACAGCGTCTCGATCCCATCGATGTCGTCGCGGCCGCCGCGGGGCGTCACGCGGAGTGCGACGCTGATGCCACCGGTGGAATAGCGCCAAGGGAGATCTGCCAAGGATCGGTCACCGGCCGAAGGGCGCTCAGATCACGTTGGGATAGACGTAGTACATGATCACCCGCTCGATGAACATGATGAGCAGAATGACGATGATCGGCGAGATATCGAGCCCGCCCAGATTCGGCATGATCTTCCGGATCGGCGCCAGCACAGGTTCCGTGATCCGGTACAGGAACTCGGCCACCGCTGATACGAACTGGTTGCGCGTGTTCACGACATTGAACGCGACCAGCCACGACAGGATCGCAGCGGCGATCAGGAGCCAGACATAGAGGTCAAGGACAATGATGACGATGTCGAGGATGGCGCGCATGTGGTGGGGGCTCGCGGGTGGGACAACGAGCTAAATATCGGTTCGCCCCTGCACAAACAAGGGAACTTCCGGATCAACGTGGCCAAAAACCGGGCGTTTACTGTTCTTGACTTGGGCTTGGGCGGGACGGTAAATGGCGCCGATTGCCGGCCGCACTGCTCAGCACGGACCGGTCTGGACGGGGCCATAGCTCAGCTGGGAGAGCGCATCGTTCGCAATGATGAGGTCGGCGGTTCGATCCCGCCTGGCTCCACCACGCTTCGCCCTTCGGGCTACGCGTGGCGCAGCCGCGCAGAGCCCGAGGGGTGAAGCGTGGTGCCCGGCATAGCCCGAAGGGCGACGACGGGCTTTTCTCCGCAACCCACCTGCCTACGAAAGCCTGGATTGCGCCGTTACCCCGCGCGCACCCCCTACTCCGCCGCCTCCGACATCACCGCCATCGGCACGCGCGCCAGCCAATCGTCGATGAAATGCTTCAGCCATGCCCGCTCGACCGCGTCGTAGACGGCGCGGTCGGCGAAATGCTGATGGCGTGGGCGGGCGCCGGGCGAATCCAGGCGGTCGCCGCCGCGCGTGGTCCAGCAATGCATCATCGCGTAGGTGACATCAGGATGGAACTGCAAGCCGAAGGCGTGTCCGTATCTGAACGCCTGCACCGGAAAGTCGCCGCCCTCGGCGAGAAGCTCGGCGCCGTCAGGCAATTCGAATCCCTCGCGGTGCCAGTGGTAGACCTGCTGCGGCCAATAGGGGCAAAGCGCGCGGCCTGCTTCGGTCGGGCGGATCGGATAATAGCCGATCTCGGCGCGGCCTTCCGGATGCGGCGCGACGCTGGCGCCGAGCTGTTTGGCGAGCATCTGAGCCCCCAAGCAAATGCCGAGAAACGGCCGTTGCTCGCGCAGCGGAATTTCGATCCAGTCGATCTCCCGCCGCACAAAATCATCGCCATCATTGGCGCTCATCGGGCCGCCGAAGATGATGGCGCCCGCATGCTCATCCAGTGTCTCGGGAAGCGCATCGCCGAACCGCGGGCGGCGGATATCCAGGGGATGGCCGAGCGCGCGCAAGGCGTTGCCGACGCGGCCGGGCTTGGAAGTCTCCTGGTGCAGGACGATCAGGACCGGCAGCAGGGAGGCAGGTCCGGTTGGGGTGACGGCTGCGCGCCTTCCATCGAGGAAAGGCAGCACGACATTGGCTTTTTCAGATCGTGACGACATCGACCTCAAGCGGCATGCAGCAAGCTGGCAGCATGCCTAAGCAATTCTTAATTTCGGGTGAGTTCACGCCAACTCATCGAAAATTTTAAAGCAAATCGCGGGCCAGATTGGAGCCCTTTGGTTTGCGTCAGCGCCGACGTAGCTGGAAACCGCCGACCGCCGTCAGGATGAATGACCGCGGGAAAAATCGGAGCAGCAGTGGCACCACCTTGATGAAGAGGCCGGGCAGCACCGCCCGCTTGTTTGCCATCAAGCCACCATAGGCCTGCCGCGCGACCTCCGCCGGCGAGACATTGAGGATCGCGGAATCAAATCCGGGTGCGAAGCCGGCGCGGGCCTGGAATTCCGTCGGCACCGGCCCCGGACAGACCAGGGTGACACGGACGCCGTGCGGCTCGAGCTCCTTGCGCAGCGCCTCCGTGAACGACAGCACATAGGCCTTGGAAGCGTAATAGACCGCCATGCCCGGCCCCGGCAGGAAGCCCGCGATCGAACCAACATTGAGGATGCCGCCGCGATGGCGGATCAGCGAATCGGCAAATCGCAGCGACAGATCGGTCAGCGCGCGGATGTTGACGTTGATGATGTTGAGCTGGTCGGCCCGGTCGCGCTTGTTCGCGTAGCCGAACACGCCGAAGCCGGCATTGTTGACGACATATTCGACCTCGACGCCGGCCTCGGCCAGCGCGGCGGCGATCTTGTCCCCGGCATCTGGCTGCTCGAGGTCGCACGGAATCACGATCGGCGCTGCACCACCCTTGCCAGCGATTTCACTGGCGAGCGCCGTGAGGCGATCGGCGCGGCGCGCCACCAACGCCACACGATGACCGTTGGATGCGAAAACACGCGCCAGCTCGGCGCCTATACCCGCCGATGCACCGGTAATCAGCGTCACACACTCGGTCACGATCGAATGCTCTTAATGAATCACAGGGCCCGTTACGAACGGCCGAACGAGAGCATAGGCTTGTGGTCGGGCGCAAGCCACCCGCGGGCATATCCGCATGCAGCGCCGGCCGCTTTCGCGATCGGAATGCATCATTTTGGGGCTTAGCGCGCAAACCGGCCGGTTGCGCGATGTACATTAAAGTTTCGTCATCTGCACGGCGGGAAGCGAACAGCCCGCGAACGCAGTGTCAGATTGCCGCGTCGGCAACACCCCAGGGACCCCGGGGCAGGCTCGCCTGCTTTTCGCCTACGCGGCGCTTGAGATCGATGCGATCACGCGAGGAGACACCCAGGAGATCCGCCGCTCGCCACACCACGTTGTCCTCGAACTCGCTGACCTGGCCGTCGGCAAAAACCAACTCCCACATCATCTCGACGATGCGCAGGCGCCCCTCCTCGTTGACCTGCCGCATGATGACGCTCGTGAAATGATAGAGATCGACCGCTTCGCCTTCGATCCGCGTTGCGGACGCGATCAATTTGTCCGCGGTGCCACGATCGAGTCCAAAGCGGCTTTCGATCAGGCTGTGCAGTTTGCGCTTCTCGTTCGCGCTCGGCTCGCCGTCGATCGAGACGACGTGGACGAGCAGCGCAGTGGCGGCAAGACGATAATCATTGTCATCGAATGCCCGATCCGCCTGCGCGTCGGGCGACACAATATCGGCAATGAACTGGCGAAGTCCGTCAAGCATCAACGCCTCTATCGATTGACAGGGTACGGGACCTATATGGCGTGGAAACCCGACCCGCGCAATCGCGCCGGTTCTGCGGCCTGCATTACGTTTAGGCAATCTGTTCCCTTGTCGTCCCCGCGAAGACGGACCCATAACCACAAGGAGCGGTTACTTGGCGAAGGCGTCGAGCAGATCGCCTCACAGATAGATCACGAGGTATGGGTGCCGGCTCAAGGCCGGGACGACAAGCGCGTCACGGTATCTCGTACACCACCATCTTGTCGGCGATGCCGCGCAGTGCCGCTTCCTTCTGGATCGGCCGGATCTCCGCATTCCTGAGAATGGAGAGCACCTCCGGCGAATCGATCACCGGCGCAGTGATATGAATTTCCTGCTGGGTCGACAGGCTCTGAACACGCGCGGCGATGTTGACGGTCTGGCCGAAATAATCCTGCCGCTCGTTCAGCATCACCGCGAGGCAAGGACCTTCGTGAATCCCGATCTTGACGATCAGGTCCTCTTTGCCGCGCTCGTCGTTGAGCTTCTTCATCGCCGCGCGCATGCGTAGACCGGCGGCGAGCGCATGTTCAGGCTTGATGAAGGTCGCCATGACGGCATCGCCAATGGTCTTCACCACGGCGCCGTGCTCGGACGCGATGATCTCGAGCAGCGCATGGAAATGCGCACGCACGAGATCGAAAGCGGCGAGGTCGCCGACCCGCTCATAAAGCGCGGTCGAGCCCTTGAGATCCGTGAACAAAAAAGTCAGCGAGGTGATCTTCAATCGCTGGTCGACGTTGAGATTGTCAGCCTTGAAGACATCACGGAAGGTCTGATTGCTCAGCATCCGCTTCGCCGTGAGGATCGGCTTGCGCCTGCCCAGCATCTGGTGCAGCGCGTCGCCGGCAATCCAGACCGATGGCAGCACGCGGACGCCGGCCTGGTTTTCCAGTGTGAGCCGCAATGGCCCCGGTCGCAGCACCGTCGTGCCGGTCGGCGCCTTCAACTTGTTGTAGACGATTGAAAGCTGCTGGCGATCGGTGGTCGGCTCGCCCTGAATGTCAAGGAAGTGGGCCGAATGCGTCACCGGCTCAAACACGATGACGTACTGGCTGGGCAAGTTCAGCGACAGGATCGCCTTCTCGCCGGCGGGCAGTTCCAGCGCTTCGAGCGTCGCTTCGTTGATCAGGCGCGAAAACGATTCGTCGTTGATGTCGACACCCGAACTCCAGAACATCTGCCGCACATAGTCCCAGAGCGGCAGCGTGTTAGGATCATGCGCGCCGATGCGGCGGACTCGCGGGCTGACGGTGAAGGCGACCTCGACCATTTCGTCGACCGAAGCCTCGTAGCCGGCGGCGCAGAGCGCACAATTGTAATCGTCGTGACGCAGCGATTTGAGCGTCGAGTGCGCATCGAGCACCCCGCCACAGCCGGGACAGAGCACGTTCCAGCTCATGTCGAACAGGCCGAGCCGTGACGAGTGGAGGAAACCGGAAATGACCTTTTCCTCGTCGAGCCCGGTACGCCCGGCGAAGTCCAAAGCGTTGATGCGGTTGAGATCGCGATCATCGCCATCGGCAATCAGCCGCGCGATTTCGTCGACGACGGCCGGATCGGCCGTTTGTTTCAACACTGCAAACTGGGCCTGGGTATCGCTCATGGCGCAACCTTAGATGAGATGACCCGCGCCGAAACGCAAGGTCTGGCTATCTCGGCTTGATCGTGAACATCGGCGAGCGGTCGGGCTGGGTCGTCACCACCCCGACCGGCATCACCGGCTGTCTGTCGCCCAGCGAGATACGGAAGGCGCCGATCAGTTTCGCCAGCGCCAGCGTCGCCTCGACAAGGGCGAAATGCGCGCCGATGCAGACCCGTGCGCCGACACCGAACGGCAGATAGGCAAAGCGATCGGGCGGCGTGCCGGTCAGGAAACGCGACGGCACGAATGCCGCCGGATCGTGCCAGAGCTTCTCATGCCGGTGCAGCAGCCATGGCGCGATCATCACCACGTCATGCTTCTTCACGGGCATGCCGGCGATCGTATCCGCCCCCGCTGCGGCGCGCGCGATCAGGAAGGCCGGCGGATAGAGCCGCATGGTCTCGTCGATGACGGCGCGGGTGAATTTCAACCGCTCGATCTCGAGCCCACCGCTTGCGGCGACCGCCTTCACCTCGGCGGCAAGCTCCTCCTGCGTCGCCGGATCGAGCGAAAGCAGATAGAGCGCCCAGAACAGCGCGGTCGCGGTCGTCTCATGGCCGGCCAGTATCATGGTCGCGATCTCGTCGCCGAGCTGCGCGTCGCTAAAGGCCTGACCGGTCTCGGGGTCGCGTGCAGCAACCATCAGATCGAACAGATCGCGCGGCGGCGCATCGCTGGTCTTGCCGGCGGCACGGCGCTCCGCCATCAGCATGGCAACGAACGCGGTCCAGCGCTTGCGGAAGCGGGCGCGCGCCAAATCCTGCGGGCTCGGCCAGCTCAAAGGCAGCAGCATGTCGAGGAAGCGCGGCCGCGCCAATCGCTCGCCATATTCCACGACGAAATCGCGCAAGATGCCGCCATGGCGATCCATGCCGAACGAGAACATGGTGCGGCCGGCGATCTCGAGCGTCATCCGCTGCATCGTCTCGCGAAGGTCTACCGGACCATGGCTCGCGGCCCTGAGCTTTGCGATGGTCTCGTCGGTCACGGCCACCATGTGCGGCACCAGCGGCGTGATCGCGCGCGGCGTGAAGGCCGGCGCGAGCGTGCGGCGCTGATGTTTCCAGGCACGGCCCTCGGCGATCAGAAGACCTTCGCCAAGCATCGGGCGCAACACCCGGAAGGCGGCCGGCGTGCGCGTATAATTCTCATAATTGTCGACCAGCACATGCCTGATCGCATCGGGCGTGTTGAGGATGAAGCTGCTGCGGCCGAAGAAGCGGCCGCGGACGATCTCCTCCTCATAGGCGCGCTGGCTCCAGCTTGCGATCGGGCTGCGGCTGATCAGCGTCATGCGCCTGAAGGCGGACAAATCGTCGGGCGCCCGTGGCGGAGCCGGCGGCACCAGCCGGTTTCGCGCAAGCGGCAGCTCGTAGACTTCGGCCATGCTCATGGTGCTTGCTCCAGTCTCGATCCACCGAGTCTACGCTCTCCATCCGGGGGTGATGAAGACGTAAAACAGCGTTCTCGGGGAGAGTTCGCCGAACACGCGCATTTGTTACCTCGCGACCGCTCCTCGCTCCCAGGCCGTGTTTTTGCGGAACGGAAATGACAGCATGACGACTGGACAATGCGGGCGTTTGACGGGCATCACTCGGCGGCCGGAATCAGACAGCCAACCAACAGAGGACCACGGAACCACCATGACAGCATCGCCGCGACGCCCGAGCCCTGCCTCCGACGGCATCTTGGCGCCGCTTCGGCATTCAGTGTTCCGGCGCATCTGGCTGGCGAGCCTGCTCTCCAACCTCGGGATCCTGATCCAGGGGGTCGGTGCCGCCTGGGCGATGACGCAGATGACATCCGCAGCCGACAAGGTGGCGCTGGTGCAGACCGCCCTGATGCTGCCGGTCATGCTGATCTCGATGCCGGCCGGTGCCATTGCCGACATGCACGACCGCCGGATTGTGGCGATGGTGTCGCTTCTGATCGCGCTGGTCGGCGCCACGGTTCTGACCGCGCTGGCTTGGCTCGACCTGGTGACACCGAATATCCTGCTCGCGCTCTGTTTCATCGTCGGCAGCGGCATGGCGCTGTTCGGCCCGGCCTGGCAGTCCTCGGTCAACGAGCAGGTGCCGCCCGAAACGCTGCCCGCCGCGGTGGCGCTGAACGGCATCAGCTACAACATCGCCCGCAGCTTCGGGCCGGCGATCGGCGGCATCGTGGTCGCAGCCGCGGGCGCGGTGGCCGCCTTTGCGCTCAACGCCCTGTTCTATCTGCCGCTCCTGATCGTGCTGTTCCTCTGGGACCGCGTCAGCGAGCCGTCGCGGCTGCCGCGCGAGCGGCTCAACCGCGCCATCGTCTCGGGCATGCGCTACATCAATCATTCGCCGTCGATCAAGATCGTGCTGACGCGCACGCTGGTCACCGGCATCATCGGCGGCTCGGTCTCCGCGCTGATGCCGCTGGTGGCGCGCGACCTCTTGCATGGCGGCGCCCAGACCTACGGCATCATGCTCGGCGCCTTCGGCATGGGCGCGGTGCTCGGCGCCCTCAATATCGGGGAGGTGCGCAAGCGGATGAGCGGCGAAGCGGCGGTGCGCGTCTGCGCCATCTCCATGGCGGGCGCGATCGCCGCGGTTGCGATCAGCAAGCTGGCGGTGGTGACCGCCGCGGCGCTGGTGCTGGCCGGCGCGGTCTGGATGATGGCGATCGCGCTGTTCAATATCGGCGTGCAGCTCTCGGCGCCGCGCTGGGTCGCCGGCCGCTCGCTGGCGGCGTTTCAGGCCGCGATCGCCGGTGGAATCGCGATCGGAAGCTGGGGCTGGGGCCGGCTCACCGATGCCGCCGGCGTCGAGATCGCGCTGCTGGTCTCCGCCGCCTTGATGCTGCTGTCGCCACTGCTGGGACTATGGCTCAGGATGCCACCGGTCGGCGCCCGCAATGAGGACGCCACCGAGATGCTCGCGGATCCCGAGGTCCGCATGCCGCTCACGCCGCGCAGCGGGCCGCTGGTGGTCGAGATCGAGTACCGCGTCGCACAAGAGAGCGCCCGCGCCTTCCACAATGTGATGCTGGAGGTGCAGCTCAGCCGGCAGCGCAACGGCGCCTATGGCTGGTCAATCGCGCGCGACATCGCCGATCCCGAATTGTGGACCGAGCGCTATCACTGCCCGACCTGGCTCGATTACCTGCGCCAGCGCAACCGCGCCACCCAGTCCGAGCGCGAATTGCATCTGAAGGCGATCGCCTTCCATCTCGGTCCCGAACCGATACGGGTGCGCCGCATGCTGGAGCGCCCGTTCGGCTCGGTGCGCTGGAAAGACGAGACGCCCGACCCCGGAGCCACCGAAGTATTGCCGGTCGTCGCGACGGCGGCCGGCAGCAGCACCTGACCCCTTGCCGTCATTTCGGGGGCGCGTCGAAGACGCGAACCCCGGAATGACAGGAGCCGTTACTGCCCGTGCGCGGTCAGCGTCTGCTGGCACGCCTTGGTCAGGCGGCCACGGTGCTCCTTCAGGCAGGCCAGCACGGCATCATCACCCTTGTCGAGATACGCTCGGCAGAATCGCGACGCGTCGCGCGTGCAGGCTTCCCGCCCCTGCTGCTGCTGCTGCTGCTGCGCCGAGGCCGCGGACGCCACCAGAAGCAGCGGAATGACGAACAGCAATCTGGTCATTTCTCAAGCCTTCATATTGGCAATAGGCAGGACAACGGCGTGCTATATTGTTCACGCACCTCGAAGAAAGGTTCAAACGACGGCACCCGCGGCTCGGTTCCGGCCGAACGGACGAGCCTGCAAAGACGCTGTGCTGCATCGCCGCAAGCGTCTGTGATGACCATCACGCAGAACAACAGCCTAAATTTCTTCGGCAAAGGCAAGCGCGTTGGGATCGCGTTAAGACCTCGTTGGCACTAATGGATCGTTACGAGCGAGCCCCGAGTTTCCCAAGAGAGTAGCGATGCGTAATCCGATAGGCCTGATGCTGGCCGTTGTTGTTGCGGCGGTCGTGATCGCCGGAGTGTGGTTCTGGACTGCCGCGCCGCGGGCCGATGCGGCGCCGCCGCAAACCGTCGCCGCCCGGCCGGCGGATTCGCTGCCGCCAGCCGCCGCGAAATCGGCCGCCAAGGACGATGTCGAAACCACCGCCACGGTGTCCAAACAGGCGGCTGCCGCGCCGGCGCCCGCCCCTGCTCCCGCGCCGACCCCGATGCAGGCGAAATCGACCTGCACCAATCCCGATGCGCTCGGCGTCAGCCGCACGGTCGTCATCGACACCACCGGCGGCCCGGGCTTCGGCTTCCTGCAGTACAAGCAGTTCGACTTCCTGACCGACAAGGAGGTCGTGCTGACCTTCGACGACGGCCCGTGGCCGACCACGCCGGCGGTGCTGAAGGCGCTCGCGGACGAATGCACCAAGGGGCTGTTCTTCCCGATCGGCCTGCACACCACCTATCATCCGGAGATCCTGAAGCAGGTCGCCGCCGCCGGCCACACCATCGGCTCGCACACCTGGTCGCACGCGCATCTCGACAGCAAAAAGCTGACGGAGCAGCAGGCCAAGGACGAGATCGAAAAGGGATTCAGCGCCGTGAAGATGGCGCTCGGCACCGCGCCCTCGCCGTTCTTCCGCTTCCCCGCGCTCGCCCACACCCAGGCGACGCTCGGCTATCTCGGCTCCCGAAACATCGCGATGTTCTCCGTCGACGTCGATTCCCTGGACTTCAAGTCCAGCTCGCCTGACCAGGTGATCCAGACCGTCATGACCAAGCTGGACAAGCAGGGCAAAGGCATCATCCTGATGCACGACCTGCAGAAGCACACCGCGCAAGCCCTGCCGACGCTGCTGCGTCGCCTGAAGGCCGGCGGCTACAAGGTCGTCCAGATGAAGGCGAAGGAGCCGCTGGAAACCCTGCCCGAATACGACGCCCTCATGGTCAAGGACATGAAGGTCCCGGCAGTAAGCGCCCGCCCGCTCTCCAGCGTGGTGCAGACGGTGTCCCAGCAGTAACCGATCGAATAGCGTATCGTCGTCATGGCCGGGCTCGTCCCGGCCATCCACGTTTTTGAGGGCGCTCGGAAATATCGAAAATGTTTTTGAGCGATGGTGCCGCAAGAGGGACTCGAACCCCCGACCCCGTCATTACGAATGACGTGCTCTACCAACTGAGCTATTGCGGCGAACCGTTCGGCAACTTAGCCGGAAAGCGTGCGCACTGATATCGGGCGTAGCCCCGATTGGCAAGATTGACGCGGCCATTTGACCGCGTCTCAGCTCCCCCAGCGGGACAGAAATCCGCGCCAGCCGCCGGCCTGGGCCTTTGGCGGCCCGATCTGCTCGGAAAATTCGTCGCGGGTGCCGTCTTCCTCGATCCCGGGGTCGTCGGGGGCGCGGACGATGGGAATTACCGCCGGAATCGGCGCCGGCGGCGTTTTGGGGATGTCCTGGCGGTCGCGGAACAATGGCGCCACCGCTTCGGGCGATGATTCGGCTGGGGCCGGCTGTGGAGCTGGCGGGGCGGATGCCGTCACCGACGGGGCGGCGGGCGCTGGTTCCACCGGGGCCGGGGATGCGGCCGGCGGCGTGTTGTCCTGCGGGGCGGGCGGCGCTGCTTCAACCGGTTTTATGATGTCGACCGGCTTTTCGGCCACTCGCTCGAGCGGTTTCGCGGGCGGGGCGGGCGGGGCTTCCTTCGGCAGCTCAATCCGCTTCGAGGCCAGCATCGCTTCCTCGAACGGCGAGGATTCGATCGCCGGGCCCTTGTCGGACGGGAGTGCGGCGACCGGGGTCTGCCACTGGAAGGCATCGAGCCGGCCGGTGACCGGTGAGACCGGCCGCCAGCGGTCGCTGACATAGCCGTCCGCGGTCCAGGCCGGATCGTGCAGCGCGCGCACCGCGCGCAAGGTCCAGGCGCGGGCCCGGCCGCTGTCGCCATGCTCGGTGCGCTCGATCTCGGCCATCAACAGCGCCACGCGCTGGGTCGGCGCGGCGATGAACGGCGTCAGCGCCTCGCGTGCTTTGGCGAATTCGGCGGCGTCGATCGCCGCGCGCGCGATCGCGAGCGCGCCCTCGATATTATCAGGCGTCTTCGCCGCCAGCGTCTCGACCCGCACCAGCCGCTGCCGCGCGGAGTCCCCGAGCTTCACATGCGCATAGGCATCGGCGAGCTCGGGATGCGGCTGCGACAGCCACGCGGTCTCGACGATCTTCATCGCGCGCCGAACCTGATGCGCCTCGCTCTCATATTTGGCGGCAAGCGCCGCGGCCGGGATCAGCGTCGGCGCGAGCTTGATCGCCTCCATCACGCTCTCGCGCGACAAATCGCGGTCGACGGTCTCGAACTCCAGCGCGCGTGCGGTGAGCAGCACGCCGCGCTGCCGC
This sequence comes from Bradyrhizobium sp. LeoB3, assembly GCF_055456055.1. Taxonomy (NCBI): domain Bacteria; kingdom Pseudomonadati; phylum Pseudomonadota; class Alphaproteobacteria; order Hyphomicrobiales; family Nitrobacteraceae; genus Bradyrhizobium; species Bradyrhizobium sp. LeoB3. Next base: position 55,318 of record NZ_JBVBEF010000040.1, read on the forward strand.
CGATAGGTCGCCTTGTCGATGAGGCCGGAGCTCTGGTTGTTGTCGAGGATCGAAAGCGCGCCGGCCCAGTCGCCCTTGGCGCAGCAGAAGCCGAGCACGGCCTGCGAGGCCCATGACGAGGACGGCGAAACCTTCAGCGCCTCTTCCGCGATCATGACCGCGGCGACCGCATCGTCCGAACGCTGCGCCTCGATGAACAGGCCGCGCAGGCCGAGCAGCCGCGTATCCTCGCGCTCGGCCATTGCGCGGAACGCGCGCTGCGCCCCCTCGCGATCGCCATCGAGCTGCGCCGATTGCGCATGGAGGAGAAGCGTCAGCGGATCGCTGCCGGCGTGACGCCGCGCGGTTTCCGCATGGTGCCGCGCCGCCGTCGAATCGCCATGGCCGATCGCGAGCAGCCCTTGAGTGATCGCATGTCGGCCACGGGCATGACGGCGCTCGCGCCGGCCGCGCCGGATGCGGGCCGGCACCCGCCACAGCCAGGACAGGATCGACCAGACGATGACGGCCACGACCGCGACGATGCCGAGCCCCAGCGCAAACACGGGCAGCGTGGTTACCGCGCGCCCGCCGCCCCAGGACAGCACGACATCGCCGGGCTGGTCGGCGACCCAGGCCGCGCCGGCCGCGGCAAGCGCGATCAATACGAGAAACAGAATGATCCGGATCATGGAGAACCTACTGTCCGGCCTTCGCGAGCCCAGCCATGGCGTTGTCGGCAAATGTTCGCGAGGCCGCCAGCGCTGCGGCGCGCGCTTCGACTTTTTCGAGCCACGCTTGCGCCGCCGCGCGATCGGCGGGCGCCAGCGTCTTCAGTTCGCGCTGCGCCTCGCCGAGATCGTTGCGCAGTGCGGCCTGGGTGATGCGCGCAACCACGCTGCCGCGATCGGTACCCGTCGCATCGGTGCGCTCGATGCGCACGAGCTTGGCCGCGCCGGCCTGCAGGCGATCGACGATGCCGGTGCCGGTGGTGGCCGCGGCCGACGGCGGGGGCGGCGCAAGCCTTGGCACGATCTCGAGCAGCTCGCGGCAGAGCGCGCCGGCGCTCGGCACGCCGGAGGCCGCGAACGCATCGAGCGGCTTGAGCGCATCAGGGTTTTCCGCAAACTGCTTGGCGGCCTCGAGCGGCGCGGCATAGGCATCGCCGTGACGGACCGCGACATCGAGCAGCGATGCGGCAACCACGCGGCGCAGCGGCAGATCGTCAGCGAGCTTTGCATCGGCTGCGCCCACTTCCGCGATCTTGTTGCCTTGCTGGGCGAGCTCAGCCGTTTGCTTCCGTACCGCGCTCTCGATTCTTGAAATCCGATCGTTGACTGCTGACAGATCCGGCGTGGACGCGGACCCATCGCGTGGCATCGATTTCACCTGATCGATCGCCGTGGCCAGCTTGTCCGATTGCGCGCGTGATGCCGCAAGTTCGCCGCGCAGCGCATTCGCGGATTTCTCCAGCCCGTCGATCCGCGCGGCCAGCGCCTGATCGCTTGAAGCCTGCCTGCCGATCTTCGCTTCGACGCCTGCGACACGCCCCGTGAGCTCGTCGATAGCGCCGGCGCTAAGCTGCGGCACAGGCGGCTGCGCCGGTTGTACCGCGGGCCAGCCGAGCAACCAGCCGACGCCGATCACCAGCGCGGCAGCGACAGCGCCCGAAACAGGCGCAATCACCCAGGGCGAGATCGGCCGAGGCGGAGGTTCGGCGGAGGAGGGTTCCGGATCCGGCGCGGCTGCGGCCGTCTCCATCGCAGGCTCGGGTTGCGGCGCCGCCTCGGCGGCGGCCGCTTCACCGCTCACATTTTCGCTATCCGCCTCAGCGCTATCCACGGAATCCGTCTTGGGCGGTTCGCTCGACACCTCGGTCGCCTTGAGATCGATGGTTGGCGGCGCGCGCCGCGACCGGGCGGAGGAATCCGCCGCCGATTCGGTGTCTTCGGGCCTCTCATCGACCATGCAGCGGTTCCCTTGACTGTTGATACGCCGAAACCGGGAAAGCCAAGACTTTACCAGAACGAGACTTTACCAGAATAAGACTTACCAGAATCGGACCGTTCTCTTAAGCCAATCAGGGCCGCAAAGCACGCGTCAGGGCTTCGAACAGGGCATTTTCGTCCGGCGAGGCGGCGGTGACGACCTGGGTGGCTCCGGCCTCGCGCAGGACGGCGGCAACAGCAGCCGAAATGCAGCAATGCGGCAGCGCCAGGGCCGATATTTCGAGGCCTTCGGCCCGCGCCGCATCGAGAAACGCCCGCGCGCTGCGGCGGGAATAATGCAGCACGGCCTCGATACCACCAGCCATGAAAGCGTCACACACCGGACGCGGCAGTCCCGCCACCGGGCTCATCCGGTATGTCGTGCGGGTTATGACTGTAAAGCCGGCTTCGCCCAGCTCGCCGGCGAGATCGCGCGAAAGATCGGCGCCCGCGAGATAAAGCAAAGTTGCCGCCTTTTTCAGTTTCTTCGCTTTCCTGTGCGCCCGCACGAGCTCATAGAGCGCGGTGGCATCGCCGTCGGCGCTTGCCACCTCGCCAAATCCGGCCTCGCGGGCCGCGGCGGCGGTATGCTCTCCGACCGCAAACAGCGGCAGGCGAAGCAGCGCATGGCCGGCGAGCTGGGGCGCAGCGGCGCGCAGCGCGTTGGCGCTGGTGACGATGACAGCGTCATAGTCCGCGGCATCGTCTTCCTGGAACGGCAGCACCTCGAACCGCAGCACCGGTGCGAGCAATACCTCAAAACCCAGGCTGCGCAGACTATCGGCAGTGGCCTCACCATCTCCTTGCGGGCGCGTGACAAGAACGGCCATCTTCAGGCTTTCGGGAGCGACATTTAGGGCAGAACCGACGATTGCACGCTGTGACCTCACAATGCTACCGAGTGACGGAACGGAAGATAGCACGCGAAATAGCACAAGGACCGAACTTGGGTAACGACACGCCGATGCTGGTGTTGGGTATAGAGACCACCTGCGATGAAACCGCAGCCGCTGTGGTCGAGCGCCAGAGCGACGGCAGCGGACGGATTCTGTCCAACATCGTGCGCTCGCAGACAGAAGAGCATGCGCGCTTCGGCGGCGTGGTGCCGGAGATCGCCGCGCGCGCTCATGTCGACCTGCTCGACGGTATCATCGATCGCGCCATGAAAGAGGCTGATGTCGGCTATGCGCAATTGTCCGCCGTCGCTGCTGCCGCAGGTCCTGGCCTGATCGGCGGCGTCATCGTCGGCCTCACCACGGCAAAGGCGATCGCGATGGTGCACGACACGCCGCTGATCGCGGTGAACCATCTGGAAGCGCATGCGCTGACGCCGCGGCTCACCTGTGCATTGGCGTTTCCTTATTGCCTGTTCCTGGCCTCCGGCGGCCACACCCAGATCGTCGCCGTGGTCGGCGTCGGCCAGTATGTGCGGCTCGGCACCACCGTCGATGACGCCATGGGCGAGGCCTTCGACAAGATCGCAAAGATGCTGTCGCTGCCCTATCCGGGCGGGCCGGAGGTGGAACGCGCGGCAGAGGGCGGTGACGCCACGCGCTTTGCATTTCCGCGGCCAATGCTCGGCCGTCCCGACGCCAATTTCTCGCTGTCGGGCCTGAAGACCGCCGTGCGCAACGAGGCGAGCCGACTGGCGCCGCTGGAGCCGCAGGATGTCAGCGACCTCTGCGCCGGTTTTCAGGCCGCGGTGCTGGAATCGACCGCCGACCGGTTGAGCGTCGGTTTGAGATTGTTCCAGGAGCAATTCGGTCCGCCCCGCGCGCTGGTCGCGGCCGGCGGCGTCGCCGCCAATCACGCCATCCGCGGCGCGCTGCAGGATGTTGCCGCCAAGGCGCAGACGACGCTGATCATTCCGCCACCGGCGCTCTGCACCGACAATGGCGCGATGATCGCCTGGGCCGGCGCCGAGCGGATGGCGCTCGGCCTCACCGACACAATGGACGCGCCCCCGCGCGCGCGCTGGCTGCTCGACGCCAACGCCAAGGCGCCTGCGGGCTACGCCAACACCCGCGCGGGATTCTGAGATGTTTGAAGGATCACGCCGCAGACGCCGTGCCACCTCGCCCCGCTTGCGGGGAGAGGTCGGATTTGCGCATAGCGCAAATCCGGGTGAGGGGGAGCCTCCGCGCACACCTCACTTTGCGGATTCGCGGAGAGCTGCCCCTCACCCCAACCCTCTCCCCGCAAGAGCGGGGAGAGGGAGTTCAGATGAGTCTGCCTGATGCCGGCGCATCAATCCGTCGGTGTGATCGGCGCGGGCGCGTGGGGCACGGCGCTCGCGGCCGTCGCGGCGCGGGCCGGTCGCGATGTCGTGCTCTATGCGCGCGACGCGGCGCACGCTGCGCAGATCCAGGCGACGCGCACCAATCCAAGACTTCCCGGCGTGCCTCTCGACTCCAGCGTCAAGGTCACCGCCGACATTGCGGCGGCTGCCCGCACCGATCTCATCCTCGTCGTAACCCCCGCACAGCATTTGCGTGCGGCTGTCATGCATCTGGCGCCCCGACTTGTAGCGGCGACGCCCGTAATCGCCTGCGCCAAGGGCATCGAGCGCGGCACCCACAAGTTCATGACCGACGTGATTGCGGAGGCCGCACCCGATGCGACGCCGGCGATATTGTCGGGACCAAGCTTCGCCGACGATGTCGCGCGCGGGCTTCCAACAGCGGTGACGCTGGCGACGAGAGATGAATCCCTGGCGAGCGCGCTGGTGCAGGCGCTGGGGTCGCCGACCTTCCGGCCCTATCACACGACCGATGTCCGCGGCGTCGAAATCGGCGGTGCCGCCAAGAACGTGCTGGCGATCGCGGCCGGCATCGTGGCTGGCCGCGAGCTCGGCGCGTCAGCGCTTGCCGCACTGACCACGCGCGGCTTCAGCGAACTGGCGCGGCTCGGACGTGCGTGCGGCGCACGCGCCGAAACCTTGGTGGGACTGTCCGGCCTCGGGGACCTGATCCTGACCTGCTCCAGCCCGCAGTCGCGCAATTTCGCGCTCGGCATTGCGCTCGGCCGCGGGGAAGAGCCGCCAGCCGGCAAGCTTGCCGAAGGCATGTTCACTGCACCGGTGCTGATCGAGCTTGCGGCTTCGCAAGCTATCGAGATGCCGGTATCAAATGCGGTCGCAGCGATCCTTACCAGGCAATTGACGATCGATGCTGCGATCGAGGGCCTGTTGACGCGGCCGTTCAAGGCGGAGGGATGATGATGGCGTACTGGCTGGTGAAATCCGAACCGTCGGTATGGTCCTGGGATCAGCAGGTGGCGAAGGGCGCCAAGGGTGAGGCCTGGACCGGCGTGCGCAACTTCACCGCGCGCCAGAATCTCGTGAACATGAAGAAGGGCGACAAGGCTTTCTTCTATCACTCCAACGAGGGCAAGGAGATCGTCGGCATCGCCGAGATCATCAAGGAGGCCTATCCCGACCCGACCGACAAGACCGGCAAATTCGTCTGCGTTGACATCAAGGCCGACAAGCCCTTGAAGACGCCGGTGACGATCGGAGCGATCAAAGCCGAGAACAAGCTCGCCGATATGGCGCTGGTCAAATATTCGCGCCTGTCGGTGCAGCCCGTGACCGCGGACGAGTGGAAGATCGTCTGCAAGATGGGCGGGCTCTGAAACCCTCTCCCCTTGTGGGAGAGGGTGCGGTCGCGAGGCGAGCGCGGGTGAGGGGTTCTCTCCGCAAACGCCTGTGTTCGTGGTGGGCAAACCCCTCATCCGTCGCGGACTTCGTCCGCGCCACCTTCTCCCACAAGGGGAGAAGGAAAAAAGATCAAACCGCCGCTGCGGTCACCACCTGCGCCAATAGCTGTTCTCGCTTGGCTTGCGTTCGATAGCCTTTCATGGTCGCGGCGAAACGCTCCAGGATGCCGTCCTCGAAGGCGGTGACGATGGTGTCGTGGACATAGCTCTTGCGGCAGATCGCGGGCGTATTGGAGAGCTCATCGGCGGCCGCGCGCACCGCTTCGAGCACCTGCTTCTTGCGGCCGCGGGCGCTGGAAGCCGGCGTGATCCGCGACAGCGATTCCAGCACGACCGCGGAGGCCATCAGCGTGCGAAAATCCTTCAGCGAAATCTTGATGCCGGCGATCTCGCGCAGGAACGCATTCACCGCCGTGGTCGACGCCGCGCGGACGATGCCGGACCTGTCGCGATACTGGAACATGCGCTTGCCCGGCACGCTCCGCAGGATGCCGATCGCGCGCACCAGCTTGGCCGCGTCGCATTCCTTGCGCACGGCCTTGCCGCCCTTGGCCTTGAAGGTCAGGACCACGCAGTCGTCCTCGAGCGTGACGTTCGACTTCAAGAGCGTGGTGGCGCCGCGGGTGCCGTTGAGCCGCGCATAGGATTCATTGCCCGGGCGTATCGCCGTGCGCGCGATCAGTTCGATCACCGCCGACAGCGCAAATTCGCGCGTCGGCTCATCGCCGGACAGATATTTCGAGACGTTGCGCCGGATCTTCGGCAGCGCCCCCACCAGCTTTGCCAGCCGATGCGCCTTGCGGTGCTCGCGGACCTTCTCCCAGTCGGCGTGATAGCGGTATTGCAGCCGTCCCGCGGCATCGCGGCCGATCGCCTGCAGATGCGAACTCGGATCGTGGGAGTAGCGGACCTCGCGATAGGCGGGCGGTACCGCCATCGCATGGAGGCGGCGGATGGTACGGGCGTCGCGGATGTGCGAGCCGTTGGCGCGAACAAATGAATAGTTCTTGCCGCGCTTGACACGGCGGATGGTGAGCAGAGCCTGGTCGCCGAGCTTGAGGCCAAGTTCCGCAGCCAGTTCCTTCACCGAGCCCTTGACGGTGATCTTCTGCTTGGGAGTGGGCAGCTTGGTCGGCCATTGGCCCAGTGCTTTCGCCAGCGGCAGGGTCGGATCGGCGGAAACGGGCCGCGTAGCCACAAAATTCTGCTGATCCATCATGACCGTTGACGCCTTGGCTCCACTGGTTTTCGGTAATGCCGATTTTTATGGCTTGGTTCCGGAGGCTGTTGGCCTCGGGAACGCCATTTAGGGGGTTACTCCGGCTTTTGCGAGTCGCGAATCAGTCATTAAAGGTACCTAAATACCGTTCATGGGTGCCATTCGCGCGATAACGTTGATTTTGACCTCGCTCAAAACGTGATTTTGATCTGTTCGCTCAACTGCGGGCAACGAGTTCAATAAGGCTCCGGCACAAGAAGCCGACCAAGGTCCAAGACACCAGCGCTTGTCCGGGTATTGTCCGGCGACGCATAATCACCGTAACCATGAAGATGGCCCGCAACACCGGGATCACGCGGGCCGGATGTCGAGTGGAGGGGATAAATGTCCGAGAAGATCTATGACGTCTCAGCCGATTGGGCCAAACGCGCCTATGTCGACGACGCCAAGTACCAGGAGATGTATGCAGGCTCGGTTGCCGACCCCAACGGCTTCTGGGCTGTGCACGGCAAGCGCATCGACTGGATCAAGCCGTACACCAAGGTCGAGAACGTCTCCTTCGCGCCCGGCAACATCTCAATCAAATGGTTCGAGGACGGCGTGCTCAACGTCGCCTGGAACTGCATCGACCGCCACCTCGAGACCCGCGGCGACCAGACCGCGATCATCTGGGAAGGCGACGACCCCTCGAAATCGAAGCACATCACCTATCGGGAGCTGCACGACGAAGTCTGCCGGATGGCCAACATCCTGCGCAACCGCAACGTCGGCAAAGGCGACCGCGTCACCATCTATTTGCCGATGATCCCCGAGGCCGCCTATGCGATGCTGGCCTGTGCGCGGATCGGCGCGATTCATTCGGTGGTGTTCGCGGGCTTCTCGCCCGACAGCCTCGCCCAGCGCATCAGCGACTGCAAATCCAAGATCGTCATCACCGCTGACGAGGGATTGCGCGGCGGCAGGAAGGTGCCGCTGAAGGCCAATGTCGACGCGGCGCTGGCCAAGACCGAGGGCGTCGACTGGGTCGTCGTGGTCAAGCACACCGGCGCTGCCGTCGACATGAATCCGACCCGCGACTTCTGGTACCACGAGGCGGCCGAGATGGTGACGACGGACTGCCCGTGCGAGCCGATGCACGCGGAAGATCCGCTGTTCATCCTCTATACGTCAGGCTCGACCGGCCAGCCCAAGGGTGTGCTGCACACCTCCGGCGGCTATCTCGTGTTCGCGTCGATGACGCATCAATATGTGTTCGACTATCACGATGGCGACATCTACTGGTGCACCGCCGACGTCGGCTGGGTCACCGGCCACACCTACATCCTCTACGGTCCGCTCGCCAACGGCGCGACCACGCTGATGTTCGAGGGCGTACCGAACTATCCCGACAATTCCCGCTTCTGGAACGTCATCGACAAGCACAAGGTCAACATCTTCTACACCGCGCCGACCGCGATCCGCGCGCTGATGCAGGGTGGCGACGAGCCCGTCAAGAAGACGTCTCGCAAGAGCCTGAAGCTGCTCGGCTCGGTCGGCGAGCCGATCAATCCGGAAGCCTGGGAATGGTACTACCGCGTGGTCGGCGACAGCCGCTGCCCGATCGTCGACACCTGGTGGCAGACCGAGACCGGCGGCATCCTGATCACCCCGCTGCCCGGCGCCACCAAGCTCAAGCCGGGCTCGGCGACGCGGCCATTCTTCGGCGTGGTGCCTGAGATCGTCGATGCCGAGGGCAAGGTGCTGGAGGGCGAGGCGACCGGCAATCTGTGCCTGATCCGTTCCTGGCCCGGCCAGATGCGCACCGTCTATGGCGACCACGCCCGTTTCGAGCAGACCTATTTCTCGACCTACAAGGGCAAGTATTTCACCGGCGACGGCTGCCGGCGCGACGCCGACGGCTTTTACTGGATCACCGGCCGCGTCGACGACGTCATCAACGTCTCCGGCCACCGCATGGGCACCGCCGAGGTCGAGAGCTCGCTGGTGGCGCATGCGGCGGTGTCGGAAGCCGCCGTGGTCGGCTATCCCCATGACATCAAGGGCCAGGGCATCTACGCCTATGTCACGCTGATGGCGGGCACCGAGCCGAGCGAGGAGTTGCGCAAAGAGCTGGTTGCCTGGGTGCGCAAGGACATCGGTCCGATCGCCTCGCCCGACTTGATCCAGTTCGCGCCGGGCCTGCCCAAGACCCGCTCCGGCAAGATCATGCGCCGCATCCTGCGCAAGATCGCCGAGGACGAACCGTCAAGCCTCGGCGACACCTCGACGCTGGCCGATCCCGCGGTGGTTGATGATCTCGTCAAGAACCGGCAGAACAAGAAGGGCGCCGCGGTTTAACACCGCGGCAGGGGGGAGTTCATGGGGTTGCACTTTGGTCGTCTTGCCGCCGCGGCGCTGATCGCCGCGGCCGGTCTCATGATCGGCATGCCGAGCGTGCGCGCGGCGAATCTCGACGATGCCTGCGGGGGGCCGGAGAAGATCACCTGCAACTCGGCGCTGTTCTGTCGCAAGGAGGCCGGACAGTGCGGGGTCGCGGATGCCAAGGGCACCTGCGAAAAAGCCCCGGCTTTTTGCATCCGGATTCACCGGCCGGTTTGCGGTTGCAACGGCAAGACCTATCCGAACGAGTGCGAAGCGCGGCATGTCAAGGTCGCGGTCGATTATACCGGCCCTTGCAAGAAGGCACCGGGTGCCGCCGAGCCGAAGCCGGAGAAGTCGCCCGCGACCAAGAAGAAAAAATCGAGCAAGTAGGCGCGATCGACATCTTCCAATCCCCACGCGATTGTCACGCGTCCGCAGCGGGAGCGGCACGTTTGCCGCCGCAGGTTGTGTTGTTTGCGGGTCATTTACTTTATTTGCAACTTTTCCGCTCTTCCGCCCGACGCGAACCGCCCCCCGCGCGACATAAGAAAACAGCCGGTTAACACACACGGTCAAGAATGCCGGGTGCGAACGGCAGGCCGGAGCCTGACCGGCAGCGCGATATCTGAGGTCCCGCAAAGGGCGGCTGGATGTGGAGAGTTTCATGTCGATGAGGATCGCGGTGGCCATGGCTGCCACCTTTGGGCTGGGCGTATTTGCGCTGGGCGCATTGATGCCGACGGCCGCCGAAGCGCGGCCGGAAATGGTCGATATGCACGACGACCATTATTCTCCGGGCACGATCGTGGTGAGGACCGGCGAGCGGCGCCTCTATCTGGTTCTCGATTACGGTCACGCCATGCGTTATCCGGTCGGCGTCGGCAAGGCCGGCAAGCAGTGGGCCGGCACCACGCAGATCGACGGCAAATACCGCTATCCGGCCTGGTCGCCGCCCGCCGAAGTCAAGCGCGACAAGCCCCACATGCCCGACGTGATTCCCGGCGGCTCGCCGCGCAATCCGATGGGCGTTGCGGCGATGACGCTCGCCGGCGGCGAATATGCGATCCATGGCACCAACGTGCCGGGCTCGGTCGGCGGCTTCGTCTCCTATGGTTGCATCCGCATGCTGAACGATGACATCACCGACCTCTACTCTCGCGTCCCCGTCGGCGCCACCGTGGTCGTCACGCACTGAACCGATCGAAGCACGCGAATTAACAAGACCTGCGCTGTCGCGCGGCTTTCTTCATTCCCAGAAGCGCCGGCTCCTCGCGCACCAGCCAAAGCGATGGCCGCCATTGTAGCTGCGCGCATGGCCTGCCGCGAGCAGTGCCGCCGAGACGTTATCCGTACGCCTGGTCGCGACGTTGGCGACGACGCGCCCCGGATATTTGTCGGGACCGATATTGTAGATCACGACGCCGCCCTGGCTGAGAAGATTGCGCAAGGCATCAGTCGCAGCCTCGGCCCTTTCCAATTCTTCCTGGCATGATGCCTTCAACTCCGGCGCATCGATGCCGCGCAAGCGGACATGGGTCATGAGATCGCGTCCCTGCTCCAGATGCACGCGCGCCTCGAACGTGTCGCCGTCGATCGTCCTGATGACATCGACAGTGCGGCGGACATCTGGAGTGCCGCCGCGCTGCCAGATCGCATCGGCATCCTGCACGCGGCTGCTGCTCCAATGCGGAAGCTGCCAAGGCACCCATTGCCGGATTGGAAGCATGGTGCCGAGCGCAATACCGATCACGAACACCCATGGCAAAGCAGCCGAGAACCGACGGCCAAATGGAGCGCGGCGAAATGATCGCCGATATGGATTGATTCGCTCATCGGGAGGCATCGCCCCACGCTAGAGCATGATCCGGAAAAGTGGAAACCGGTTTTCCGAAGAGAAATCCGTCATTGCGAGCGCAGCGAAGCAATCCACGCCTCCGCTTGCATCCGCGGCCAGCATGGATTGCTTCGCTGCGCTCGCAATGACGGATAGAGAGCGTGCGGCCGTGTCAGAAATCCGACGCGATGCCCTTGCTCTCCCAATCGCCGTAGCGTGTCGGTTCCGGTCCCTTTGGTCCCTGAACCTCCTTCTGCATCGGCGTTGCGTTTGCCGCCGCGGCCTTCCGTCGCGCTTCGGCTTCGGCAAGCGCGCGCTGCGCGGCTGGCGTCAGCGGTTTGCGTTCCGGCGGTGATCCATTGTCGGCCATGCTACGATTTTCCTGCAACTTTCCTGCAACAGATTTTTATATCGCGGATGACCACAAACCTTTGGCATCACGATCAAGAAATCGGAAGACCGATTCTTAGATTTGGCTTATTCGCATGCCAGAGCTGTGGCCTCTTCCCCATGATGGCATGAGCCGAGGCGCTATCCGCTTTCCCTGACTGAGATATTTCCGCTCCATGCCCCCTTCAAGATTTGCAGCGTCGATCGAAGTGCCCGGCCTTGCGGCGCGACGGATCGCAGCCGACATTCTGGACGGCGTCCTGCACAAGCATCGCACGCTCGATGACCAGCTCGATGGCACTGGCGCCCATCCCGGCCTCAAGACGCTTGCCGATCGCGACCGCGCGCTGATGCGCCGATTGGTGTCGACGATCCTGCGCCGGCTCGGAACCCTCGGCCATCTGCTGTCGCGCCTGCTCGACCGCGGCATCCCGACCGATGCGCCGCGTGCGCAGAGCGCGCTTTTGATCGGCGCCGCGCAGATCCTCTGGATGGACGTGCCCGATCATGCCGCGGTCGATCTGTCGGTGCGACTCGTGCAATCGGACCGGCGCGCCGCCAAATATGCAGGCCTCGTCAATGCCGTGCTGCGCCGCTGCGCCCGCGAGGGCCATGCGCTGGTCGACGAGGTCAGGACCCAGACGCTGGATCTCCCGCACTGGTTGTTTGCGCGCTGGGCCGCCCATTACGGCGAAGCCACCGCGCGCGAAATGGCGCTTGCCATCGCCAATGAGCCCTCGCTCGACCTCAGCGTGAAATCCGACCCCGCGCAATGGGCGAGCCGGCTGCACGGCGAGATGCTGCCGACGGGAACCGTGCGCACGCTGTTGCACGGTTCGGTGACAATGCTGCCGGGCTTTCCGGAAGGGCAATGGTGGGTGCAGGACGCCGCCGCGGCACTTCCGGCGCGGCTGTTCGGCGACATCAAAGGCAAGCGAATCGCCGATCTCTGCGCCGCGCCCGGCGGCAAGACGGCGCAGCTCGCCTATGCCGGCGCACAGGTGACTGCCGTCGATCGCTCGCCGGCGCGGATGGCACGGCTGCGCGACAACCTTGCGCGACTTTCGCTTTCGGCGGAATGCATCGTCGCCGACGCCGTCGAGTGGCCGGGCGGTGGTGATGGCTTCGACGGCATCCTGCTCGACGCGCCCTGCACCTCGACCGGCACCATCCGCCGCCACCCCGATGTGGCCTGGCTGCGGCAGGAGGCCGAGATCGCGACGCTGGCCGCCCTGCAGAAACGGCTGCTGCAAAAGGCGGTCACGCTGCTCAAGTCAGGCGGAACACTGGTCTATTGCACCTGTTCGCTGGAGCCGGAGGAGGGCGAGCAACCCATTGCGGCGCTCCTGGGCAGCGAATCAGGGCTGCGCCGCGCGCCGATCACCCCAAGCGAGGTCGCCGGCATCTCCGAGCTCCTCACCGCCGACGGCGACTTGCGCACACTGCCCTGCCATCTGCCCCATGCCGATGCGAGGCTCGGCGGATTGGACGGATTCTACGCCGCGCGACTGGTTAAATCCTGATTTCATTCAGCTTTCACCGTCGCTGGAGCCCGATCTTCGCACCAATGGTTTGCGGTTGGCGCGAAGAAAACCGGTGCGCCCTTGTCCGGATCGCGCTGCGCCTGATTCGCGCCGTTTCAAGATGGTGTCTTGGCGGCGTTTCCGGATTAAAAGGATTCGCCAGAATCCCTTCTCCCTTCAAAGGTTAGGCGTGTCCGTCGCCCAACGCAGACGCATCTCGACGCTGATCGCTGGCCGCTTCGCGCGCAGCGTGGCCGCGCGCGCCAGCGGCGGAACCGTCGCGCTCTCGCGATTGTGGCCCGGCCGCAGCGACCGCCTGATCATCGCCCCGCATGACCTGCGTACGGCGGATGCCACCCGCGCCGCGGAAATCTATGCCGGCCGCTTCGTGTTCGCCGGCAAGATCGTGACCTGCCACGGCCGTTCGATCTTCGACCTCGAGCCGCCATCGGAGGATTGGGAGGCGGCCCTGCTCGGCTTCGGCTGGCTGCGCCATCTGCGCGTCGCCGATACCGCGCTGACCCGGGCCAATGCGCGTTCCCTGATCGACGACTGGATGTCGAACGCGTCGCGCAAGCGGCCGCTGGAGCGGCGCGCCGACGTTCGGGCGCGCCGTGTCATCTCGCTGTTGTCGCAGGCGCCGCTGGTACTCAGCGATACCGACGGCAAATTCTACCGGAAATATCTGCGCGGGCTGGGACGCGAGATCCGCCATTTGCGCTACGGCATGGTCGATGCCGCCGATGGCGTGCCGCGGCTGCAGGTCCTGATCGCGCTGTGCTACGCCTCGCTCTGCCTTGCCAACCAGGCCCGCCACGTCCGCTCGGCGACGCGACGTCTGTCCGACGAATTGCAACGGCAGATCCTGCCCGATGGCGGCCACATCTCGCGCAATCCCGGCGCGCTGGTGGAACTGCTCAGCGATATGCTGCCGCTGCGCCAGACCTTCGCCGCTCGCAACATCGCCCCGCCACCGGCGCTGCTCAACGCCATCGACCGCATGATGCCGATGCTGCGCTTCTTCCGCCATGGCGATGGCAGCTTCGCGCTGTTCAACGGCATGAGCACCGCGCCGTCCGACCTCGTCGCGACGCTCTTGGCCTATGACGACGCCCACGGCGCCCCGATGGCGAGCATGCCGCATACCGGCTATCAGCGGCTCGACGCCGGCAACATGACCGTGATCATCGACACCGGCCCGCCGCCGCCGCCCAGCGTCAGCCAGGATGCCCATGCCGGATGCCTGTCGTTCGAGCTTTCATCCGGACCGAGCCGGATCGTCGTCAATTGCGGCATGCCTGCCACCGGTCGCGACAATTGGCGGCCGTTCGCGCGCTCGACGGCGGCGCATTCGACACTGACCTATCACGACACCTCATCCTGCCAGTTCGTCGAGATGTCCGCGATGAAGCGCCTGCTCAAGGGCGCGCCGATCACCAGCGGCCCGAGCAATGTCGAGAGCTATCGCGAGGCAACCGGCAATGGCGATGTCCTGACGACCTCGCATGACGGCTATCTCTCGCGCTTCGGCGTCATCCACCACCGCGTGCTGATGGCGGCGCAGGACGGCTCGCGGCTCGACGGCGAGGACACGCTGTCGCCGCCATCAGGCGGCCGCATCAAGGGTCATGACAGCGAATACGCCCTGCGGTTTCACCTGCACCCGTCGGTGAAGGCGAGCCGGCTTTCGGATGCCCGCGGCGTCATGCTGGTCTTGCCGAACCGCGACGTCTGGACCTTCGAGGCCGTCGACGACAAGGTCGATCTCGAGGACAGCGTATTCCTCGCCGGCAATGACGGCCCGCGCCGCACCTCCCAGATCGTGATCCGGCAGGATGCAAGGCAGGTCTCCACCATCCGCTGGAGTTTCGTCCGCTCGGGCACTTCGGCGTCGGTCACCAATGCGCGCCGCAATGCACGACGGGAGCCGGAACTTCCGCTGTAGACGGACTCCGTCCAGACCTATTGGGCCGTTGTGAAGATCGTCGAAAGCTGCTAACGAGCACTCGCTCGCGCGACTGGCGACCTTGGATGGAGCACCATCGGGAAGCGCGGGATATATCTGCCGCGCGCCTGGGCATAGGTACTCCCTAACAGAGGATCTTGCCCATGACTGACACGACACGCCGCGTCACCCGCGCCCTCCTTTCCGTTTCCGACAAGACCGGCCTGATCGAGTTCGCCCGCGCGCTCGCCGTCCATGGCGTCGAGCTCGTCTCCACCGGCGGCACCGCGAAAGCGATTGCCGGCGCTGGCCTCAAGGTGAAGGACGTTTCCGACCTCACCGGCTTCCCCGAGATGATGGACGGCCGGGTCAAGACCTTGCATCCCAAGGTGCATGGCGGCCTGCTCGCGATCCGCGACAACAAGGAGCATGCGGCGGCCATGCAGGCCCACGGCATCGCGCCGATCGATCTGCTCGTCGTCAATCTCTATCCGTTCGAGGCCACCGTCGAGAAGGGCGCCGATTTCGAAGAGTGCATCGAGAATATCGACATCGGGGGTCCCGCGATGATCCGCGCCGCGGCGAAGAATCATGACGACGTCGCCGTGATCGTCGAAGCGCAGGACTATCAGGCGGTGCTCGACGAGCTCGCGACCAACAAGGGCGCGACCACGCTCGCGCTTCGCCGCCGCCTCGCCGCCAAGGCCTATGCCCGCACCGCGGCCTATGACGCGGCGATCTCGAACTGGTTCGCGAAGGAGCTCAACACCGAGGCGCCGGATTTCCGCGCCTTCGGCGGCAAGCTGATCCAGAAGCTGCGCTATGGCGAGAACCCGCACCAGAGCGCGGCGTTCTACGCGACGCCTGAGAAACGCCCCGGCGTTGCCACCGCGCGGCAGGTGCAGGGCAAGGAGCTGTCCTACAACAACATCAACGACACTGACGCGGCCTATGAATGCATCGGCGAGTTCGACGCCAAGCGCACCGCTGCCTGCGTCATCGTCAAGCACGCCAATCCGTGCGGCGTCGCCGAGGGCACCGATCTCGTCAGCGCCTATCGCAAGGCGCTCGCCTGCGATTCGACTTCTGCTTTTGGTGGCATCGTCGCCGTCAACTGCACGCTCGATGCGGACGCCGCGCGCGCGATCACCGAGATCTTCACCGAAGTCATCATCGCGCCTGACGCGACCGATGAAGCGATCAAGATCGTCGCGGCGAAGAAGAATCTCCGTCTTCTGCTCGCCGGCGGCCTGCCCGATCCGCGAAGCGTCGGCCTCACCGCCAAGACCGTCGCCGGCGGGCTATTGGTGCAGAGCCGCGACAATGCCGTGGTCGACGACATGGCGCTGAAAGTCGTGACCAAGCGCGCGCCGTCGGATGCCGAGCTGCGCGATCTCCAATTCGCCTTCCGCGTTGCAAAGCACGTGAAGTCGAACACCATCATCTACGCCAAGGACCTCGCCACCGTCGGCATCGGCGCCGGCCAGATGAGCCGGGTCGATTCGGCCCGCATCGCCGCGCGCAAGGCGCAGGACGCCGCAGCCGAATTGAAGCTCGCCGAGCCGTTGACCAGGGGCTCGGTCGTCGCCTCGGATGCGTTCTTCCCGTTTGCCGACGGCATGCTCGCCTGCATCGAGGCCGGCGCCACCGCAGTGATCCAGCCCGGCGGCTCCATGCGCGACGACGAAGTGATCAAGGCCGCCGACCAGCACGGCATCGCCATGGTCTTCACCGGCGTGCGGCATTTCCGGCATTGAGCCGATACGCGGAGCCCGAATTACGCTGCGCTCCATCAGCACTCCACGCTGTCGTCCCGGCTCAAGGCCGGGACGACAGCGGAGTTAATCCCGCACCCGCAATATCAGCGCCAGCCCCCCAAGAAAGAACAGCACCAGCACCGCCATGCCGGCCTTCTGGCTCGCGGTTGCTGCGGTGATGGCGCCGATCAGGAGCGGGCCCATGAACGACGTCACCTTGCCCGTCAACGCGAACAATCCGAAATACTGCGCGATGCGGTCCCTCGGCGCGAGCTGGATGAGAAGCGTGCGCGAAGCCGCCTGCAACGGCCCGCCGGCGGCGCCGATCAGACAGCCGAGCACGAGATAGGCGCGCTCGGCCGCGCCAGCGAACAGCGCACCGCCCGGTTCGGGCGGCGCAACCGGCACGAACAGGATCGAATCCTTGTCGACCAAAAGAATCGCTGCGATCGAGAACAAGAGGATGACCAGGCTGCCCACGATCACGCGCTTCGGCCCCAGGAGATCGTCGAGCTTGCCGCCTAACCAGGCGCCGAACACGCCGGCGATTGCGAGGATGATGCCGAACGTACCGATCTGGATCGTGCGCCAGCCGAAGGTGCCGGCGGCGTAGATGCCGCCGAACGCGAACAGCGACACCAGCCCATCGGCATAGATCATGTTGGCGAGCAGGAACGTCGCCACCGATTTCCGCCTTGGCAATTCGCCGATCGTTTGCCTCAGTTCGCGCAGACCCTCGCGCAGCGCCTGCCGCACCGGCCGCTTCGCCGGATAGTCCGGTGTGAACAGAAACAGCGGCGTCACGAACAGGATGAACCACAGCCCCGTCAACGGCCCGGTGATGCGATCGCCCGCATGCGTGGCGGGATCGAGCCCGAACAGCGGCTTGAAACCGAACAGCGTGCGCCCGCTGTCGGGGCTCGCCGCGAGGAAGCCGAGCACCAAAAACAGGCTAAGCACGCCGCCGACATAGCCGGTGGCCCAGCCCGTTCCTGACAGCCGCCCGATGCGGTTCGGCGGCACCAAGGTCGGCATCATCGCATTGTTGAAGACGGTGGCGAATTCCGCGCCGACAGAGGCGAGCGCATAGGCGAACAGAAGCGGCGGGATGATACTGGCATCGCCGGGCCGGCCGATCCACATCAGTGAGGAACCGAGCACGAGCAGCGCGCCGAAGCCCGCGATCCACGGCTTGCGCCGGCCGCTCGCATCCGCGATGGCGCCGAGCACCGGCGACATCAGCGCGATCGCAAGTCCCGCTGCCGCGGTGGCAAAGCCCCACATCGCCTGTCCGCTCGCCGGATCGGGCGCGACGAAACCTGCAAAATAGGGCGCGAAGACGAACGTCGTGATCAGCGTGAAATAAGGCTGCGCGGCCCAGTCGAAAAAGATCCAGCTCACGACGGCGGCACGGCCTGGATATCCCTTCGGCAACTCCGCGTTGCCTGCCTCGCTGATTGCCATGTCCATGCGAAAATCGTCCTGCCCCAATCACGAACAGGCGCTTTGCCTGTCGGCTTCAAATCCATATAGCATGCGGCCCTGACGCGAGCGCTTCACTTCGGCTCCAACCGCGGCGAAATATTGATGACAACTTCCTCAAATGGTTGGCGCAGGATTGTCGCGACTGTCGTGCTCGTGGTCTTCACCATCATGCCGGCAGCCGCGCAGGAACAGCGCCGCTTCTACATGCCACCGGCTGCCGACACCATGCGGGGCATTGCCGCCGAACATGGCATGGTGGTGGCGCAGGAAAAACTTGCAGCCCGCGTCGGCGCCGACATCATGCGCCAGGGCGGCAATGCCGTCGATGCGGCAGTCGCGACCGGCTTTGCCATGGCAGTGACCTATCCGCGCGCCGGTAATATCGGCGGCGGCGGTTTCATGGTGATCCACCTTGCGGATCGCAACGAGGATGTCGCGATCGACTATCGCGAGACCGCTCCCAGCGCCATCACCCGCGACATCTTCCTCAATGCCGAGGGCAAGCCCGATCCCGACAAGTCGCGCAATTCCGCGCTCGGCATCGGCGTGCCCGGCACCGTTGCCGGTCTCGCGCTGGCGCTTCAGAAATATGGCTCGGGGAAATTCACGCTGGCGCAGATCGTCAAACCCGCGATCGATCTGGCGCGCGACGGACTTCCCGTTGCGGATGATATCGCGGACACGCTGCCGGACATGTATCGCCGCATGTCGCGCTGGCCGAACTCGGCCAGGACATTCTCCCGCGTCGATGGCTCGCCGCTGCATGAGGGCGACACGCTGATCCAGAGCGACCTCGCGGCCACGCTCACCGCGATCGCAGAACTGGGCCCGCGCGGCTTCTACGAAGGGCCGGTCGCGGAAAAACTCGTCAAGGCTATCAGCGATGCCGGCGGCATCATGGCGCTGGATGATCTGAAATCCTATCAGCCCGTGATTCGCACGCCGGTGCGCGGCACCTATCGCGGCTATGATATCGTCTCGATGCCGCTGCCTTCCTCTGGTGGCATCGTGCTGCTGGAGATCCTGAACATCCTCGAGGGTTTCCAGATGTCCGACATTAAGCAGGGCTCTGCCTCCTCGCTCCATGTCATGATCGAAGCGATGAAGCGCGCCTATGCCGATCGCGCCCGCTATCTCGGCGATCCCGCCTTCATCAACGCGCCGACACTCGCTTTGCTCGACAAGGATTATGCCGCCAAGCAGCGCGCCACCATCGACCTTGCCCGCGCCACGCCCTGGGCCGAAGCGGCAGCGGTGCCGCCGCAACGCGAAGGCTCCAACACCACGCATTACTCTGTGGTCGACGCCAGCGGCAATGCAGTCAGCAACACCTATACGCTGAACTTTCCCTATGGCGTCGGCCTCGTCGCCGAAGGCACCGGCGTGCTGCTCAACAATGAGCTCGACGATTTCACCGCCGCGCCCGGCGCCTCGAATGCATTCGGCCTGGTCGGCTTCGAGGCCAACCTGCCGGGTGCGGGAAAACGGCCGTTATCGTCGATGTCGCCAACCATCGTGCTGAGGAACGGCAAGCCGGTGCTGGTGACCGGCACGCCCGGTGGCAGCCGCATCATCTCCGCGGTGACGCAGGTGATCGTCGATGTCATCGACTACAAAATGGATATCGCCGCCGCCGTTGCCGCTCCGCGCGTGCATCATCAATGGCTGCCGGATGAAGTGCGGATCGAGAAGGGATTTCCCGATGACGTGCTGGCCGAACTGAGAGCCAAAGGCCACAAGCTCGTCGAGCCGCTCGGCTGTTCCTCCGCCAACTCGATCCTGGTGACGTCGAACGGCCCGCTCGGCGCCCCGGATCCGCGCACCCGCGGCGCCGAAGCGGCGGGGTATTGACGCCGAAACGTAGAGCCTGAGAACCAATTCGGTTTTCGGGTAGACGGCATCCGAAGTAGCGGATGTTGAAGACCTCGACGGTGGA
>NZ_JBVBEF010000041.1:0-75214 GCF_055456055.1 Bradyrhizobium sp. LeoB3
TCCACCGTCGAGGTCTTCAACATCCGCTACTTCGGATGCCGTCTACCCGAAAACCGAATTGGTTCTCAGGCTCTACGCGCCCTGCTTGACGAATTTGCCATCCTGATAGGTGGCGCCGAAATAGACGTCGATGCGCTTCACCTTGTCGCCGTCGAAGGCAAAGAACTCGGTATTGCGGAAGCTGTTTCCGTCCTTCGCCACGCAGCGATAGGTCACGAAGGCCTCGTCGCCTTTGACGAAGATCCGTTCCAGCTCATGGCTCGCGATCCAATCGCTATCGCGCCAGCAGCGGGCGAAATAGGTCAGCTTGTCCAGATTGTCGTCATAGGGGCTGGTGAAACGGAAGTCGTCGGTGAAGGCCGCCTCGACGCGCTGGCGGTCGTTCGCCAGATAGGCGGCGAAGATCGCGCGGATGATCCCGGCTTTGTCGGTGGATGGCATTCAGCTCTCCTTCGGCACCATCTTGAAATAGGGCTCGGCCTCCTGCATCACTCGCGCGAAGGACGGACGCGCTTTTAGGCGCTCGAAATAAGCGCGCAGATTCTCGTGCTCGTCGCCGAACGGCACCATCATGTTGCCGTAGAACAAGGACGGCGCGGCGGCGCAATCAGCAAGCGTGAACGCCTCGCCCGCCGCCCAGCCGCCGGGCGCCAACTGCTCGTCGATGATGCGGTAGGAGGCGAGCAGCTGCGCCCTCGCCTCCTCGACGCCAAACGGATCCTTGCTGTCGGCGGGCCGCAGCCGGTCGCCGACGATCTTCTGCATCGGCAGGTGCAGATAGAGATCATAGAAGCGTTCACGCAGCCTGGTCTGCCAGGCGAGATCGGCCTCAGCCGGAATGAACTTGGTGCGGCCGGGATAATGGCGGTCGAGATAGTCGATGATGATGCTGGATTCCGGCACGACCTGGTTCCGCGCATGGTCCTGCAGCACCGGAAATCGCCCGATCGGCGACAGTTTCAACAGCGCCGCGCGCTCGGCCGGATTGGAAAGATCGACCGGATTGGGCGCGAACGGGACGTCGTTCTCATAGAGGGCGATGAGCACCTTCCAGCAGAACGACGACAGCGGGTGATAGTGCAGCGTCAGCGACATGGAAACTCCTGTTGCCGGCGGCCGGATGTGCCGCCACAGGGAAGACGAAGCAGTGCTCAGGGCGCCCGACATCGCCGACGGATTTATTTCGCGGCCGCAGACCTTGCTTTCGCCAGGTAGACGGCGCAACAGGAACCGATATCGGAAAACGTTGGAACATCCATGACTTCATCTTCGCAGAAGGTCGCGCTCGTCACCGGAGCGGCGCGCGGCATCGGGCTTGCCACCGCCAGGCGATTCCTCGCCGAGGGCTGGCGCGTAGCGCTCCTGGATATCGAGCGCGAATTGCTGAACGAGGCGGTCGCGAGCCTCAAACAGGCCGAAAACACGCTGGCGCTGCCTTGCGACGTCTCCGATGCCGCTGCTGTCGCTGCGGCGGTTGCCGCGGTGGAAAAACGCTTCGGCCGGCTCGATGCGCTCGTCAACAATGCCGGGGTTGCGGTGTTCGCGCCGCTGCTCGATACCTCGGACGCCGACTGGAGCCGGATCCTGGCGGTGAACCTCACCGGACCGTTCCTTTGCGCCAAGGCAGCCGCGCCGCTGATGCGCGAGCATGGCGGCGGCGCCATCGTCAATATCACCTCGATCTCGGCGGTGCGCGCTTCGACGCTGCGCTCGGCCTACGGCACCAGCAAAGCAGGGCTTGCGCATCTGACCAAGCAACTCGCGGTCGAGCTCGCCTCGCTCGGCATCCGTGTCAATGCGGTGGCGCCTGGCCCGGTCGACACCGCGATGGCGAAAGCGGTGCATTCGGCCGCCATCCGCGCCGATTATCACGACGCGATCCCGCTCAACCGCTACGGCCTCGAGGAGGAACTGGCGGAAGCGATCTTCTTCCTCAGCTCCGACCGCGCAAGCTACATCACCGGGCAGATCCTCGCCGTCGATGGCGGCTTCGATGCCGCCGGCATCGGATTGCCGACGCTGCGCGGACAAGGGCGGAACGGCTAGGGCCGCCGGTTGACCGCGATGACGCGCCAGCCATTGGCCAGGCGATCGATCCGGGTGAGCGACAGCGGATCGATCACGAACCGCAAGGCGTTCTCAGCCTGTAGGTCAAGCGCGATTGCGAGCACCGCGCGGATCGTGCCGGAGTGCACGACCAGCACGGCATCGCCCGCCGGCAACGTCGCCAGACCCTGCCTCGCGCGCGCGATCTGATCGACGAAGCTTTCGCCGCCGGGCGGCCGGTTGCTCGCCGGCGATCGCCAGAACGCGTGATAGGCATCGCCGAGCTCAGTCACGAGATCGTTGTGACGCCGCCCGGTCCAGGCGCCGAAATCCTGTTCACGAAAGGCGGCGTTCTCGACCGCTGCGAGCCCGAGCGCGGCCGCGGTCTCCCGCGTGCGACGCGCCGGGCTGCAGGCCGCGAACGCGCCTTGCGGCAGCCTTGCCTTCAGCGCGGCAAGCGCCGCTTCGTCACCGAGGTCGGCCGGCGCGTCCGGGCCATGGATGACCCCTTTCGGCCCATCGACGGGCGCGTGCCGGATCAGCCACAGATTGGTTTCGATGTTCATCTTGAAGCCTGGGCCAGCCTTGCGGCGAGCAGCATCATGCGAAGGAATCGCATGTAGTTCGATAGTCTAGACGAAGCTGCATGACAAAATCTTGCCGCATGCGACGCCGCTAAATATGCGAGGAGAACGAGGAGATCGGGGAGCAAGCGGATGTCAAGGGCGGTGATCAAGGCGGCTTTGATCGCAGCGGCGCTGCTCGGAGCAAGTTCGTTCGCGCGCGCCGAGGTCCGCATCCTGGCAAGCCCGGGCGGACAAGTCGAGCCTTTCATCGAATTGTTCGCGCGCGTGCGCGCCTCCGGCGAGCGCGTGGTGATCGACGGGCCCTGCCTGTCGGCCTGCACACTGGTGCTCTCGATGGTTCCGAACAATCGCATCTGCGTGACGCGGCGCGCCGTGCTCGGCTTCCATGCCGCGCGTTCGGTCGACAGGAGCGGGCGTTTCTATGCCGAGCCGGAGGCCTCCGAGGCGGTGCTCGAGGCCTATCCGGCGCCGGTGCGCGGCTGGATCGTAAGCCACGGCGGATTGACGTCGCGGCTTCTGCTGTTGCGCGGGCGCGACCTCTCGGCGATCTATCCGCGGTGCCGATAGGTCACATTCCTTCGGCGGGGCAGTTCACCATCCAGGGGATGCCGAACTGATCAACGCACATGCCAAAGCCCTTGGCCCAGAAGGTCGGCGTGAAGGCCATGGTCACGGTGCCGCCTTCCGCGAGCGCCTTGAATTTGCGTTCGCCGTCGGCGGGGTCTTCCACGGTGAGAGAGACCGCAAAACCCTGCGGCTTATGGAAATATTCCGGCGGCGAATCGGAGGCCATGATGATCTCGCCGTCGATCGTGATCTTGGCGTGCATGATCTTCTTCTTCCAGTCCGGCGCGACCGGCATCGATTCCGGCGCCTGCTCATGGGTGAGCATCGCCTCGATCTTCGCGCCGAGCACCTTCTCATAGTATTTCAGCGCCGCTTCGCAATTGCCGCTGTAGAACAGATAGGGATTGACCTGCATGGCTTGCTCCTTGGGTTTGAGGGCAGTAGCGGAAAACTATCTCTTTGAAGATTTGGCGCCGCGCGGCTGGCTGTCGCGGATCAGGCGGTCGAGATGCATGCGGATGTGAGCGGCCTCCGCGGTCGTGTTGGCAAGCGCGATGGCGCGGTCGAAGGCGACGCGGGCCTCGTCATTGCGGCCGAGCTGCATCAGGAAGGCGCCGCGGACGCCGTAGAAGTGGAAATAATTCTGCAGCCGCTGGGCAAGCGGATCGATCATCTCGAGCGCCGCTTCCGGCCCGCGTACCTTCGAGACCGCCACCGCGCGGTTCAGCGTCACCACAGGCGAGGGCTGCATGATCTCGAGCGCGCCGTAGAGCAGATCGATCTGCCTCCAGTCGGTGTCTTCGGGCTTCTCCGCGCGCGCATGCAGTGCCGAGATCGCGGCCTGCACCTGGTAGGGCCCGCTGCGGCGATGGCGCATCGCCTTGTCGATCAGCGCCAGCCCCTCGGCGATAAAGGTCTGGTTCCACAGGCGGCGGTCCTGGTCCTCGAGCAGGATCACGGCACCATCCGCATCGAACCGCGCCGCGGCACGAGCGTGCTGCAACAACAACAGCGCGGTCAGCCCCATGATCTCCGGCTCGCTCTGGAACAGGCGCAGCAGCAGCCGCGCCAGCCTGATCGCTTCCTCGCAGAGCGGGCTGCGAATCTCGGCGGTGTCGCCGCTCGCCGAATAGCCCTCGTTGAAGATCAGGTAGATCATCGCCGCGACGGAAGCGAGGCGCTCGCTGCGTTCGGCCGCACCCGGCGCCTCGAACGGCACTTTCGCCTCCGCCACGCGCGCCTTGGCGCGGGTGATGCGCTGCTCCATCGCCGCTTCGCTGACGAGGAAGGCGCGCGCAATCTGCTTGACCGAAAGGCCGGAAACGATGCGCAGCGCCAGCGCGATCTGCTGCGTCGGCGGCAAATCGGGATGGCAGCAGATGAACAGCAGCCGCAGGATATCGTCGCGATAATGCGAGCCGTCGAGCCGTTCGGCGAGTGCGTCCTCGGCGTCGTCGAGATCGGAGATCGCCTGGTCGTCGTCCGGTAGCGCCTCCTGCTTGCGGCTGCGCCTGATATCGTCGATCCCGACATTGCGGCCGACCATGATCAGCCACGCCGCGGGATCGCGCGGCGGGCCGTTCTGCGGCCAGCTCTTCAGCGCGCGCAGGCAGGCGTTCTGGTACGCCTCCTCCGCCCGGTCGAGATCGCGGAAATAGCGGAGCAGCGCGCCGACCGCCTGGGGTCGCGCCGAAGTCAGCGCGGCGTCGATCCAGGCGGTATCGGTCACGGCTGAACACTCCCCGGGTTGAAAACCCCGACGGGCCTGATCTCATAGGCGCCGCCCGGATTGGCCGCGCCGAGGTCGCGCGCGACGTCGAGCGCCTCGTCGAGATTCGTGCAGTCGACGACATAGAAGCCGAGCAGCTGCTCCTTGGTCTCGGCAAAAGGACCGTCCAGCACCAGCGGCGGATCGTCCTTGCGCAGCGTGGTCGCCGCCGTGGTCGGCAACAGCCGCGCCACCGGCCCAAGCCGGCCCTGCTGGGCGAGCTTTTCCTGCACGACGGATAGTTTCTTCATGACGGCCGCGTCCTGTTCCTTGGTCCAGGAACCGACCATGTCCTCGTCGTGATAGCAAAGGATGGCATACAGCATGCGTCAGGCATCTCCGTTGTGTTGAAGACGAACGATTATGCCCGCAGCCGACAACACTTAGAAGAAATTTTGAGAAGGGGTGAGTTCCGCGCCACGCCGTCATTGCGAGCGAAGCGAAGCAATCCATCTCCCCGCTTGTGGAGGCATGGATTGTTTCGCTCCGCTCGCAATGACGCCGGGCGGCAGCTTCCGCATCACCAGTAGATTCCGTATTTCTCGGCAATACGTCACGCCAGCTATGGGCGTGGGCTTTCTCAAAGTCTCCCCTTGATCGGTGGCAGGAGACTATGCGACCGATTTGATTCGTTATGTGATGCTGGTCACGTTGTTGGCGAGGGGTGCAGGAATGACGAAAGGCGCGCTGGCGTTGCTGGTACATGGCGGCACCGAAAACTGGTCGCCGGTACGGTGGAAAGCCCGGTTCGACGAGGTCTGCCGTAACAGGCGCGTGCTGCTGTTACCCGATGCGGGCGCCGATCCCGCTGATGTGCACTACGCCGCGGTCTGGAAGCCGCGCCCGGGCGAACTTGCGGCGTTTCCGAATTTGCGCGTGATCTTCAATCTCGGCGCCGGCGTCGACGCGCTGATGGCGGATGCCTCGTTGCCCAACGTGCCGCTGGTCCGCGTCGCGGTGTCCGATCTCACCGGCCGGATGACGGAATATGTGACGCTGCATGTGCTGATGCATCACCGCCAGGAACTGTACTTGCGCCAGTCGCAGCGCGAGAAACGCTGGGCGCCTCGGCATCAATGGGCAGCGGGCGCGATCACGGTCGGCATCATGGGAATGGGCACGCTGGGGGCCGACGCGGCGCAGATGCTGCGGGCGATCGGCTTCCGCGTGGTTGGCTGGAGCCGCAGCGCGAAGCAGATCGAGGGCATCGAATGCTTTGCCGGGACAGAACAGCTCGGCGCCTTCCTGCAACAGACCAACATCCTGGTCTGCCTGCTGCCGCTGACGCCGGACACGCGGCACGTGCTCAACCGCGAGGTCTTTGCCCAGTTGAATCGCAACAGCCCGATGGGCGCGCCGGTCCTAATCAATGCCGGCCGCGGCGGATTGCAGGATGAGGTCGACATTTTGCGCGCGCTCGACGACGGCACACTCGGCGCCGCCTCGCTCGACGTCTTCGAGACCGAACCGCTGCCACCGGACAGCCCGTTCTGGAGCCATCCGAAGGTGGTGCTGACGCCGCACAATGCGGCCGACACCGATCCGGACGAGATCTCGAAATATGTCGCGCGGCAGATCGAGCGTTTTGAGGCCGGCGGCGCGCTGGAGCACGTGGTCGACCGCAGGCGGGGGTATTAGCGCAACTGTCGCGCCGGGCTTCAGTTATTCAAGAACGTAGGTGTCGCGAGAAGCGTCGCTTTCGGAGGGAAAGCTGACGTGCTGCGACCCTGACAACATCGATGCCTTTGACCCCTTCCGGACATTTGAGGGCTGGCAATCGTGGCTCGAGGAGCGCATAAAACCTCAATGACTGGGACTCGTCATCGAGGGTGCACGTGCGGCGCTGTTTATAATCGCTCCGAAGCCATGGCTGAGAGCCGTGAGATCGGCAGCTTCGAATGTGCCGTTTGCGGAGCAACGATGGAGACGTGGAATACGGCGTGGGTTCCGAAATATCGCCTGATCGCAGGTCCGGTGAGGCCGCCTGAAAAATAGAACGACCGAGCGCGAGCGCCTTTAGGAACCGGGTTAACATACGATCGTTGATCGCTCGGTTAGCCTTGCTGACGATTGGTCACAATGACGCGGTATTAGCCGTGAGCGAAGCCACATTGCGCAGATCGTCCAAAGCAGTCGATGCATTGGGAAAGTAGGGCCGCCTCAGTTACCAGCCCTCGTTCACTTCGTTGAATGTCAACTTCCGGCTCCAAGGCGCCCGTAATGGACGACCTTGAGTCTGGGGCGTCATCATCTTGCGCAAGGGATAGCTCCCGCTTCCCTGTTCAGTCGGAACCCATCGGGAGGACTGCTCGTTGGTTTTCTGATTGTGCCGAGGCGCGGGCCGCCACGGCCACTCTGTTAGCAAACTGAAAGGTCCGATGAGAAAACCGGTAAGCCGTTCCACCCAAGCTCAGGTTGCAGGCTTTAGTCCTTCGGAATCATTGCTGAGGGCCATCGTAGCATGGATAGATGAGCAGGAAGACAAGCCTGGCTTGTCCGAGGCGATAAGCCGCCTGGTGCAACTGGGACTTACGTCGCACGCCGATCAGGATCGCCAGAAGCAGAGCGCTCGCAAAATGGCTGGCGACACGATCGATAGCATGGGCGACACAACGACGACGGCAGATGATCGGGCGGTGCGCAAGCGTGATCTGCTCGACGGCCCCAAGGAGTTCGATCGCGTGCGAATTGATCGCCCCAAGCGTAGTAAGCCGACCCGACGATAAGCCGAGCACCTCGAAGGCGCTGACATTGGGCGACTGAAGATCACCAGAAACAAGGAGGAGACGCATGAGACAGCATTCCCCATCGGATGCAGCCAATGAGGCGAATAATCTGTTCAAGCAGACCGAAAACAAAGTGATCACTGAGTACGAAAAGGCCGAACAGGCGTTCCATGCAAATCGGGAGCGGCTGAAAGCTGAACGGTTGGCCAGGGAAGCGGAGCGAAGAAGTCAGCTCGACAGGGCGCCCTAGATGTCTCTAATTTGATGACGAGTCGCTTGCCGCAGACGAAGAAGGCCTGGGGTTGACCAGTCAAAGGGCCGCGGGGCAGTGTGTTGCCGATATCGAAGGAGCTTGAAACGTTTACGGTTATCGATAGCTTGCCACGGAAGCGCGGGACGAACGAAGCCTCGTCTCCAGAGCGACATTGGTCTGCGAAAGAGTCCAGGCATTCAATTGAGATCGCGAAAAGCGCTCTTGCAAACCTGGTCCGGCTTGACAACTAGAGCATCGAAAGTACGACAATCCCGTCTTCGAGCTCGCCTGAAGCAAGACGCGCCCGCGCCATACGCTCGAATTCTGTTCGATGCTTCTGCAGATAGCTGAAGGCCTGCTTCTGCGTGCTGAATGTCGTCGCCAACCGGCACATTTGTCGATTTGCGCCGAACGCGAGAAAGAAGGTGATCGTCCCGCCGCCGTCCGACCTGGCTCTACGCACGACCCGCGCTCTCTGGCATGTGATCGGCCCTCCCAATTTTTTCGCCGTTGGCCCTGGTTGCAGGTCGCTAAATCCGCGGCTTCCTTGGGCGCTTCTTCGGCGCAGGCACTGGAGGCAAAGCTACTCGAAGGGCTGCGTCAGCTGCTTCCTTGGCCTCACGCGTCTCTCGAAGTCGCGCCATGTTCGTGCGAACTTCGATCGCATGCCTTTCGACGTCTGCCAATGCCCGCGCCCCCTCTTCAGCGGCCAGGCGCTTGCGATAGGAACGCGCAATGCCTTCGGGGGATGGCTCTGTCGGCTTCTTCGCGCTCATCACTCACCGGGCTCCACAACGGACAAAACCCGCTCAATCCGAGGATCGAGCGGGCAGAGGGTCCGTTTCAGTACATCCGTGAAACGGCGCCGACGATATCAAGCCAGCGAGAGGTTCTCAGCGCTGACCTTGCCTCGCATCTTGTCGGTCTTGATCTCGAAATTGACCTTCTGACCCTCGCCGAGTCCGGAAAGGCCAGCCCGTTCAACAGCGCTGATGTGAACGAACACATCGTTGCCACCGTCGTTCGGTTGGATGAAACCAAAGCCTTTTTGGCCATTGAACCACTTAACAATACCTGTAGTCATTTTCTTCTCCAAAGCGCGCAAGCGCATGCCGCGCGACAACCGCGCGGTTATCTTCAACTTCGTCGATGTCTTTGGAAAAGGAGCCCGCAGGCGCATTCAACAAGGCACAGCGGCTAATCGAACAACTCCAATATACATCACTTTTCGGAATTTGCAAGGAGGGAAGCCAACTTGTTCGCCCAGCCAATTCTGGTGCTCCGATCAGAGAGGCTTTGAGTGAGTCTGTAGGCCTGCAAGAATAGACTTCCTTGATTGACAGTGGTCAACGAGAGTGGTGACGTTGATGTCACCAAGCTGCATCGCTGTTGCAAGCAGATCAGCACGTCGACTCCGGTGACGAATGTCGCCGCCGCCATTCTCAAAATCGCAATGAAGCTCCTGCGCATTTGACTGCCTGCACGGAAGTGTCGCATTCGCAGCCACAAGCAAGGAGATTCAATTGCAGGTACTCGTCACAGACAACAATGTTGATGGCGGTCTCGGCGAGCGGGAGCGGCCCTGGGATCTCCCCTGCGATCAAAGACGCTAGGCTGCGCGATTAAGAGCCAATGCACGCCGTCAAAGGAGCGCCGCATCACGCGCTGGGAGCATGAGCATGTGGTCGAGGAGGTCCAGAGACGGCTCGATTCCAATCCTGACGCCATGCGGACGCGGCGCGAGACGGTCGAGCATCCCTTCGGCACGATCAAAGCCCGTATGGGTGCGACCCACTTCCTGATGAAGCACCTACGGAATGTAGCCGCTGAGATGGCGCTGCATGTTCTCGCCTATAACCTCACACGGATGATGAACATCGTCGGCAAACCGAGCCTGATTGCAGCCATCCGCGCTGCCTGAAGGTCGGAGAGTGCGTCCAAAAGCGCAATACCACGTCGCATACCCACTTTAGCCGTCATTGGACGATCCGACGCGAGAACAGCGGCCGCCTGCAATGATTGGCGACTACGGCCGCATGCCGACCTATCCGTTTGGACACAACCAAGACCCTTAGCGGACCTCAATACTGGAGTCGCCGAAGTCCGCGTCCAAACGTAGAGCGAACCAGTGTTCACGCGTTGCTACCAGCACAGCTATGGGTCGTAAGCTCGCGCCAGATCTTCCCCGCTCACTACGGAAATAGTTCTACGCATCGAAGTTCGGTTACGGTTGAAACATTGCATCTTTCCTGAACTCAGCGGACTGACCAAGTCTCTGGTGAAGATCAATGTGACTTGCGTTCTACCTCGGCTCCCAGGCCACTCCTTATCAGGGGCCGCGCAGCATCGTAATCGTTCGACTTGACAGGAATAACCCCAATGAGCGGCAACGATCGATTTCGATCTACCGAAGATACCCTAGACACGGCTATCGTCGGCGCCGGGGTTGGCGGCCTCTACACCGCGTGGCGCCTGCTCGGTTGCGGCCAGCCTCCCGGCGGCATGGCGGTGTTCGAGGCATCCGCGCGCGTCGGCGGTCGCCTGCTCAGCGTGACCATGCCGGGGACCACCGGCATCGCCGCAGAATTCGGCGCGATGCGCTTTCTTTCCAGTCACGCGCTCATCACCTCGCTCGCGGCAAAATTCGGTCTCGGGATTCGCGAGTTCACCACGGGCAACTCGGAGAGCATCTTCTATTCCCGGGGCAAGCAGTGGCGTGCCGGCGACATCGCAAAGAAGCAACCCCTCCCCTACGGGCTGCGCCCGGACGAACTCTATCTCGATCCGTTCGAATTGATCGTCAAAGCCGTCCGACGGGTGATGCCTTCCATGAAGCACCTGTCGCCCGACGAGTGGGCGAAGATGCAAGAGTCGCTCACCCTCGACGGCTTTCCGCTGATCGACTGGGGCTTCAGCAATCTGCTCGGCCGATTTCTATCCGATGAGGCGCTTCAGTTCATCGAGATGGGAATTGGCTACAGTGCAGTCGTAAGCAACTGGAATGCCGCCGACGCATTGTCGTTGGTGATCGAGTATACCGGCAGCCCGACCGAGAAAACTCTGGTGGACGGCATGCAGGCCTTGCCGAACGCGCTTGCGGCCGCCGTCATGCGCGAAGGCAGCACCATTCATCATCAGCATAGGTTGGTATCACTGCGCACTCCGGCCCAGACAGGCGATGGTCTGCACGAACTCGTCTTCACGACGCCTGACGGACCGCGCGCCTTTCGTGCGCGTCGTGTCGTACTTGCGCTGCCGCGCCGGGCGATCGAGATCATCGACGACTGCGCTGTGTTGAAAGAGCCACCCATCGCAGCTCTGCTTGCAACCGTGACGCCGCGCCCGCTTGGCAAGGTCTTTCTCGCTCATGAGCAGCCCTGGTGGCGTCCGCTCGGTCTGACCAGCGGACGGGCGACCACCGACCTGCCGATCCGACAGATCTATTATTTCGGCACCGAGCCCGACCGGCCGGCAGGCGCGACAGGCCACCTGACCATGGGCTATTTCGATCGTCCGCAGCTCGATTACTGGGCTGGCTTGCGGCGCCTGGAACAGCCGGGCGCCAGCGGATTCACCATGCTCGATCCTGACGGCCCCGTGGCGACAGAAGTCCGTCGCCAGATCGGCGTCGTGCACGGGCTCGATCAGCCCGTGGCAGCGCCGCTGTCAGTCGGCTTCATGAACTGGGAAGAAGATCCGTACGGCGGCGCCTGGCACACCTGGAATCAGGGCGTGAAGAGCTGGGAAATCATGAAGAAAATCGCATCTCCGGTGCCCGGAACGGCGCTGCACATCGTCAGCGAGGCATGGTCGACCAAGCAGGGATGGGTTGAGGGAGCGCTGGAGACTGCGGACGCCGTGGTGGGCACCATGACGCGCATACCTGCAAACTGAGGCCCTCCCTCTCTCGGGATGCGATCTGCCGGAAGTGCATAGTCGCGGTCAGGCCACCTTTAATAGGCTGAAGAGCAAGTGGCGGAAGGCTCGCTCGGATGCGCTCGCTGCAGGGTGCGCTCCGAGAAGCGCTTGGTATTGCAATCGGCAACAGTTCGAGGAAGGGAACAGATCATGAGTATCCGAAAGACCGTTTGGATCGGCGTACTCGCGCTGTTCGCTGCCGTGCTGGCGGCGACCGCACCACCGGCGGCCGCACAGCAGCAACGGCCGCCGAACATTCTTGTCATCATGGGAGACGATATTGGCTGGTTCAACATCGGCGCGTACCACCGCGGAATGATGTCCGGCAAGACGCCAAACCTCGACAAGCTGGCGTCCGAAGGCATGATGTTCACCGACTACTACGCCGAAGCGAGCTGCACGGCAGGACGCGCCAACTTCATCACCGGCGAGTTACCGATCCGCACGGGGCTAACGACCGTCGGTCAGGCTGGCGCCGATGTTGGCATCCCGGACCAGGCCGTGACACTGGCCACCGCGCTCAAGTCGCTCGGCTACGCAACGGGGCAGTTCGGCAAGAACCACCTCGGCGATCTCAACAAATATCTGCCGACAGTGCACGGCTTCGACGAATTCTTCGGATATCTATATCACCTTGACGCGATGTCTGATCCGTACTGGTACTCGTTCCCCGCCAACCAGGACTACTACAACAAGTATGGCCCGCGCAGCCTGATCCACAGCTACGCGACGGACACGGACGACCCCACCGAGATGCCGCGCTGGGGCAAGATCGGCAAGCAAAGGATCGTCGACGAGGGGCCGCTGCCGCCGTTCCCCGACATGTCGAACGTGCCGAATATGCATGATCTGCCATTCCTGAAGGCGAAGTACGACATGACCACCATCGACGAGGAGTTGGTCAAGGCGTCCAGTGACTTCATGGATAAGGCCAAGCGCGACGGCAAACCCTTCTTCATCTGGCACAACCCGACTCGCATGCACGTCTGGACATTCCTGTCGAAGAAGTACAGCGCGATGCAGAACCACGACACGAACTACGGTCTCGAGGAAGCCGGCATGGCCCAACTCGACGACAGCGTCGGCGCCCTGCTCAAGCATATCGATGACATCGGCGAAACCAACAACACCATCGTCATCTTCACGACGGACAATGGCGCCGAGGTATTCACCTGGCCGGACGGCGGCATGACCCCGTTCAAGGCCACCAAGGGGACGAGCTATGAAGGCGGCTTCCGCGTGCCGGCCATCATTCGCTGGCCGGGACGCGTCAAGCCGGGCTCGGTCGAGAATGGAATCTTCTCTGGGCTCGATTGGTTCCCGACACTAACCGCTGCGGCGGGCAACCCGAACATTACCGACCAGCTCCTTAAGGGCGTGACGCTGGAAGGCCGCAGCTACAAGAACCACCTCGACGGTTACAATCAGATGGATCTGCTGACGGGCAGCGGTCCCTCCGTTCGCCATGAGATATTCTATTTCGCCGGTCCGCATCTCGGTGCGCTTCGCCACGACAACTTCAAGTTTCAGTTCTTCCAGCAGCCTTATGGGTGGCCGGGAGAAAAAGACACCACCGACATGCCAACCATGGTCAACATCCGCCAAGACCCGTTTGAGCGGACGCCGTCAATCCGCGGCGAAAGCCTGAACAACATGGGCGGAGGTTATATGAATGATTTCATGGCCCGCGAATTCTGGCGCTTCGTGCTTGTTCAGCAAGAGGTTGCCAGATTGGCGCAAACGGCCATCGACTTTCCTCCAATGCAGGCGCCGGCGAGCTTCAACCTTGAGGCCGTCAAACGGGAAGTCGAGCAAGCCATCAAGGCACATCACGGGCAGTAGTTGGCTCTATCGTTCAACACGCGGGCGCTCTTCCGAGAGCGCCCGACACGATGAGACCGCGAGCACATCTCGTGCATGGTTGGGAAGCGCCCGCATTCCTGCCTGCGCAGCTACAGGTCTATGTTACTTGCTTCCTTCGCTGGAGCGGTTTTCGGGAGACTCTTGAGCTGGGAGAGCGCGGAGAAATGCTTTGACCACCGCGGCGGCGTTGTCCGACGCCAGGTGTTCGAGCTCATTCTCCGTGTTTCCGCCGGCATCGCCGCCGGCCAGATCCGACAGGCCGCGGAAGGCTATAAAGGGGATATGGTTCGAATAGGCGACATGGGCGACTGGCGCACTTTCATTGTCAACCAGGCTCGCCTTGAAAGTATCGCAAATCCACTTGCGGAATTCGGCATTGTCAACGAACGCCGGACCGGAGACGCCGGCACCTCCGACGACGACACGGGGACGTGTGGTTCCGCAGACATCCCGATTAAGACAGGCCTTCAGCTCGACTTTCGGCGCGACCGAACGTGCAATCTCCAGCATGGTCGGATCGACGTCAAACCAGAACCGCTTTTCCGGCTCGCGCTCACCCGGATGAGCAATTCCGACCGCGCGGGGGAAAATCATGCCGTAGTTCGGCAGCGTCTTGCCGAGCCAGTTCGGTATCGACCAGCGGGCTCCGTCTTGCCGGGCAAACACAGATTCGAGATATTCAGACCAGCGATCGGCCACGACGACATCTCCTGGCGAAAGACTGGGGTTGATGCCGCCGGCAATTCCGGAGAAGACGATGCGCCTGATCTTGAAATGATCAATCGCGCCCTGCGTGGTCATGGCGGCGTTGACCATTGACACGCCGCTGAGGAAAAGAACGACGTCTTTGCCTTCGAGGCGACCCGCGATGTAGGTCACGTCAGCTATGATCTCCGTCCGGGTCGCGTTCATTGCATTTTTGAGCGCGAGCCATTCGGGGGTATAGGCCGAAATGATCGCGATCCGCGGCGTGGGGTCGACCTGCTCGGCCGCGGCTGCGCGATCCGTCAGCAGCGTCAATGAGGCCAGCAGCAGTAGCGCAAGCCACAAAGCATTCCGCCGCCGCGGCCGACTGGCGGCCGCGTTACTATCCGGTCTCGAAGAGAGTTCTTGCACGAGCGCGCTACGAACAATCTCAGCGGTCGCTCGCGTTAGGCTCCGTTGTGTAGTGATCGGCCTTGATGGAACGAGGCCAGGGCACCAGCATCGCCACTCCCTCGCGATACTGCCGATACTGATCGCCAAACAGCGCGATCAGATCGCGCTCCTCCAGGCTGGCGCCGACGAAAATGTAGGCTGTTGCGACGGCCGCGAATAGAAAGTGCCCAGCCGTCATTGTTGGCGTCGACCAGAACGCGATGATGAAGCCCAGATAGAGCGGATGGCGTACCAGTCTATACAAAAATGGAGTCTTGAAACGAGAGCCAACAGCGCTGACCGCCGGATCTGCGAACACCTGCTTCAGACCGAATAGCTCAAAGTGGTTTATCTGAAAGCTGGCGAACAGCACGATCAACCAGCCGAACAGTGCGAGCCCTGACAGGGCGATGGCAGCGGCCGGATCAGCAACACGCCAGATGATCGCTGGAATTGGGCGCCATTGCCAAGCCAGCAAGATCAGGACCAGACTGGCGAGAAGGACATACACGCTTCGCTCGATTTCATGTGGAATGAACCGGGTCCACCACTGCTTGAATGACCTGCGGGCCATCACGCTGTGTTGGAGAGCGAAGAGCGACAGCAGCAGAAGATTGATGATCACCGCCTCGAGCGTTGGCGTAGCGGGCCCTTGGTCGATGTCTTTCGGCACGACGGCACCGAAGACGAAGCCGATCATATAGAGAATCGTGCCGAGGAAGGTTGCGTAGGCAATCAGACCGAAACAGATTGAGGAAATTCGGGCCATTTTTTCACCTTTCAGAGAGGGAGATGTTTTGATCATCTCGCACCGCTCGCATCGCATGGCGAAGGATGGAGGGATGAGGTGACGGCGCTATTTCATTCCTGATTTAAACGATTGCAGACGTAATATTAGTCGTCGCACACCCCAGTCTGTTCAAAAAGGCATTGCGCCGGGCATCGCGAATTAGTCGGACTATGCCGCGCTAGCGGCACACCACCTCGATGGCGCCGTTGACGAGGGCTTCCAATTCCTCGCGCGAGACGCGGGCGCGGGCGCGGAGCGCGATGGTGTGCAGGGTGGCGGAAGCAAGCCGCCCGAGCGTGGCGATGTCGGCGGTTGCCGATAGCTCGCCCTTCTCCTTGGCGCGGCGGAAGCACGAGGCAAAAGCCTTGTCGAGCTCGACGAAGCCTTCGAGCGCCAAGGCGCGGATTTCGGGATCGGCGACCGCATCGGAAGCCGCCGTCACTACTGTGAAGCAGCCGCGCGGGGAATCGCCGGAAAGATAGATGTCGAGCGCCACCGCATAGATCCGCGCCAATCGTTCGCGGATCGGCAACTCCTCGCGGAAGATGTCGACCATCGCGGTGCGCGCATCGTCGCGGTAGCGCTGATAGCTCTTGATGTAGAGCTCGCGCTTGTCGCCGAACGCGCCATAAAGGCTCGGCCGGTTCATGCCGGTCGCGGCGCTGAGATCGTCCAGCGAGGTCGCTGCAAAGCCGCGCTTGCGGAACAGGTCGAGCGCCTTGCCGAGGGCAACGTCGGGCTCATAGGCGCGCGGCCGGCCGCGCCGCTTCGGCTCAGCGGCGTCAGCCTTTTTGCCAGCCGACGGTTTGGCAGCAGATGGCAGCTTCTTCTTTTTTTGTACCATTTCGCAGAAAATTCCTTGACCGAAACCATATTATGCAGAACAGTACAAAAATCAACAGGAGGCCCGGCCGCCGGGCCGAACCGCCAAGGAGGCACCCATGGAGCTTTATTTCTCGCCGCTCGCCTGCTCGATGGCGACCCGCATCGCGCTGTATGAAGCGGGCGCAAGCGCCGACTATCTCGAGGTCGATCCGAGGAGCAAGGTGGTGCTGAACGACGGCTCGGATTTCACAGAGGTCAATCCGCTCGGCCTGGTGCCGACGCTGCGCGCCGATGACGGCGCGGTGCTGACCGAGAACGCCGCGATCCTGCAATACGTCGCCGACCGCTTCCCAGAGGCCAATCTCGGCAGCGGCGCCGGCATGGAGCGCAGCCGGCTGCATCAATGGCTCTGCTTCATCGGCACCGAACTGCACAAGGGCCTGTTCGTGACGCTGCTCGACAAGAAGGCGCCGCAGGACGCGAAGACCTATGTCGTGGAGAAGAACCTGTCGCGGCTCGACTATCTCGAAAACTATCTGAAGGGGCGCGACTACCTGCTCGACCATTTCAGCGTGGCGGATGCCTATCTCGTCACCGTCATCAACTGGACCATGGCGACGCCGCCGGTTGACCTCGTAAAATGGCCGACGCTGAAGGCTTATTACGAACGCCTGCGCGCGCGGCCTTCGGTGGCGAAAGCGATCGCGGAGGAGTTCGAGCTCTACAAGGCCGAAATCGCGCGCCACAAGGCTGCGGCGTGACACTACCGTCGTCCCGGACTTGAGCCGGGACCCATACCGCGGGATCTATCGGTGGGGCGATCTGGTCGACGTCGTCGCCAAACAACCGCTCCCTGCGGTTATGGGTCCCGGCGTTCGCCGGGACGACACCGAATCTGTGGCACGATCTTCACACCACATCGGCCTTCAGCAAGAGCCGCAGCGATTTCGGGATCGGCTGCGCCCTGCCCTGGCTGATGAAGGCGACGCGCACCTGCGCTTTCACCAGCACTTCCTCGCCGCGCCGCACTTCCTGCGCCAGCATGATCG
Source organism: Bradyrhizobium sp. LeoB3 (assembly GCF_055456055.1). Lineage (NCBI taxonomy): Bacteria > Pseudomonadati > Pseudomonadota > Alphaproteobacteria > Hyphomicrobiales > Nitrobacteraceae > Bradyrhizobium > Bradyrhizobium sp. LeoB3. The sequence goes on from NZ_JBVBEF010000041.1 coordinate 17,530, forward strand.
AGGCGCCCTTCACGGCGACCGGCCAGGTTACGACGTCGAGCACATCGTCCATCCGCGCCGGCCGCAGGAAATCGATCTGCATCGAACGCACGACGAATGCAAAGCCCGGCGTCTCCACCTCGGTCTCGGCAAACAGCGCATGCTGCTCGGCGCCCATCAGCCGCAAATGATTGGTGCGGCCGCGCTCCATGAAGCGCAGATAGTTGGCGTGATAGACGATGCCGGAGAAATCCGTGTCCTCGTAATAGACGCGGCACTGCATGTGATGGCGGCCGTCGCGGATCTCGCCGTCGAGATGAGCTGTCACTTGCGAACCTCGATCGTCTCGCTGGGAAGATCGAGCTTTTGCGCAAAATCCGCGCCACACGCAAGCGCGTATTACGCCACGGCCGGTCCGGGCTTGCCGAGCGTCACCAGCACGATCTCCGGGGGAACGCCGATGCGGAACGGCATGATGCTGCAGCCGAGGCCGCCGGAGACGATGACGTCGCAATTGGTGCGCAGGTGGCCGTAGGCGAGCTCGACGCCCTGCCGCGGCGGCACCGCGGGCGACCAGCCGAGCACGCGGACCTGGCCGCCATGGGTATGGCCGGACAATTGCAGCGCCACGCGTGAGGGGACGCGCAGCGCGACGTCAGGCTCGTGTGCCAGCAGGATGACCGGCGCATCGTCGGTGACTTTCGCGAGCGTCGCGCCGAGATCGTCGACGCCGATACGGCGCACGGGGCGGAAACGCCGTGCCGGCATATAAGCGAGCTGATCGCCGAGGCCGGCGAGCCAGAACGGGCGGCCGGCCTTGGTCAGGCGCTTTGCATCGTTCTCATAGACCGGAATGCCGTTGGCTTCGAGCGCACGATGGGCCACCGTCAGCCCCTGACCCTCGCGCTGCACGGTCTTGTCGTCCCAGTAATCGTGGTTACCGAGGATCGCGTGCACGCCGAGCGGCGCCTTGAGGTTCGCCAGCACCGCGGCCCATTCGCTTGCCGGAATGAAGCGGGTGACATGGCGGTGGCCGGCGACGTAGTCCCCGAGCATGACGATGATGTCGGGCTCAAGTGCGTTGGTGCGCGCGACGATCGTCTCGATGCGCTCCAGCGACATCCAGGGATCGCAGGCGTGCAGGTCCGCGATCACGGCGATCTTCAGCGGGAAATCCGCCGGCCATCGCGGTGGGGTGAGATGGTATCGCGTGACGCGGAGCCGCAGGACCGGCTCGACGCCGAAGCCATAGGCCGAGGTCGACGCCGTGAGGGCGGTGAGGCCGCCGATGGATCTGAAAAATTGACGTCGTGAGAACATGGGGACAATCGGTGATGCCCCTCGTTGATGGGGTCCGATTGGAGCGGAATTGCGGTGCGTTTGTGCAGATTGTCAGGGGGTCTGCTGCACGAGGATGTGATGAGACACGTCGCCGTAGCCCGGGTGGAGCGAACGCGTAACCCGGGACTCCTGCACCAACGTTCAAGAGCGGCCCCCGGTTACGCTGGCGCGTCACCCGGGCTACGACGATCGAAGATCAATCGTCGTCGTTGCCGAACAGGCCGAATTGCGAGGGATCGCGCGTGGGCTCGGCGAGGCCGAGGTGGCGGAAGGCATGCGAGGTGAGGAGCCGGCCACGCGGCGTGCGCTGCAGGTAGCCGCACTGGATCAGGTAGGGCTCGATGATGTCCTCGATCGCATCGCGCGGCTCCGACAGGGCGGCGGCCATCGTCTCGACCCCGACCGGGCCGCCGCCATAGTTCATCGCGATGGTGCTGAGATAGCGGCGGTCCATCGCATCTAAGCCAGCGGCATCGACCTCGAGCGCGGAAAGCGCGTGGTCGGCGATGGCGCGGTCGACCGACGTGGCGTCTGCAGCCGAAGCAAAGTCGCGCACCCGGCGCAAGAGGCGGCCGGCGATGCGCGGCGTGCCGCGGGCGCGGCGGGCGATCTCATTGGCACCGTCGGGGCTCATGCCGATGTTGAGCACGCGGGCGCCGCGGGCGACGATCTTCTCCAGCTCCTGTTCGGTGTAGAAATTCAGCCGGATCGGAATCCCAAAGCGGTCGCGCAGCGGATTGGTCAGCAGGCCGGCGCGCGTGGTGGCGCCGACGAGGGTGAATTTTGAAAGCTCGATCTTCACCGAGCGCGCGGCGGGACCCTCGCCGATGATGAGGTCGAGCTGGAAATCCTCCATCGCTGGATAGAGCACCTCCTCCACGGCGGGACTCAGGCGATGGATCTCGTCGATGAAAAGGACGTCGCGCTCTTCCAGATTGGTGAGCAGCGCGGCGAGATCGCCAGCCTTTGCAATGACCGGGCCCGAAGTGGCGCGAAAGCCGACGCCGAGTTCGCGCGCGACGATCTGCGCCAGCGTGGTTTTGCCGAGACCCGGGGGGCCGACGAACAGCACGTGATCCAGCGCCTCGCCGCGCTTGCGTGCGGCCTCGATGAAGATCGAAAGGTTCTTGCGCGCCTGCGCCTGGCCGACGAAATCGGACAGCGATTGCGGACGCAGCGCGGTGTCACCGACATCATCGGCGCGACGCTCAGGGGTGACGATGCGGGAGGGCGGGTTCATGTCGTCAATTCCGTGACGATCGTAGGGTGGGCAAAGCGCGCGTCCTTCCCTTCTCCCCTTGTGGGAGAAGGTGGCGCGCATGCAATGCGCGACGGATGAGGGGTTGTCGCGGCGGGCAAGCTGCTCGCGGAAAGAAACCCCTCACCCAATCGTGTTCGTTGCCGATTCCGGTGCTGCCCTCTCCCACAAGGGGAGAGGGCACAGTAACAGGCAGTGCGAAGGCATAGTCCCGTAGGGTGAGCCATCACTTCGCCAGTTCCTTCAGGCCCAGCCGGATCAACTGCGCGGTTTCAGCCTGCTCGCCTGCGCTGCGCGAGGCGGCGGCGATGGCGGCGGCGGCTTGCGGCTGGCCATAGCCGAGATTGACCAATGCGGAGATCGCGTCCGTCACCGGCCGCGGCGCGCGCTCGTTGTCGATGGCGCCGGCGAGATGGACCACGGCGGGATCGACATTGGCAAAGGCGGGCGCCTTGTCCTTCAGCTCGCTGACGATGCGCTCGGCGACCTTCGGCCCGACGCCGGGCGTGCGCGCCACCGCGGCCTTGTCACGCAGCGCGATCGCGTTCGCGAGGTCGGAAGGCGGCAGCGTGCCGAGCACGGCGAGCGCGACCTTGGCGCCGACGCCCTGCACGGTCTGCAACAGGCGAAACCATTCGCGCTCGTTGTCGGTGCGGAAGCCGAACAGCTTGATCTGGTCCTCGCGCACATAGGTCTCGATCGAGAGCACCGCGGCCTCGCCCGGCGAGGGCAGCGCCTGCAGCGTGCGCGCGGAGCAATGCACCTGATAGCCGACGCCGCCGACATCGAGGATCACGTAATCCTCGCCATAGGAGTCGATGAGGCCTTTCAATTTGCCGATCATAGGCTGGCTACTCTCAGCCGCAATGCGGTGCTTTGGCGGTGATGGGCGTGCGTGATCGCGACCGCGAGTGCATCGGCGGCGTCGGGCGATTGCGGCTCGGCCTTGGGCAGCAGGATCTTCAGCATCACGGCGATCTGGTTCTTCTCGGCGTGTCCGGCGCCGACGACGGTTTTCTTGACCTGGTTCGGCGCATATTCGGCAACCTCGATGCCGAACATTGCAGGCGCCAGCATGGCGACGCCGCGGGCCTGACCGAGTTTCAGCGTCGCAACACCGTCCTTGTTGACAAACGTCTGCTCGACCGCGGCTTCCGCCGGTTTGAAATCGCCGAGCACGGCGGCCAGCCCCTCATGGATCGCGAGCAGCCGGCCCGACAGCGGCAGCCGTTCCGACGGCTCGATCGAGCCGCAGCCAATGAACACCAGCCGATTGCCCTCGACCTCGATCACGCCCCAGCCGGTGCGGCGGAGGCCCGGGTCGATGCCGAGAATGCGGGCGGGTTTGCGAATCGGCTGGACTGTCATGGGGTAGTGATAACCGCTGCGTTTCGAGAACGAAACACAAACGGGGAGGTCATGCACGGGGAAAGCGGTGCACCCACCTCGTCATGCCCGGGCTTGTCCCGGGCATCCACGTCCTTCAGCACGAGTGGATACGCGTGGATGGCCGGGACAAGCCCGGCCATGACGGTATCACGAGAGATGGGCTTACCCGCCCATCTTCGCGATCAGCGCGTCCGAGATCTCGAAATTGGCGAACACGTTCTGGACGTCGTCGTGGTCGTTGAGCAGATCCATCAGCTTGAGCAGCTTCTCGCCGGTCTCGTCATCGACGGCGACGGTGTTTTGTGGCTTCCAGGTCAGCGACGCCTTGCGCGGCTCGCCGAATTTCGCTTCCAGCGCCTTCGCGACCTCGCGGTAGGATTCCGGGGAGGCGTAGATCTCGTGGCCGCTTTCGCTCGACACGACGTCGTCGGCGCCGGCCTCGATCGCCGCATCCAGCATCGCATCGTCGGAGGCGGCCTTGTGGTCATATTCGATGATGCCGACCCGGTCGAACATGAAGGCGACCGAGCCGGTTTCGCCGAGATTGCCGCCGGACTTGGTGAAGTAGGAGCGGATGTCGGAGGCGGCGCGGTTGCGGTTGTCGGTCAGGGCCTCGACGATCACGGCGACGCCGCCGGGGCCATAGCCCTCGTAGCGGATCTCGTCATAGTTCTCGCCCTCATTACCGGCGGCCTTCTTGATGGCGCGCTCGATATTGTCCTTCGGCATGTTTTCCGCCCGCGCGGCAACGATCGCGGCGCGCAGCCGGGGGTTCATGGCGGGGTCGGGGGTGCCGAGCTTGGCCGCGACCGTGATTTCGCGGGCCAGCTTGCCGAACAGCTTCGACTTCTGGGCATCCTGCCGGCCCTTGCGGTGCATGATGTTCTTGAATTGGGAATGGCCGGCCATGCGAGGTCCCTTGGGAATCGTCTTTCAAAAAGGGGGTGAGGCGCGGCGTTATAGGCCTCCGACAGGCCAAAATCAAAGACTTGCGGCGTGATCTGGCATGCCGGCCGTGCCGCCTTCCGGAAAATCAGGCAGCCGTTAACCACGATTTCACCTACGGATGGGAGAATCGGACAGTCCATTTCAACTTGCAAGAGAACCCCCATGGCGGCGTTCGGTTTGTTTCGCAAGCGAGATCCGGAACCCGTGGCAGCAGCCGTCGAGCCGAAGGTTGCGACCGCAGCGGCGGCGCCGGCTGATAACCCCCTCCCCCGATACCAGTTCGGCGCAGGAGATCCTGGAACTGCTCGAACTCGAGCTCGGCGGCATGATCCGGCAACTCGAGCGTGCCGCCCAATCCGTGGCCGGCGGGGCCGAGGCAACCGCGGCGACGCTTGCGACCATCCGCGAGCGCACGGATGCGCTGACCGGCCGCACCAATGCGGCGCAGACTACGGCCGAGACCTTCTCGCAGGCGGCCGACAAGTTCACCGATTCGGCGCAGGGGATCGGCGCGCAGGTGCGCGACGCCGGCCGGCTCGCCGACGAAGCGGGCGCCGCGGCGCGCGAGGCCCGCGCCAATGTCGACCGCCTGCGCGAATCCTCCGCCGCGATCGGCAACGTCGTCAACCTGATCGCGCAGATCGCGCGGCAGACCACCCTGCTCGCCCTCAACTCGACCATCGAGGCCGCGCGTGCCGGCGCCGCCGGCAAGGGGTTCGCGGTGGTCGCGACCGAAGTGAAGGCGCTTGCGGTGCAGACCCAGGGCGCGACCGAAGAGATCACGAAGAAGATCGAGGCACTGCAGAAGGACGCCGCGGGCTCGGCCGATGCCGTGCACCGCATCGCGCAGGCGATCGAGGCGATCCGCCCGGTGTTCGCGCATGTCAGCGGCGCGGTGACCGAGCAGCATAAGACCACCGGCGAGATCGCGCAGAATGCCTCCTCCGCCTCGAGCTTCATCGTCGCGGTCGGCGACAGCGCCGCCGAGATCGATCAGGCCACCAGGGACGCCGAAGCGCATGGCAAGGACGTCGCCCAGGCCGGCCGCGCGGTGACCAGCTTTGCGCAAAAACTGAAATCGCGCTGCGCGGTGCTGCTGCGGCAGGGCGAGCGCGAAGACCCACGCAAGGGCGAGCGGCTGCCCTGCAACCTCAAGCTCGAGATGCAAGCGCGCGGCAGCGTCGTCACCGCGCCGGTCTATGAGATATCCATGGACGGCATCCTGATCTCGGGACCCGAGGCCGAACGCCTGCAACTGCACCAGAGCCTTGCCGCCACACTTCAGGATGTCGGCGCCGTCAAGATCCGGATCGCCGACAAGACCAAGGCCGGCGCGCAGGCACGCTTCGAGGCGCTGACCTTGGAGCTGCGCGAGAAGATCGAAGACAAATTGTGGGCGATCCGCGACGAGAACACCGAGTTCGTCATGCGCGCGATGGAAGCGGGCGTGGCGCTGACCAGGATTTTCGAGAACGGGATCGCGAGCGGCGCCGTCACGATCGAGGACATGTTCGACACCGACTATGTCGAGATATCCGGCACCAATCCGATGCAGTACCGCACAAAAATATTGGATTGGGCGGAGCGCGCGCTGCCGCCGTTCCAGGAGGCTTTCCTCGCCAAGGATCCGCGGATGGCGTTCTGCGCCATGATCGACCGCAACGGCTATCTGCCGGTGCACAACAAGATCTATTCGCACCCGCAGCGGCCGGGCGATGTCGCCTTCAACACCGCCAACAGCCGCAACCGCCGCATCTTCAATGACGCGGCCGGCCTCGCCGCCGGGCGCAACCAGCGCGCCTATCTGATCCAGAGCTACGCCCGCGACATGGGCAATGGCAACATGGTGATGATGCGCGAGATCGACGTGCCGGTCCGCGTACGCGGCCGGCACTGGGGCGGCTTCCGCACGGCGTATAAGCTCTGACGGCCTCTTTTCTAAGCAGTCACTGCACTGTCCGGCACTTCACGCAGTCTTTTCAAAACGCACGGTTCTTTCGCGCGGCCTTGATCGATTTTCGCCTCCATCCCCTAGAATAACGCACACGATGATGTGATGACACTCATCATCCTATGCATGGTCAGCACGAACTAGCATTGCGAAACATGTCTTCGCTTCCTAGCTCGTCGCGATGCGATACGGTTTCGTTGACGCGTCCGCTGTCCGCGGCCGCTGAATCTGGGGTATGCTTATGGCGACGACACTCACCATCAATGGCGAACAGAAATCCTTCGATGCGCCGCCCGAAATGCCGCTGCTCTGGGTGCTGCGTGACATCTTAGGCATGACCGGCACCAAGTTCGGCTGCGGCATCGCGCAGTGCGGCGCCTGCACGGTGCATATCGACGGCAAGGCGGTGCGTTCCTGCGTGCTGCCGGTGAGCGCGGTGCAGGGCCGCCCGGTGACGACCATCGAGGCGGTCGGCAATTCGCCTGCCGGCGCGAAGGTGCAGAAGGCCTGGCTCGATCTTGAAGTGATCCAATGCGGCTATTGCCAGTCGGGCCAGATCATGGCCGCAGCCGCGCTCTTGTCCGTGACGCCGAACCCGGACGATTCCGATATCGATGCGGCGATGGCCGGCAACATCTGCCGCTGCGGCACCTATGTGCGGATCCGCGAGGCCATCAAGCAGGCCGCCTCCGGACGTCAGTCGTAGGAGGCGCGCCATGCTGACAGCAGAAAAACTCCGCCAGCAAGACAGCGCGGACGGCATCTCGCGCCGCGCGCTCCTCACCGGTGGGCTGGCCACCGGTTTCCTGCTTGCCTTCCACCTGCCGCTGCGCGCGGCCGTCAACGAGCCGGAGCAGCCGAAGGACGCAACCGACGGCAAGTTCGCGCCCAACGCCTTTATCCGCATCGACGAGAGCGGCCAAACCACGCTGATCATGCCGCAGGTGGAGATGGGCCAGGGTATCTACACCTCCATCTCGATGATCCTGGCCGAAGAACTGGACGCCGATTGGGCAAAGGTTGCGGTGCTGCACGCACCGCCCAACGACAAGTTCTACGCCAATCCCGTTTTCGGCTTGCAGGCGACGGGTGGCTCGACCTCGATCCGCGCCTGGTGGAAGCCGCTGCGCGCTGCGGGCGCCAGCGCGCGGGCAATGCTGGTACAGGCCGCAGCGGTGCAATGGCAGGTCGAGCCTGCCAGCTGCACGACGTCGAAAGGCGAAGTCGTGCACGCGGCAAGCGGCCGCAAGCTGGGCTATGGCGCACTGGCGCTGGCCGCGCAAGGCGAGACGCCGCCGAAGGATGTCCCGGTCAAGGACCCCAAGGATTTCGTCTATATCGGCCAGCCCCTGAAACGGCTGGATACGCCGGACAAGGTCAACGGCAAGGTCGTCTACGGTATCGACGCGATCCTGCCAAACATGAAGATCGCGACGGTGGCTGCCTGCCCCGTATTCGGCGGCAAGGTCGGCAAGGTGGACGACAGCGCTGCGGTGAAAATCCCGGGTGTGCGCAAGGTCGTGGTCCTCGAGGACACGGTCGCAGTGATCGGCGATCACATGTGGGCGGCAAAGAAAGGCCTCGAAGCGCTCAAGATCGAATGGAACGAGGGACCTAACGCAAAGCTCGGCACAAAGGACATCTGGCAGCATCTGCGCGCCGCCATCGAGAAGGACGGCGCGGTCGCAAAATCGGTCGGTGACATCGCCAAGGGTCTTGCGAGCGGCGACAAATTCGAGGCGAGCTTCGAACTGCCGTTCCTCGCGCACGCCTCGATGGAGCCGATCAACGCGACAGTTCACGTCAGGCCGGATGCCTGTGAGATCTGGACCGGCACGCAGATCATGACGCGCGTGCAGTCGGAGGCCGCAAAGGCCGCCGGCCTGCCCGTCGACAAGGTAATCGTCAACAACCACCTGCTCGGCGGCGGCTTTGGCCGTAAGCTCGAGCCGGACATGGTGATCACCGCGGTGAAGATCGCCAAGCAGGTCGATTATCCCGTCAAGGTGATATGGACCCGCGAGGAGGACATCCAACACGACGTCTATCGCCCGGTCTATCGCGACCAGGTCACCGCGACGCTGGTCGACGGCAAGGTGGCGGCCTGGAAATACAAGATCGCCGGTTCGGCGGTCATTGCGCGCTGGCTGCCCCCGGCGTTCCAGAAGGGAGTCGATATCGACGCGGTCGACGCCGCCGTGGAGACCCCCTACGACTTTTCCAACTTCCACGTCGAATATGTCCGCGCCGAGCCGCCCGCGGTGCCGACAGGCTTCTGGCGCGGCGTCGGCCCGAACAACAATGTGTTCGCATTCGAATGCGCAATGGACGAGCTTGCGCGCAAGGCCGGCAAGGATCCGGTCGAATTCCGCCGGAGCATGCTGACCAAGAGTCCGCGCGCGCTCGCGGTGCTGAACCTCGCCGCCGAGAAGTCCGGCTGGGGCCAAAAGCTGCCACCGCGCGTCGGCCGCGGCGTCTGCCTGCAGCCCTCGTTTGCGAGCTTCCTTGCGACCGTGGTGGAAGCCGAGATCGACGACATCGGCGAGATCGTGCTCCGCCGCGTCACCTCGGTGGTCGACACCGGGATCGCGGTCAACCCCGACACGGTGAAGGCGCAGATCGAGGGCGGCCTGATCTTCGGCCTCACCGCCGCACTCTATGGCGAGATCACCATCGATAAGGGTCGCGTGCAGCAGTCGAACTTCCACGACTACCGCATGATGCGCATCAACGAGACGCCGAAGATCGAAGTCACAGTGGTCAAGAGCGGCGAAGCGCCAGGCGGCATTGGCGAAGCCGGCGTCAACGCCGGACCGCCTGCGCTACGCAACGCGATCTACGCCGCAACGGGCGTGGCGCTGCGGCGCCTGCCGATCGACCGTTCACTGATCGCCGTGGGGAAGAAGGCATGAGACGGGTAAAGCGTATCCTGTTGAGCCTTGCCGTGATCGTCATCGCGGCGGTGGCCATCGGCGTCTGGACCATCCGTGGCCCGGGCCCGCTTGATTTCGCAGGTGGCAATAAGGCGGCCGTCGCCGACTACCGCGCCGGCAGGCCGACCGGCGTGCCAGCAGCGCTGGAGAAAGCGAGCCTGGTGGAGCGGGGCGAATATCTGGCCAAGGCCGCGGACTGCATGGTCTGCCACACCAAGCCGGGTGAGAAGCAATTCGCCGGCGGGCTGGCGTTCAAGCTGCCGTTCGGCACGCTCTATTCGACCAACATCACGGCTGACAAGGAAACCGGCATCGGCAATTACAGCGACCAGGATTTCCTCAACGCGGTCCAGCGCGGCAAGCGCCATGATGGGGCAATGCTCTACCCGGCGATGCCCTATGCGTCCTACACCTACATGACGGACGAGGACCTGCTGGCGGTGAAGGCCTATCTGTTCAGCCTGCCGCCGGTGCGCGCGCCGGCGCCGGAGAACACGTTGGCGTTCCCGTTCAACCAGCGCTGGGCGATGCTGTTCTGGTCGGCGGTGTTCAACCCGGACACGCGCTTTGCGCCTGATACCTCGAAGAGCCCGGAGTGGAACAGGGGCGCCTACCTCGCCGAAGCGCTCGCCCATTGCGGCGAGTGCCACACGCCGCGCAATCTCGGCTTCGCGCTCGACAACCGCAAGAAATTCGCGGGCGCCGTGACCGCCGGCTGGCGCGCCTTCAACATCTCCTCCGACAAGGCTACCGGCCTCGGCAATTGGAGCGATGAGGCGCTGGTCTCCTATCTCTCGACCGGCCATGCGCTCGGTCACGGCACCGCGTCCGGACCGATGGGCGAAGCAGTCGACCACAGTCTTAGCCAGCTCGCGCCGGAGGACGTTCGCGCCATCGCCGTCTATCTGCGCAGCATACCGCCGCAGGCCTCGCCCGACCTGCCGGCGACCACGGCTCCCGCAGCACCTGCCTCGCACAAGGAAGGCGTAACGGCGGATGCGAGGGGCAAGATGGTGTTCGAGGGCGCCTGTGTGAGCTGCCACGGCTGGACCGGCGAAAGCCTGGTGTCGCCGACGGCAACGCTGACCGGGTCGTGGGCGGTCAACGATCCCGCGGCCACCAATGTCGCGCAGATCGTGCTGTCGGGCACCAAGCGCACCACACCGGACGGCGCGCTCTCGATGCCTGCGTTCGGCAATGCCTATTCGGATGACGAGATCGCCGCAGTCGCCAACTATGTCACCGCCCGCTTCGGCGCCAAGGGCTCAAAGCTCACGGCGAAGGACGTCGCGGAGCTGCGGCAGCAGACGGCGCAGTAAGCCTTTGTGCCGTAGCCCGGGTGAAGCACCAGCGTAACCCCGGGATCGCTGGTAAACGCCGACAGAGATACCCCGGGTTGCGCTTCGTGCCACCCGGGCTACGAAACCGGTATCCAATTCGCATCGACGCGAATTGGACGAAGGCAAGGCAATTCACGGCGAGCTTGTCGCGCCGCGAATCGTTGTCCCTCTCCAATTGACGGAGGTCTCCTCGGCAAAGGGGGGCCGAGTCCGGGATCATGATCTACGCGGCGCGAACGTATCCGTAGCGCAGGTTCGAGGGTTCCTTGGCCCCCAAGGCGTACTCATTCTTGAGCGCCGCCAGGCGGTCCTCTGAAAAGCCTGGCATACTGCTATTGTCAGCGGCCCTCAGCTTGATCTTGTAGAACCTGGTCGCGTTGCCGGCGAAGATCTGCTGCTTGACGGCGCTGTTAGCGTCGCCGAGCGGCGCAAACCCGTACTTCTTCTGCATATCCTCCGGGATTTCGAGCCGGCGTAGCGCCTCGATCTGCCATTGCGGCGAGCCGTACCAAACCGAGTCGGTGCCCCACATGACATGATCCACGCCCATGCCCTTGATCAGCGTGCCGACCAGCGCGGCGCAGAATTTCGGATGCGCGACCGCCGAGTTGGCAAAGGACGTGCCTAGCTCGGCATAGACATTGGTGACGCCGAACTTCTGCGGGATTTCCGCAAGATCGGAGGCCCACTGGATGCGACCCGTTTGTTCGAAATCCGCCCATGCCTTGTCCGGCAGCTCGAGGAACGCCCGCAGCGCCGAGTGATAGATCACGAAGTTCATCTGCGGCCAATCCTTGGCTGCCTTTCCGATGTCCCAAGCCGTTGCGTATTCCCAGACGCCGGCGAACGATTTCTCGTAATCGGGCGGCAGCAATCCCTTGTGGACGCACAGCGTGTTGATGCCTGCCTTCACCGCCTTTTCGTAGAACGGATACATCACCTGCTCGTCGTCGAGCCGCCACGGGAACTTGGAAGGCGCCAGCGGATCGCCGATCGTATAGGACTTCCAGGAGTCCGGCTTGTAGATCTCGATCGCCTTGTCAACCTCCTCCATCCAGCCGGGCTGTTTGGGCGTTATGACGCTGTGCGCCAGCAGGCGCCGGGAGCCAGCGAAGCCGTTGATGAGTTCGCGCGCCTTGACGATCTGCTCGTTGGAGAGCAGCCACCAACTCGGATCGTCGAACGGTGCTCCGCTTAAGAGAGCCATATTGGTGTCGCTGTCGTAATAGATCTCTTTAACGTAGTTCTGGAACTTGTAGCGGGCGAGCGACGACACGCCTTCCTCCTTCATCTTCGGATTCCAGTGGTCACTCGCAAATTGCGCTAGTCCCAACAGCTCCTTGTGGTCGAAGTCGTCGCGGACAAAGTGGGTCTGAACGTCAAAGATGAACTGCTCGGCAAGGTTTTGCGCCCGGGCAAGCATCAAATCGGGTTCGCGGGCCTCGGCCGGCGCGACTTGAAAGACGTTACCGTAAACATCGTTCATGGCTAGAAAGGCCGCGGCCATGCCGCAGCTCGTGTGCAGGAACTGCCGGCGGCTCAGGCCCAGCCGTTTGCCGTTAGAATCAGCAAGCTCGTTGATTCGAGTTTCAACCTTCTTCTGAAGGGCGCTCTGCGGGGGCGGGAGATACTCGCCGTTTGATACGATCTGGGTAGGAATCGGCGTCGCGGCCGATGCCGCTTCAGCGCCGGCAACGAGGCGCTGCTCTCGTTCACTTAGCCAACTGCTCATCATTCTCCTCCCCGACTATGTTGGCATGCACCAATGCTGATTGCGCTCATCCGGCCGAGCGCTTGGCTTGCGATCCACGAAAGGCGAATGCGCTCGACATACGGCGTTCTGTCAGCATCGCGTGATCAGAACAGAAAGACTGCTTGAGAATTTAATAGATCAGCGGCACCCGTTTAGGTAGCTTAGCTAATGGACTCAACGCCCAAACTCGTATCAGCGCAAGCGATGTAATTCGACAGCTTCGCTGTCCCAACGCTTCGTCGTCCCCGTTGCTTCGAGCGAGCGCGCGGATTGCTACGATGCCGATCAGCCGCTCCTCGGGCTGGAACGCATCGCACGTCTGATCGTCGCGGCGGCGACCGCGCGATCGGCCATCAGTGTCTCGGTCAGTTCGACGGCGAAAAGGGACAGCATGAGGCCCACCATCGGCACTGCGGGCATCAGATATCGCGAGACGTCGAGCGTGTGAGCGGCGGCGGCGGTCGCGATCGAAGCCGCCCACATCACGACCACGATGCCTGCGCGCGTCACGAAAGCTGGCCGCCGACGCCGCACGGCTGCCACCGTCCAGAACATGACGGCGATAACGAAGGCAGCGGACAATGCCTTGGACAGATAGGCGGAAGTTACAGGGAAATCGGACAACAGGCCGATCCGAACTGGTCCGCCTTGCAGATCGTTCGGCTCGGCCGCCCGGCCGTGCCGCGCCATGATCTCGGACACGTGCGGCACGTCGTCGCTGGACACCGGTATGAAAGGCTCGAGTCCATAAGGCGGCCATGCCGACGAAAAGCCATAGGCCATCTGACGGAACAACTTGCCAGCGTAAGCCAGCGGCCGGTCGCGCACGGCGGCCAGGAAGATCCGCCAATAGGCTGCCGCTGCCCCGACGGCATGTCCGGTCGTGTCGGCGAAATCCCGATCCAGTTCGCTGTCGAACAGGCACGCGTCGCCAAAGAACCCGAGTACGGGCCAGCGGTCCGGCTCCGCGGCGACGTGGGTGGCAAGCCGCGCCATCATGGCACCGGCGCGGCCGCCTGCCGCCGATACGATCTCACCTCGCGCGGCATCGCTTGCGAGCACGATGTTCAGGTGATTGCAGAACAGTGTCTTGGGGACGAACACGGCCGAGGCCTGGTCGGAACTGGAAGCTCCGAACCGTGAGCCGGCAAGGAGAAGCGCCAGCGCCGCCGCTACGGAGATGGCCATCACGGCAAGGCGCGCGGGCGTCTTCGGCCGGACAAGGCAGGCGCCCAACAGGATGGCGGCGATCGGGACGAGGAGTCCCTGCGATCTCAAGCACGCTGCGATCGCCGCGCACAGGATGGAGACAACGACCGCGCAGCATCGCGCCGCCCCGTCGATGCAGGTGGCAACGAGCAATCCGGCTGTTGCCAGATTGAGGAAGACCGCAAAGAGAAGGTCCGCGGTGAGGACGTTCGTGAACAGCAACAAGCCCGGATACGTCGCGACCAGGATGATCGGAACCAGTCCGACGGCACTGCGCGTCGCCGCCTGCGCGGTTATCGCAAGCGCCAGCATCAGAACGGCCCAGGCCGCCTGCTGCAGGCGCACCACCGTTCCGAGGTCGCCTCCGAGCGCGAACGTCACGGCCAGGAATGCCGGGTAGCCCGGGTCGCGCCCACCCGTCACGGTCGGCCGTCCTGCCTCAAGCGTGCGCAGCGCGGATTCCACGAACGGCGGAGTGTCACCCCAGATGACCGGGACCGCCGGCCTGAACGACACGAGAATTGCCAAGAGGAGTGCGGCCCACGCCAGCGCGGCCCATGGCCGCCACGGCGACCCGACGCCGAAGGAGATGGCTCCGCTTTTCATACGCGCTGGAGCTTTTTGGTCGGACCGCACGATCACCGTCCACACGGGATAAGACCCGCCCCGGCGTCATGCTAGACCAGGACGCGCTACATCACCATCGACCCTCAGCAGTGGCACGTGAAAGCAGCGCAGCCCGGCAATCAATTGGCCGGACGCTTCGCCAGCACGAGGCCGATGCCCAGCGCGACCATCGCAGCTCCCGATGCCTCTCGCAGGCGGCGAATCAACGCGGGACGTGCTGCTGCGCCTTGGCGGATGCGACTCGAGGCGAAGGCGACCACGATGTCGGCAAGGGTGTTGAGCGCGACCGACACGAAGCCAAGCATCACGAACTGCAAAGCGACGTGGCCTGCGGTCGGAGTCACGAATTGCGGAACGAAGGCAAGGAAGAAGGCTGCTGTCTTCGGGTTCAGCGCCTCGACCAGCACGCCTTCACGAAACGCCCGCCGCGGCCCGATCGGCGGTGCCGGTCTCTTCAAACCTGCCGATGCGTCCCTGCGGGCCGACAGAAGAGTGCGAAGGCCTATCCAGATCAGATAGGCGGCACCGATCAGCTTCAGCGCTGTGAACAGTTCCGCACTCGCGAGCACGATAGCGGAAACGCCCAGGCTGCCCGCGACGACGTGGACCATGCCGCCCAATCCGGTCCCAACGCTGGAAGCCACGCCTTCCGCACGGCCGCCAGCGAGGGTGCGTGCAGCGACGTAGAAGATGCCCGGACCGGGCGTGATGGCGAGCACCAAGGCCGCGGCGAAGAAAAGCGAGAATTGAGTCAGATCTGGCATGATCGTGAGTTTTACAGCATCACGGGCCTAGCGCCCAGAGCGCAGATCCTGATCGATCGTCCCACGGATCTCGCGCAGCAGATCATGCGCTTTGTGCCTGCTCGCTCCCGACACATTTCCTCGCTGCGTTAACCATGCACGAGCGCGGCTGAGCAATGGTTCGACGCTTAATGCGCGCTTAACGCTTTTGCGGGACACATAGAGGATCAGCGCAAAATCAAGTCGCAAGAAGTGCGAGTGGAAGTCTGCCCTACCCCGAGGAGGGGGATTGCATGGGACTGCTTCTCATTGGCTTGGTGGCAGGAATGCTGATCGGCTATGGCATGCCTCCGTCTACCCAGGCGAGCTTGCAGATGTGCGGGTCGAAGATCTGTTTCGATGGGAGCGTGCCACCTCAGGCGGAGCCGAAGGCGAGCGCGCCCACGCCCGATGCTGCGGCGAAGGCAACGAAGGCGGCAGCGGCGGCGAAGCCAGAGAAGCGATCACCGCCCCGTCGGGACACAAGGGTTGCGCGTGGCAAGAACCCGCCGCCGAAGGCGATGGCGGACCGCGCCGCGGCTGCCGGGACATCCGAGGCCGTCCTGAGCAAGGCGAAGATATCGGTCGCAGCAAAAATGGAAGATCCGGCGTCGGCCGAGTTCACGGACGCGAAGCGGGCAATCAGGAAGAATACGCTGGGGCGGTCGGTGGACACGATCTGTGGTCATGTCAGGGGAAAAAAGGCGTCGGGCGAGGACACCGGGGAGAAGCCATTTCTGTATCTCGTGAAGGAGGATGACGTCTACGTCGTCGACGGCAAAGCGAACTCAGCCGCGGCGATCGCATATCGGAATATTTGTAACTGAAGCGTGACACCGGGAAAGCGGATACCGGTGACCAACGTGCGCGCTCGATCGGCCAGAGGCTTACGCCATGCGCCCATTGCGCGACGCTATTTATTGGCATGGAAATGATTGGGGTAGGGCGGCAATTCCTTCAATTGAGGATATTATGGACGACCTTGTCTCTGCTGCAGAGCGGCTCAACGGATCGCTGCCGTTGCCGGTCCTGCTCATCATCGATCCGCTCACCCTGGCGCGGACCTGCATTCTGCACATTCTCAGACAGGAGCTGAGCGGATTCGACATCGTCGAGATGGCCACGACCGACAATCTCGGCTGCGCCACGGGACGCGACGTTCGGCTGGCAACGCTCAGCATCGGGGACAAATCGGTGGCTGATCCCTCCGTCGCCGGCGACCTCGCGCTGCTCGCCGATTGCTGCCCCAACGCCTCGATCGGCCTGTTCTGCAACCGGGACGACGAAGCCACCGCGCTTGCAGCCCTGCATCGGGGCATCAAAGGCTTTTTTCCGACCTCGATCCCGGTCGAGCTCGCTGTCGCCGGCTTGCGTCTTGTTCTCGCCGGCGGCGTCTACAGACCGCTTTCAATTGAAGGGCAGGACGGGTCCTCTAGCTGCGAACCGATCTACCATAGCCCGTTGGCGCCGATATATCTGGCAAACAAGGACCAGATCGAATTCACGCCTCGCGAGCAACACGTGCTTGCAGAATTGGAGCTCGGTCTGCCCAACAAGCTGATCGCCGCCAAACTGAAGCTTTCGGAAAACACGGTGAAGATGCACATTCACCACATCATGCGGAAGTGTGCCGCCCGCAATCGGACCGAGGCCGTGCTGCGCTGGCGCGCAAGATCGACCGTTCACCGCGGACCGGAGCCCGGCGCATTCTCGTCATCCTGATCTGGCTATTCCTGCCGTCGCTCAGTCTTCACTGAAGGCGGTGTGGAAGCTGTCGAGCAGAGGCCGCAAGGCGTAGATCGCCACGGTGCCGCGCCCGGTTGTGATGAACACCTGGGCCGGCATTCCCGGAATGATCTTCAAGCCATTCTCCACGATCTTGGAATCCTGGACGCGGATTTTCGTCGCGTAGTATGGCTGGTCGGTGCGCTTGTCGAGCAGGCGGTCGGCCGATACGTGCATCACCGTTCCCTTGAGACGCGGGACGCGACGTTGATTGTAGGGCAAGAGGTGTACGTCGGCGTTCAGCCCCGGATGAACCACGTCGATGTCCTCCGGCTTCAGGCGTGCGATCACGACCAGCCTGTCCTGCCGGGGCACCAGATCCATCAACGCGGCGCCGGCGCCGATCACGCCGCCTGGCGTATGAACCCGCAGGTCGGTTATCACCCCGTCCTCGGGTGCCTTGACCTCCGTTCGGGACAATTGGTCCTGCGCCGCCAGCAATTTTTCGCGCAATTGAAAGCCCTGGTTCTGCGCCTCGCGCAATGACTGTGCGATCTCGTTCTGCCGGTCGCTCTCGAGCTTCAGGAGCGTCGCCTGCGATTCGCTGATCACCTGCTTGGCGCGCGAAATATGCGCAATGATCTCGCCGCGCCGTCCCTCGATATCGGCCAGCTCCCGCTCGAGGTTCAACAGGCGCGGACGGCGCTCGAGTCCCTTGTTGACCAGGATGGTCACCATGTCGAGCTCTTCGCGCACGATCGTGGCCCGCTGCACCACCGCGTCCTCCTGCGACTTGAGCCCCTCGATCTCCTTTGCGACCTGAAGCCGTTTTTCCCTGAGGATGGTGGCCTGGGACTGGAACACCTGCCGGCGCGTTTCAAAGATGTTCTGCTGTGCCGCCAGCACCGAATCGACCGAGCCGCTCGTGCTTCGGATCCTATCGAGCCATGTCGGAAACGAGATCTGCTCCTGCCCCTGCTGCTCGGCCAGAAGCCTTGCCTCGCGTGCGGCCGCGTCCCACAACTGTCCCTGCAGGCTTTGCACCTCGGCGCGGGCCCTGGTGTCATCGAGCGCGATCAGCGTCTGTCCCGCGCTCACGGCATCGCCGTCGGCGACCAATATTTTCCTGACGATGCCGCCCTCGAGGTGCTGGATCGTCTTCCGGCTGGATTCCGATTCGACCACGCCGGACGCGATCGCCGCGCTTTCAAGCGGAGCAAAGGCCGACCAGATCCCCAGACCCAGCACAAAACCGACGACCAAGAGATTGCCGGCCAGGGTGACGTGGCCGAGCCTGTAGCGCGGCGAGGCTTGCGTCGGCGCCGGACACCAGGGAAACTGCCGTGGCTCGAATTCGTCGATCGCGGTAATCACGACGCCGCTCTCGCGCTTCGGCAGGAAGGCGGGCGGCAACCGCACGAGGGCTCGGAGGTTTGCGATCATGGGAGAGCCGTTTCCTGCGATGCCACTTGGGAAGCGACTTGCGGCCGGCTCAAATACCGCTCGAAGATGTCCTCGCTCTCGCCGAACGCCGTGACCGCGCCGTCCTGCATGATGGCGATCTTGTCCGTCGCCGCGAGGATGCCCATCCGGTGCGTGACGATGACCACCGTGACACTGGCGATCTTCAGTTGTTCGATGGCATCCAGCAGCACCCGCTCGCCGGTGTAGTCCAGGCTGGCATTCGGCTCATCCAACACGACCAGCCGCGGCTCGCCGAAAAATGCCCGTGCAAGCCCGAGGCGCTGGCGAAATCCGCGCGAGAATATGCCGCCGTCATTGGCGACGACGGTATCGTATCCCAGCGGCAGCCGCAGGATACTCTCGTGAATCCCGGCGAGCTTTGCGGCATGCATGACCTTTGGCAGATCGGCGTCGTCCAGTCGGGCGATGATATCCTTGATCGTCTCTCCGACGAGATCGATGTCCTGCGGCAAATAGCCGAGGTAACGGCCTTGCCGCCCTCCGCGCAGGGCCGAGATGTCGGTCTCGCCCAGGAGGACGCGCCCCTGCCCCGGCAACAAGATTCCGGCAATGATGCCTGCGAGTGTGGACTTGCCGGAGCCGGACGGACCGATGATGCCGAGGCACTCTCCGCGCGCGAGACGGAATGAGATGGTCTTGATGGGAAACCACTCGCCTTCCGAAACCTTCGCGCCGATATTGTCGACGACAAGATCGCCCGTCGACTGTTCCGGCAGACTGTCCATGTTTTCGGTCGTAGGTGGAACGGCGGCAAGGACGTTGGTCAGCCGCTGATAGGCATCCAGCGCTCTCTTCAGCGCTTTCCAGCTTGCAACGGCGCCTTCGACCGGCGCCAGCGCACGGCTGAACATCAGCATCGTGACAAAGATGATCGCCGCGCTCTTGCCGTGATCGAGGACGAGCCACGCGGCTGCGCCCATGATGAGAACCTGCGCCAATGAACGCGTCGGCTTGGCGATCAGCATGATGATCTCGTTCCGCCGCTGCGCCAGGTCGTGCTCGCTTTGCGCGTTCCGCGCATCCACGTAGACGCGGCGCGCCACGTCGTCCAGCATTCCCATGCTGCGGATCAGGTGAACGTGGCCTGCGACCATCGCAAGGCGGCCGTAGCTTCTGGACAGGGCGATCGCGGATTTCGCCAGCGCGCTTTCGGTGAGAAGATCGCCGACCACCGTGAGGCCGAACAGAAACAGCACGCTGCAGGCGCCAATGCCTCCAAGCAATGGATGCACGAAAAACAGCACGGCGAGGAATGGCGGAATCCAGAGCGCATCGAGCAGCGTCAGGGACGCGCCTGACTCGACGAACTGACGCACGGCCGTGAGATCGCGATAGGCATCCGAAGCGCGTGCTGAATCGTTACGAAACGCATGATCAAGGCAGGCGGAGAGCACGGTGGGACGCAGCCGGTCTTCCAGCCAGGCACCCAGGCGCGCCAGGACCGAGCGACGCAGCGCGTCAAGCACCCCGCCCACCACAACCGTGAGTGCAACGATCAAAGTGAGCATCAGGAGCGTTTCATTGCTCCGGCTCGGCAGCACGCGATCGTAGATCTGGAGCAGATAGATCGAGGGAGCGAACAGCAGCAGATTGTAGCTGCAGCTATAGGCGAGCACGATGGCGAGCGAGCCTGCGCAGGTCCGCAGCGCCGCCTGCAACGGCGTCCAGGGCGTCTGCAGCAGACTGAACCGAAGCAGCGGCACCAGCATGATCGTCACCGCCAGAGCTTCAAGGCTTGACCTTTTGCGCGGATCGTTTTGCGGGAGATCTGAGGCCGGCGGCACGGACCGCCGGCCTCAGCCGCCTCAATGAGGCCGCCGATCAGGAAGCACTAACCAATATGGACGTCAACGTCGCCGCCCATGCCGAGGTTGTCACTCCCGCCATCGCCGCCGATGCCCGCCGCGACTTCCTGATGCATGTCCGCCTTCAGGTAGTTCGACTGATGCGCCGTCGTGTTGGCATACACCTTGGAGGTGTCGTACCCGCTGGACGAGCTCTGATCGCCGTTCGACTTGGCGTCGCCGCCATAAGCCTTCGAGTACTTCGACGCCTTGGCGTCACCGCCGTCGGCATCCCAGGATGCCTTTTGACTGACGTAGTCGCCCGTCTTCACGTGTACGTCGGCACCATCGGCCTTGTTCGACGGATCGAACTTGATCGATGGTGAATTGCTGATGCTTCCCTTGAAGTAGCCGTCGCCGCCGTTTCCGACGCTCTGACCGCCTGTGCTGATTGACTTGAAATCGATCGAATCGGAAACCTTGAGAAATCCCTTGCCTTTCGACATTTGAGCCTCCGTGCTGAGTTTACCTCGCGCGACATTCCTCCCTGTCCTGGAAGCGGATGCGCGATGCGAGTTTGTCCGCCGACGACGGGCTCGCGATAGATGCCAAATGGGATGTCATTCGATTCCGCGGACTACGCCCGAAAGGATTACATGCCCTATCGAAATTCGGCGCCCTATCCGATCAGATGAAGATCGGACAACAGATGCGTCGCGACGTCGCCGCCCAGCGCAAGATTGTCGTGGCCGCCGTTGCCGCCGATTCCGGCGATCTGAACCGCGCTCTGATCGATATGGACATTGTTGATCTGGTCCGCCTCGGCTGTCGAGTGCGGCCCGGCGATGGCGATGTTGATGGGAGCATAGATCGCGACGCTGACATCGATGAGACTGCCGGAGAAATGGCCGCTGCCACCATTGCCCGCGCTGTTGGGTCCGGTTGCGATCGCATTCGAGCCGCCGCCCAGGAGTGCAGAGATGAGCGCTGCGCTGCCGCCCGCCGCGACATTGCCGCTGCCGCCGTCGCCCCCGCTGCCGGCCATCTGGAACGAGGACTGATCCAGATGCACGTCGTTGAGCTGGTATGCCTGGTTGCTGGAATTATATCCGGCGACCGAGATGTTGACGGGATCATAGACGGCGACGGACTTGTGGACGAGGTCGCCATGAAATTGGCTGTCTCCGCCGTTGCCGGCCTGATTGCCGCCGGAGTCGATTGAGCTCTGTCCGCTGCCGCCGGATTGACCGTGAGCGGATACGTCGCCACCGCCTGCGGCATTGCCGTTTCCGCCCTGCCCGCCGATCCCTGCGATCTGCACGGCGGACTGATCGATCTCCACCGTGTTCGACTGGCTGGCGTGCGCGCTGCCGCCGGGCGCCGCAAACGCGAAGTTGACGGGGTGGTAGATGACAACCGGCGCATCCAGCAGCGTTCCAAGGAAATGACCGTCGCCGCCATTGCCGGCGTGATTGTCGCCTGTCGTGATCCCACTGGCGCCGAAGGAAGAGAGGTCGACGTTTCCGCCGGCGGCAATGTTACCATCGCCGCCATTGCCTCCGATGCCGGCCATCTGCAGCGCGGACTGGTTGATATCAACATCGTTGGTCTGCTCGGCGATGGCGATTGAACCATATCCCACGGATACCGCGATGTTGATCGGCTGATAGATCACCAGGGAGGCGTGAATGATGCCGCCATAGAAAAATCCGTCGCCGCCGTTGCCGGCCTCGTTCGCTCCTGTATCGATCGTGCCAGTATTGCTGTTACCCGAATTGGATTGGTGCGCGGGAGCGCCGCCGAACTGATCGGCATTATTGGGCTGGTGGACATCCGCGTTGCCATGAAGGCTGCCGCCTCCATCTCCGGTCGAATCGAGAGACGGGACGGACGCATTAGATGGTGAGCCGAACGAGGAGCCGCCGGCGCCGTCATGGCTATCGGCCGTGAGATGATGCAAACGGGCCGGCGAGAACTTGGTACCGTACGCGGGATCTCCATCATCCCAAGGATAATGCTGCGGCTGATCATGCAGCCGGATGCTGTCCGACATCCAATCGAACTTCATAGTCGCCTCCCTGGCGGGATCGCTCCGCGCAACGCGACGGACCACTCCCGACCGTGAGGCAATGTCACGCCGTATGCGTGAAAAGCCGAGCCATCAATTCGGATGCAACATTTCGGGTGAGATTGTACAAACGAAATTGGGTCGAAGACGCGCTATCGCGCACGTCAGCGCGCCCCATTCGCAGTCGACGCATTCTTGAACTAGCCCACCCAAAAACCCGGCACGGCCGGCTCGAGGCGTCCACCGACGCGTACCGGCGCGATGCGGAGCGCGAGGCCGGTGGCGTCGTCGGTCTCGACCGCAACCCCGCTCAGCGTCGCTTCGCCGGCGGCCGGCTCGAAGCGGCCGGAGGGGATGCCGGTCTGGAAGCGCTGCAGCGGCTCTTCCTTCTGCATGCCGATGATGGAATCGTAGTCACCGGTCATGCCGGCGTCGGTCATATAGGCGGTGCCGCCGGGCAGCACCTGGTGATCGGCGGTGGGCACATGGGTGTGGGTGCCGACCACGAGGCTGACGCGGCCATCGCAGAAGAAGCCCATGCCCTGCTTCTCGGAGGTCGCCTCGCCGTGGAAATCCACCACGATCGCATCCGCCGCCTGCCGCAACGGACAGGCCTCGAGCTCGCGCTCGACCGCGGCGAAGGGATCGTTGGAGGGCTCCATGAAGACGCGGCCGATCGCGTTGATGACGAGCGCACGCTTGCCGTTCTTGGTGTCGACGAGCGTGGCGCCGCGGCCCGGCGCGTGGCGCGGAAAATTCAACGGGCGGATCAGGCGCGGGGCGCGCTCGATGAACACCAGCGCTTCCTTCTGATTCCACGCATGGTTGCCGAGCGTGATGGCGTCCGCCCCGGCATCCAGGAAATCCTGGTAGATCGCCTCGGTGATGCCGAAGCCGCCGGCGGCATTCTCGCCATTGACGATGACGAGATCGAGCGACCAGTCACGGATCATGCGGGGAAGATGTTCTGAGATGGCAGTGCGGCCGGTCTTGCCGACCACATCACCGACGAAGAGGATACGCAAATTCAGCTACTCCCGGAAATCGAACGTCTTGCGCTCCGTTAGCACATAATCAAGCGCGACGTCGTGCGACAAAGCCGGAACCGCCTTGGTTTCCTGCACCGCGAAGCCAAGTCCGATGCCGATCACGTGCTTGGTCTTGCGCAGATGGGTGAAGGTGAAGTCGTAATAGCCGGCGCCATAGCCGATCCGGTGGCCGACCCGGTCGAAAGCGGCGAGCGGCACCAGCATGACGTCGGGGATCAACTCGGCCGCAACCGGCGACGGCTCGGGGATACCGAGCGAACCAAGCGTCAGCCGGTCGCCCTTGGCCCAGGCACGGAAGAGCAGGGAATGGCCGCGCGCGGTGACCGCCGGCAGCGCAAGCTGTGCGCCCTGCTCGGCGAGCTTCAGCATCAGCGGCATCGGATCGATCTCGCTGCGGATCGGGGAATAGCCGGAGACGATCGTGCCCTGCGCGATCTCAAACGGCAGTCCGCGCTTGGCGATCTTCGCGGCGGCAGCAGTGCGCTCCTCTTCGCTCAGCGCATCACGTCGGGTGAGCGCGGCGCTGCGGAGCTCAGCCTTCGGAGAGATCGCGCGCATGATGTCTTGCTCCACGGTCATCACCCGCGAAGGCGGGTGATCCAGTATTCCAGAGCCGTCAGAGCGTTTTCAAGCGAAGTGGATACCGGTTCGCGTAAAGAAAACGCGTCAAACAAAAATGAAGAGCTTCGGATCAATCAGAACCGATGCTCCAGTGATCAACCTGCGAAGCCGCGGCGTACTGGATACCCCGCTTTCCGGGGTATGACCGACGCCGGGTACCCGTGAACACCGCGTGCAAAAAACAAAGCGCGAAGCCGCAGAGGCCGTTGGAGCGCTCGATCCCGGAGTTCCCTACGAAAGTAGGTGGGCACCATATGTCCGGGTCCACGGACCCGGCCAGGGACAGTTCCCTAAAGGATCGATAAGGCCCCGGGGATATATGGCTCCTGACGCGCAACGCAGCTTCGCAGGGGCTAATGTAGCGATCCCCGCGGCGTTCCGCCAGCGGGAAGGAAGTTGTCCTCACCCACCCCTGAAAGGGGCGGGTCGACGCGAATGAAATGAGCAGCGGGGAGGGGTCAAGTCTCTCCGCAGAGAGACTGGCCGAGTGGAGAGAGTTGACCGTCCCCGGTTCGCATTTCGCTGCGCTACATGCGAACCGACCCTCCCCTTTCAGGGGAGGGTGAGACAGCGAGCTAACCGATCGCGATACCGCCGCCGATGGTGCGGTTGAGCACCTGCGTGGTTTTCTCGATCCGCTCAGCGGCGGCGTTGAGTGCGTTCGAGATCGCGACTTGCGTGGCGCGGGCGCGATCGACCGCGGCGGCTCCGGAGTCGCGTAAGGATTCGATTTCCTGCTCCAGGCTGCGGATGCGTGCGCCGGCGTCGACCAGTTCGTCGCAGGCGGTGAGCGCCGCCATCACGGTCAGGCGCGCATCGCCGATCTCACCGAACTTGCCGCGCAGCGATTCGATGCGCGATTCAAGGTTCTCCGCGAGCTTCAAGAGACGAACTTCCTGCCCCTCTTCGCACGCCATGCGGTATTGCCGGCCGTTGATGGTGACGTTGATGTGACTCATCGCGTGTTCTCCTCGCCATCAAGCACGGCGCGGATGGTGCCGATTGCCGCATCCAGCTTCTCGGCGATCTCGCGATTGGTGCGCTCGAGCTTGCGCGTCTTCACCAATGAGCTATCGAGCTCGTCCGCAAGCCGCGAGCGATCCGCACCGAGCGCCTGGATCCGGCTCGCCAGTTCGTTCTCGTCGCGGTCAGCCTCGCGCCGCCGCTCAACGGCGCTTTCCAGAGCATCCAGCGCCGCCATCAGCCGCCGTGTGGCGGCGTCGACGTCGGCGATAGCGGGCTCGGCATTGGCAGCCGCGTTGGTGGAACGATCGCTCATACGAGACAAGGTACATCCTCGATGGCGTGGCCGTCCGCGAATCCTTGCGGTTCGGCAAGCGCTTAGGCGATGAAATTTACGTGGTGAGCGAGGCCGGCGCAACGCCGCCGGTAAACTATGCACCGATAGATGGAGCCGCCCCGGGGGTCGCACCTGTCGGTTTTACCCAGGCCCGTCCGCTCGGGAAACCGGCGCCCAGAGGGTTCGTGCCCCCTTCGGCCGGACACACCGGAGGCAACTTTGCGGCCGAAAGCGCGTTTCCTTGCCTTCGACTTCCCTTGGACTTCCGGAATTGAGGTGCTATCCAGCCTTTCCCCGTGCCTACCACCCGCATATGGCGGCCCTCCGGGCGGCGCGCATGCAAGCCAAGCTTCTCATTTCAGACGGATTTTCATCATGACGCAAGTCGATCACACCCGTATGGCCAACGCCATTCGTGGGCTCGCAATGGATGCGGTCGAGAAGGCGAAATCCGGCCATCCCGGGCTGCCGATGGGTGCGGCCGACGTCGCGACCGTCCTGTTTACACAGTTTCTGAAATTCGATGCGGCCGACCCGGCCTGGCCGGACCGCGACCGCTTCGTGCTCTCGGCCGGCCACGGCTCGATGCTGCTCTATTCGCTGTTGTACCTCACGGGCAACAAGGACATGACGCTCGACCATCTCAAGCACTTCCGTCAATTGGGTTCGCTGACGCCGGGGCATCCGGAGAACTTCCACACCAAGGGCATCGAGACCACCACCGGCCCGCTCGGCCAGGGCATCTCGACGGCGGTCGGCATGGCGGTCGCGGAGAAGATGCTCGCTGCCGAATTCGGCAAGAAGATCGTCAACCATCACACCTACGTGCTCGCCTCTGACGGCGACCTGATGGAAGGCGTGTCGCAGGAAGCGATCGCGCTCGCCGGCCACTGGCGGCTCAACAAGCTGATCGTGCTCTATGACGACAACGGCATCTCGATCGACGGCCCGACATCGCTTGCGGATTCCGTCGACCAGGTGAAGCGATTCAAGTCGGCGGGATGGGCCGCCGAGCACATCAACGGCCAGGATCAGAAAGCGATCGCGGACGCGATTACGCGCGCGCAGAAATCGAGCAAGCCGACGCTGATCGCCTGCAAGACCACGATCGGCTACGGCGCGCCGACCAAGGCCGGCACCAACAAGGTCCATGGCGAAGCGCTCGGCGCCGACGAACTGAAGGCCGCCAAGGAAAAGCTCGGCATCTCGCTCGAACCGTTCTCGGTGCCCGATGACGTGCTGAAGGCCTGGCGCGAAGCGGGTGCGCGCGGCGCGGCGGAGCGCCAGGAGTGGGACGCACGCTACGCCGAGCTCGGTAGCCGCAAGCGCGCCGAATTCGAGCGCCGGCTGCGGCACGAACGGCCGGCGTCGCTGGCAAAGGCGCTGAAGGGACACAAGAAGGCGCTGCTCGAAAACCCGCTCAACGTCGCGACCCGCAAATCGTCGGAGGCCGCGATCGAGGTGATCGCCGCCGCGATGCCGATGGAATTTCTCGCCGGCTCGGCCGACCTCACCGGCTCCAACAACAACAAGGCGAAATCGGCGGTCAACTTCTCCGCCAAGACGCCGAAGGGCCGCTTCATCCACTACGGCATCCGCGAGCACGGCATGGCCGCGGCGATGAACGGCATCTTCCTGCACGGCGGCTTTGCGCCGAACGGCGCCACCTTCCTGGTGTTCACAGACTATGCACGGCCGGCGATGCGACTTGCGGCGTTGATGGGTACCGGCGTCGTCTATGTCATGACGCATGACTCGATCGGCCTTGGTGAAGACGGCCCGACGCACCAGCCGGTCGAACATCTTTCCGCGCTGCGCGCCATTCCCAACATGCGCGTTTTCCGCCCCTGCGATGCCATCGAGGTTGCAGAATGCTGGGAACTCGCGTTGAACCGGATCGACGGCCCGACGGTGCTGGCGCTGACGCGACAGAACCTGCCGCAGCTTCGAACCACCGCGCCTGCCGACAATCCGTGCAGCCATGGCGCCTATGAGCTGGTCGCGGCGCAAGGTGACGCAAAAGTGTCATTCTTCGCCTCCGGTTCCGAAGTTCAGATCGCTGTCGACGCGCAGAAACAGCTCGCGGAACGCGGCATCCCGTCGCGGGTTGTGTCGGTGCCTTCGATCGAATTGTTGCTGGCGCAGCCGGAAGAGCGGAAAAAGGCCATCATCGGCAACGCGCCGATCAAGGTCGCGATCGAGGCGGCCGTGCGCTGGGGCTGGGATGCCGTGATCGGCCAGGACGGCGAGTTCATAGGCATGCACGGTTTCGGCGCCAGCGCGCCCGCCAAGGACCTTTTCAAGCATTTCGGAATTACCGCCGAGGCCGCCGTTAACGCTGCCCTGAAGCGCGTCGGCTAGCGGTTGAGCTTGCCCCGAAAAAGGACTAGGTAACTCCTATCTAATCCGTCCTCGTCCGGCCGAACCGGGCGATCCGCCGTAACACCCTCGCTGGAGCACGCGCCAGCGGGGACGGCAACAGCTATTAGAGGAGTGAAACAGCATGGCAGTCCGGGTCGCAATCAACGGGTTCGGCCGCATCGGCCGCAATGTGCTTCGAGCCATCGCCGAGTCTGGCCGCAAGGACATCGAAGTGGTCGGGATCAATGATCTCGGCCCGGTCGAGACCAACGCCCATTTGCTCCGTTTCGACTCCGTGCACGGCCGCTTCCCGGGCACCGTCACCGTCGATGGCGATACGATCAGCGTCGGCGACAGCAAGATCAAGGTGTCCGCCGAGCGCGATCCGTCCAAGCTGCCCTGGAAGGATCTGGGCGTCGATGTCGCGCTGGAATGCACCGGCATCTTCACCGCCAAGGAGAAGGCGTCCGCGCATCTGACCGCCGGCGCCAAGCGCGTGCTGGTCTCCGCGCCCGCCGACGGCGCTGATGCCACCATCGTCTACGGCGTCAACCATGACACGCTGACCAAGGAGCACCTGGTGATCTCCAACGGCTCCTGCACCACCAACTGTCTCGCGCCGGTGGCGAAGGTCTTGAACGACACGGTCGGCATCGAGACCGGCTTCATGACCACGATCCATGCCTATACCGGCGACCAGCCGACGCTGGACACGCTGCACAAGGATCTCTACCGCGGCCGCGCGGCGGCGATGTCGATGATCCCGACCTCGACCGGCGCAGCCAAGGCGATCGGCCTGGTGCTGCCCGAACTGAAAGGCAAGCTCGACGGCGTCGCGATCCGCGTGCCGACGCCGAACGTCTCGGTGGTGGATCTGAAGATCGTCGCCAAGCGCGCAACCGACGCCAAGGAAATCAACGAGGCGATGAAGCGCGCCTCGGAGCAGCAGCTCAAGGGCATCCTCGGCTACACCACCGCGCCGAACGTCTCGATCGACTTCAACCACGATCCGCATTCGTCGACCTTCCACATGGACCAGACCAAGGTGCAGAACGGTACGCTCGTGCGCGTGATGTCGTGGTACGACAACGAGTGGGGCTTCTCCAACCGCATGGCCGACACCGCCGTCGCGATCGGAAAGCTGCTGTAACCATTTGTTTGTCGTCATGCCCGGCCTTGAGCCGGGCATCCACGTCTTTGTTTCCGTAGGAGCAAGGGCGTGAATGGACGGGACATAGGCGAGCGAAAGCGACGCCGTCCTTCGGACGGCGAAGCCCGGCCATGACAAAGGAAGCCTGACATGAAAAACTTCCGCACCCTCGACGACGTTGACGTGAAGGGCAAGCGCGTGCTGCTCCGCGTCGATCTGAATGTGCCCATGGAAAATGGCCGCGTCACCGACACCACGCGGCTGGACCGTGTGGCGCCGACGATCACCGAGCTTTCCGACAAAGGCGGTAAGGTCATCCTGCTGGCGCATTTCGGCCGCCCCAAGGGACGCGATCCCAAGGAATCGCTGAAGCCCGTCGCTGAGGCGCTGTCGAAAGTGATCAAGAAGCCGGTCGCTTTCGCCGACGACTGCATCGGCGAGCCCGCGGCAAACGCCGTAGCGGCGCTGAAGGACGGGGAGATCCTCTGTCTGGAGAATACCCGCTTCCACAAGGAAGAAGAGAAGAACGATCCGGCCTTCGTCGCGGAACTGGCAAAGCTCGGCGACATCTGGGTCAATGACGCGTTCTCGGCGGCGCACCGCGCTCATGCCTCCACCGAAGGCCTCGGCCACAAGTTGCCGGCCTATGCCGGACGCACCATGCAGGCCGAGCTCGACGCGCTCGGCAAGGCCTTGGAAGCCCCGAGCAAGCCGGTCATCGCGATCATCGGCGGCGCCAAGGTTTCCACCAAGATCGACCTGCTCGAAAATCTCGTGACCAAGGTCGACGCGCTCGTGATCGGCGGCGGCATGGCCAACACCTTCCTGCATGCGCAGGGCGTCGGCATCGGCAAGTCGCTGGCGGAGAAGGATCTCGCCGCGACCGCGCTGCGCATCCTGGACAAGGCCGCGGCCTCCAATTGCGCCATCATCCTTCCCGTCGATGCCGTCGTCTCCTTCCACTTCGCGGCCAATTCGCCATCGCATGCCTACGGCCTGGACGCGATCCCGGCCGAGGGCATGATCCTCGACGTCGGCCCGCAATCGATCGCCCGCATCCATGCCGCGATCGACGATGCGGCGACGCTGGTGTGGAACGGCCCGCTCGGCGCCTTCGAGCTGCCCCCGTTCGATCGCGGCACCGTGGTGGCCGCCAAGCACGCCGCCGAACGCACCAAGGCCAAGAAGTTGATTTCGGTCGCAGGCGGCGGCGATACCGTCGCGGCGCTGAACCAGGCCGGCGTGGCGCACGATTTCACCTATGTCTCGACCGCCGGCGGCGCATTTCTTGAATGGATGGAAGGCAAGCCGCTGCCGGGCGTCGAAGTCCTGAAAATCCGCTGACTACCAGTTCACGCGCGAACGCACTGCAAATACAGGGAGAATTCGGATGGCGCGCATTACCTTGCGGCAACTGCTCGACCATGCGGCTGAGCACGATTACGGGGTGCCGGCCTTCAACATCAACAATATGGAGCAGGCGCTGTCGATCATGGAGGCAGCCTCGAGCGTTGACGCGCCCGTCATCATCCAGGCTTCGCGCGGCGCACGCGCCTATGCCAATGACGTGATGCTCAAGCACATGATGGACGCCCTCACCGAGATCTATCCGCAGATCCCGGTCTGCGTGCATCTCGACCACGGCAACGAGCCCGCCACCTGCATGACCGCGATCCAGTCCGGCTTCACCTCTGTCATGATGGACGGCTCGCTGAAGGCCGACGGCAAGACGCCCGGCGACTGGGATTACAATGTCGGCGTGACCAGGACGGTCACGAACATGGCCCATCTCGGCGGCATTTCGGTGGAAGGCGAACTCGGCGTGCTCGGCTCGCTCGAGACCGGCATGGGCGACAAGGAAGACGGCCACGGCGCCGAAGGCAAGCTCTCCCACGACCAGCTGCTGACCAATCCGGATGAAGCCGTGAAGTTCGTGAAGGAGACCAAGGTTGACGCACTCGCGATCGCGATGGGCACCTCGCACGGCGCCTACAAGTTCACCCGCAAACCGGACGGCGACATCCTCGCCATGAACGTGATCGAGGAGATCCACCGTAAATTGCCGAACACGCATCTGGTGATGCACGGCTCCTCTTCCGTGCCGCAGGACCTGCAGGACATCATCAACGAGTTCGGCGGCAAGATGAAGCCGACCTGGGGCGTGCCTGTCTCCGAGATCCAGCGCGGCATCAAGAACGGCGTGCGCAAGATCAACATCGATACCGACAACCGCATGGCGATGACCGGGCAGATCCGCAAGGTGTTCAAGGAACACCCGGAAGAGTTCGACCCGCGCAAATATTTGAAGCCCGCGATGGAAGCGATGACCAAGCTGTGCAAGCAGCGGCTGCAGGAGTTCAATACCGCCGGCCAGGCCAGCAAGATCAAGAAGGTGCTGACCACGGCGGAAATGGCCAAGCGCTACGCTAAGGGCGAGCTCGATCCGAAGGTGGCGTGAAGCCGCCGCTGCCGTAGCCCGGGTGAAGCGAAAGCGTAACCCGGGGCCACGTGCAACGCGGACACAGATGTCGCGGGGTTACGCGTTCCGCTCCACCCGGGCTATAAGCTCTCCACCCTCCCCTCGCACCCGGAAGGCGGAGGGTCGTTCGATTTGTAGTCGCTGTTCGATTTTAATGTTAATCCTGCTCCGGCTTGCGCGACCGCCGGCCGCGGCGAACGTTTTCTAGGCAATTGCCCGATAACCGCCTATTTTGGTTTGCAAGGGCATGAACCATCTGGAGGACGTTCCATGAATCTCGCTGACCTCAACAAGATCGCGCTTGCCATGGTCACCCCGGGCAAGGGCATTTTGGCCGCCGACGAATCCTCAGGGACCATTAAGAAGCGCTTCGACGCGATCGGCGTGGAATCGACCGAGGAGAACCGTCGCGACTACCGCGAGATGCTGTTTCGCTCGACGGAGGCGATGAGCAAATATGTCTCCGGCGTCATCCTCTATGACGAGACGATCTGGCAGAACGCGAAGGACGGCACGCCGCTGGTCAAGCTGATCGAGCAGGCCGGCAGCATCCCCGGCATCAAGGTGGACGAGGGCACGCAAGCCTTGCCCGCCTGCCCCGGCGAACTCGTGACCGTCGGCCTCGACAAGCTTGCCGATCGGCTGAAGAAATACTACGAGCGCGGCGCGCGCTTTGCGAAATGGCGCGCCGTGATCGACATCGGACAGGGTATTCCCACGACCACCGCAATCCATGTCAACGCGCATGCGCTGGCGCGCTACGCCGCGCTGTGCCAGGCAGCACAGATCGTGCCGATCGTCGAGCCGGAGGTGCTGATGGACGGCGGCCATGACATCGACCGCTGTTACGAGGTGACGCAGCAGGTGCTCAACACCGTATTCCGCGAACTGTTCATGCAGCGCGTCGAGCTCGAAGGCATGGTGCTGAAGCCGAATATGGTGGTATCCGGCAAGAAGAGCCCGAAGCAGGCATCGGTGCAGGAGGTTGCCGAAAAGACCATCCGGCTCCTGAAGGCCTGCGTGCCCGCGGCCGTGCCCGGCATTGCCTTCCTCTCCGGCGGCCAGAGCGATGAAGAGGCGACCGCGCATCTTGACGCCATGAACCGGATCGGCGGCCTGCCCTGGAAACTCACCTTCTCCTACGGCCGCGCGCTGCAGGCGGCGCCGCAGAAGGCGTGGTCCGGCAAGGCCGGGAATGTCGCGGCCGGCCAGCGCGCCTTCACCCACCGCGCGCGCATGAACGCGCTCGCGAGCAAGGGCGAGTGGGAGACCGGCCTGGAAAAGAAGGTGGCATAATTGGCCGCAAAGCCCGTTCCGCCGCGCCCGGCGCCGCGCCTCTATCTCGCGACGCCGGTGGTGGAAGATCCCTCCGAACTCTTCGCAAGCCTGCCCGCTTTGCTCGCCGCGGCCGATGTCGCGGCAGTGCTGGTGCGGCTGCGCGAGACCGACCAGCGCACGATGATCTCGCGCGTGAAAGCGCTGGCGCCGGTGGTCCAGAACGCGGCCGCCGCGCTCCTGATCGACGGCCATGTCGAGCTCGTCGCGCGCGCCGGCGCCGACGGCGCGCATCTCACCGGCCTTGCCGCGCTGGAGGACGCGCTGCCGTCGCTGAAGCCGGACCGCATCGCCGGCGTCGGCGGGCTGCCGACGCGCCACGAGTCCATGGCCGCCGGCGAGCTCGGCGCCGATTACGTGCTGTTCGGCGAGCCCGATGCGAGCGGGCAGCGGCCCTCGACGCAGGCGATCGCCGAGCGGCTCAACTGGTGGGACGAATTGTTCGAGCCGCCCTGCGTCGGCTACGCCATTTCGCGTGAAGAGGCTTTCGAATTTGCAGCCGCCGGCGCAGACTTCGTCCTGGTCGGCGATTTCATCTTCGCCGACCAGCGCGGCGCTGGCACAGCGCTCGCCGAGGTCGGCGCGACCATCCGCGAAGCGCATGCGAGCGCGGTTGGGAAGACAAGGGCAGGACTGACTCCGGAATGAGTCTGCTGCGTCCAATAGCGGTGGTGCTCGGCTGCGCCGTGCTGACGACGGGCGCGGTCGCGCAGATTTCGCTGACGCCGCCCGCCGCACAGGCGCCGGCCAGCAAGCCGGCTCCGAAAAAGGAAGCGCCGAAGCCTGCGCCAAAGCCGAAGGCAGCAGCGGAAAAGCCGAAGGCCGCGGCGGAAAAGAAGCCGGCCGCGCCAAAGCCGTCGCCTTCACCTTCGCCATCG
Organism: Bradyrhizobium sp. LeoB3; assembly: GCF_055456055.1. Taxonomy (NCBI): domain Bacteria; kingdom Pseudomonadati; phylum Pseudomonadota; class Alphaproteobacteria; order Hyphomicrobiales; family Nitrobacteraceae; genus Bradyrhizobium; species Bradyrhizobium sp. LeoB3. Next base: position 51,275 of record NZ_JBVBEF010000041.1, read on the forward strand.
CCGGCCCCGACGCACCCGTTCGACGATCCCAATGTCGATCTCGTCTATGGCGCCTATCAGCGCGGCCTCTACAAGACCGCCTTCGACCTCGCCACCAACCGCGCAAACTACGCCCGCGACCCCAAGGCGATGACGATGCTGGGCGAGCTTTATGCCAACGGGCTCGGCGTCAAGCGCGATTACGGCAAGGCGGCCGAATGGTACCAGCGCGGGTCCGACGCCGGCGACCGCGAGGCGATGTTCGCGCTCGCGATGATGCGGCTTGCCGGCCGCGGCGGCCCGGTGAACAAGGACGAGGCAGTCAAGCTGCTGGCGTCCTCGGCCAAGCTCGGCAATCCCAAGGCGGCCTATAATCTGGCGCTGCTCTATCTCGACGGCCAGACGCTGCCGCAGGACCTCAAGCGCTGTGCCGAATTGTTGCGGATGGCGGCCGACGCCGGCAGTCCCGAGGCGCAGTACGCGCTCGCGACCTTCTACAAGGAGGGCACCGGCGTGCCCAAGGATCTCGAGAAATCGGTGCGGCTGTTGCAGGCCGCCTCGCTCGCCGACAATGTCGATGCCGAGGTCGAATATGCGATCGCGCTCTACAACGGCTCCGGCACGCCGCGGAACCAGCCGGCGGCGGTGGCGCTATTGCGCAAGGCGGCCCGGCAGAACTCGCCAATCGCGCAGAACCGCCTCGCCCGCCTGCTCGCCACCGGCCAGGGCGTGCCGCAGGACAAGGTCGAGGCGTTGAAATGGCACACCGTCGCCAAGACCGCAGGCAAGGGCGACCCGGAACTGGACGAGATGCTGCTGGACATGAGCCCGCAGGACCGCGCCAAGGCCGAGGAGGCCGCACGCAATTGGCTCGGCACCGGCAAATGACGCCTTGACGGCGCCATCCCGAGAGGGCACGCAGTCGGAAATCCCCGACGGCGCTTGGGCCGTTTTCCCACCGACAAGCCCTCCATCATGCTCTATTCCGCCCTCATCAACGTCATGGTCAAGGCCGCGCGCCGCGCCGGCCGCAGCCTCAAGCGCGATCTCGGCGAGATCGAGCACCTGCAGGTGTCGCTGAAGGGGCCGGCGAACTTCGTCTCGCTGGCCGACAAGCGCGCCGAGGAGATGCTCTACACCGACCTCGCCAAGGCCCGCCCGGGCTACGGCTTCATCGGCGAGGAAGGCGGCACCCGCGAGGGCACCGACAAGAGCCACAGCTGGATCGTCGATCCGCTCGACGGCACCACCAACTTCCTGCACGGGATCCCGCAATTCGCGATCTCGATCGGGCTGGCGCGCGAGGGCACGGTGATCGCGGGGGTGATCTACAACCCCGCCAATGACGAGCTCTATATCGCCGAGCGCGGCAAGGGCGCCTTCCTCAACGACCAGCGTCTGCGCGTCGCCGGCCGCCGCAGGCTTGACGAATGCGTGGTCGCCTGCGGCCTGCCCCATATCGGCCGCGGCGACCATGGACTGGCGCTGAAGGAGATGGCCGTGCTGCAGAACAAGGTCGCCGGCTTCCGCCGCTTCGGCGCCGCCTCGCTCGACCTCGCCTTCGTCGCCGCCGGCCGCCTCGACGGCTATTGGGAACGCAACCTCTCCCCGTGGGACATCGCAGCCGGGCAGATCATGGTGCGCGAGGCCGGCGGCACCGTGAGCGGCATCGAGGGCAATGACGATCCGTTGCAAACCGGACACGTGGTCTGCGGTAACGAATTCGTGCACGGCGAACTGGTGAAGATTTTGAAGCCGCTGGGATAGTTGCTTCTTTGCAACCAAGTCGTCATGGCCGGGCTTGACCCGGCCATCCAACATCATCGCAAAGAGCCGTTTTGGCGATGGATTGCCGGGTCAAGCCCGGCAATGACATGTCAGTGCGTTGGCCGTGCCGGTGCCGCACGCGGCTGCTGCGGCGCCGCCTCCTTCGGCTCGCGGTCGCCGGCCAGCACGCGTTGAACGCTGACGAAGAACACCGGGACCATCAACAGCGCCAGGATCACGACCGCGATCATGCCGCCCATGACGACGGTGCCGAGCGCCTGCTGGCTGGCGCCGCCGGCGCCGCTGGCGATCGCCATCGGGAACACGCCGAACACGAAGGCGAGGCCGGTCATCAGGATCGGGCGGAAACGCAGCGAACAGGCCTCGATGGTCGCCTCGAGCAGCGGCTTGCCATGGGCGCGCAGGTCCTTGGCGAATTCGATGATCAGGATGGCGTCCTTGGCGGCAAGGCCGATGATGGTGATCAGGCCGACGGTGAAATAGACGTCGTTGGCGAGCCCGCGCATGCTCGCGGCGATCACCGCGCCGGTGACGCCGAGCGGTATGGTCAGCAGCACCGCGATCGGAATCGTCCAGCTCTCGTACAGCGCGGCGAGCAGGAGGAACACGACCAGCACCGACAAGCCTAGCAGGAACGGCGCCTGCGAGCCCGACAGCTTCTCCTGCAGCGACTGTCCGGTCCACTCATAGCCGAACCCGCGCGGCAATCTGTTCGCGAGCCGCTCCATCTCGTTCAGGGCATCGCCCGAGGTATAGCCGGCTCGCGCCTCGCCGGAGATGCGCACGGCGGGATAATAGTTGAAGCCCGCGATCTGGGTCGGTCCCTTCTGCCATTCGACCGTGGCGAAGGACGAGAATGGCACGAGCTGCCCGCGGTTGTTCTTGACGTTGTAATTCAGGATATCATCCGCATTCATGCGGGTGAACTTGTCCGCCTGCACCACGACGCGCTGCATGCGGCCGCGGTTCGGGAAATCGTTGATGTAGTTCGAGCCGAGATTGGTCGAGATCGTATTGTTGATGTCCTCGAAGGTGACGCCAAAGGCGCCGGCCTTTTCCCGGTCGATCACCAGATTGACCTGCGGCGCCGGCGGCAGGCCTTCGATATAGACCTTCTGCAGCACGGGGCTGGCATTGGCTTCCGCGATCAGGCGGTCGGCGGCGGCCATGAGCTGGGCGTAACCCTTCTGGCCGCGGTCCTGCAGGCGGAACGAGAAGCCCGAGGAGTTGCCGAGGTTGTCGATCGGCGGCGGCTGCAGCGCCGAGATCTTGGCGTCGCGGATCGATGAAAGGTCGCGGTTGATGTCGGCGACGATTGCGGCCGCCGAATCCTTCGGCCCGCGCTCCGACCAGTCCTTCAGCGTGATGAAGGCCTGCGCGGTGTTGAAGCCCTGGCCGAGGAAGCTGAAGCCGGTGAGAAACGTGACGTTCTCGATGGCGGAGCGTGCCAAAAGATACTTCTCGACCTTCTCGATCGCGGCCTCGGTGCGGGCGAAGGAGGAATCCGAGGGCGTCTGCACGTCGGTGGTGATGAAGCCCTGGTCGTCGACCGGCAGGAAGCCGCCGGGCAGCCGCATGAAGCCCCAGCCAAGCCCGACCAGAAGCGCAACATAGATCAGCATCAGTCGTCCGGTGCGCTTCAGCGTCCATCCAACCGTGCGCGTATAGCCGTCGCGGCCGGCATCGAGCGTGCGGTTGAACCAGCCGAACACGCCGCGGCGGGCATGGCCGTGCCCGGCCGTGACCGGCTTGAGCAATGTCGCGCACAGCGCCGGCGTCAGCGACAGCGCCAGCAGCGCCGAGAACGAGATGGCGGCGACCATGGTGACCGAGAACTGGCGGTAGATGATGCCGACCGATCCCGGGAAGAACGCCATCGGGATGAACACGGCAACCAGCACCAGCGTGATGCCGATGATGGCGCCGGTGATCTGCGACATCGCCTTGCGGGTCGCCTCCTTCGGAGGCAAGCCCTCCTCGGCCATGATGCGCTCGACGTTCTCGACCACGACGATGGCGTCGTCGACGAGGATGCCGACCGCCAGCACCATGCCGAACATGGTCAGCATGTTGATGGAATAGCCGAGAAGCATCAGCGTGGCGCAGGCGCCAAGCAGCGCGACGGGCACGACGATGGTCGGGATGATGGTGTAGCGGATGTTCTGCAGGAACAGGAACATCACAATGAAGACCAGCACCACGGCTTCGACCAGCGTCGTCAGCACCTTCTCGATCGCAGCCTCGACCACGGGCGTGATGTTGTAGGGGATCTCATAAGAGATGTTGGCCGGGAAGAAGCGCGACAGCTCCTTCATCTTGGCTTCCACCGCGCTTGCGGTCGCGAGCGCGTTGCCGGTCGGCGACAGCAGCACCGAGAGGCCCGCCGTCGGCTTGCCGTTGAGGCGGGTCTGGAACTGGTAGCTGAGGCCGCCGATCTCAAGCCGCGCAACGTCGCGCAGGCGCACGGTCGAGCCATCAGGATTGGCGCGCAGGATGATGGCGCCGAACTCGTCCGGCGAAGAGAGCTGGCCCTTCACCAGAACCAGCGCCGAAACCCGTTGCGAGTCCGTCGCCGGCTCCGCGCCGATGCTGCCCGAGGCGACCTGCGCGTTCTGCGCGGCAATTGCCTTGTTGACGTCGTCGGCGGTCAAGCCGTAGCCGACCAGCTTTGCCGGATCGAGCCAGATGCGCAAGGAGCGCTCGGTCGAATACAGCGTGGCGCGGCCGACGCCGGGGATGCGGCGGATTTCCCCGAGCACATTGCGGATCATGAAGTCGCCAAGCCCGATTTCATCGAGGCTGCCATCGGTCGAGTTCAGCGTGATGATCTGCAGCACCGCGCTGGACGCTTCCTCGACCAGGATGCCCTGCTGGATCACGGCGCGCGGCAGGCGCGCCTCGATGCGCTTGAGGCGGTTCTGCACCTCGACGGAGGCCTGGCTGGTCTCGGTGCCCGGGACGAAATTGGCGATGATCTCGACCTGGCCGAGCGAGTCGCTGGTGGATTCGAAATTCAGGATGCCGGAGGCGCCGTTCAGCTCCTCCTCGATCAGCCGGGTGACGCTGTTATAGAGATTTTCCGGCGAGGCGCCGGGATAGCTGGTCGAGATCGAGATCGAGGGCGGCGCAATGATCGGATATTGCGCGATCGCCAGCAGCGGAATCGAGATCGCGCCGATCAGGCAGATGAAGAGCGCGACGACCCAGGCGAAGATCGGCCTGTCGATGAAAAAGCTCGCCATCTCGGATCACCGCAGCGCTTGCGCGGCTTTATTTTCCCCCGGCACAACGATCGAAGCATCCGCCGCCTCGGTGAATGCCTGCGGCCGGACCTTGTCGCCTGCCGCAAATTTCTGGAAGCCCTCGACCACGACGCGGTCGCCGGACTTCAGACCTTCGGTCACGAACACCTGCCCATTCTGCAGCGAGCCGGTACGCACGGGCTGAACCGCGACGCGACCGTCGTCCTTGACCACGAACACCTCGCTGCCGCCACCGCCATTGCGCTGAATCGCCTGCTGCGGGACCGCGATCGAGTCGGAATCGATGCCCTGCTCGATCAGCACGCGCACATACATGCCCGGCAACAATTCGCGCCTTGGATTGGGGAACTCGCCACGCAGGGTCACCTGCCCGGTATAGGCGTCAACCTTGGCGTCCGAGAACAAGAGCTTGCCGGGAATCGAATAGATCGTGCCATCGTCCTGCAACAGGCGCACCTTCATCGCGTCGGGCGCGATGCGGTCGAGTTCGCCGGTCTCGAATGCGCGGCGTAGCTGGTTGAGCTCGGTGACCGACTGGGTGAAGTCGGCATAGATCGGATCGATCTGTTGGATGGTCGCAAGCGAGGTGGAATCGTTCTGCACCACCAGCGCGCCTTCGCTGACCAGGGCGGCGCCGACGATGCCGTCGATGGGAGCACGGATGGTGGCGTAATCCAGATTGAGCTTGGCGCGCGCGAGATCCGCCTCGCGGGCCGCGACATCCGCTTCGGCCTGGCGCTGCGCGGCAATCGCCTTCTCGTTCTCGGCCTCGGGCATCGCCTTCTGGCTGTAGAGCGTGGTAACGCGATGCGCGTGCTGGGCCGCCTGATCGAGCACGGCCTTGGCGCGCGCGAGCGCAGCCTGATTGGACTGCACCTCAACCTCGAACGGCCGCGGGTCGATGCGATACAGGGGATCACCGGCCTTCACCTCGGTGCCCTGGTGGAACAGGCGCTCGACGACGATGCCGGAAACGCGCGGGCGGACTTCGGCGACCCGCGTCGGCGCGACGCGGCCGGGCAGCTCGCGCACCACCGCGCGCGGCTGCGGCTTGGCGATGACAATGCTGACCTCGGGTTCGGGCGCCGCATCCGACGCAGCGGTCGCCGCAGTCGGCTCATCACAACCGGCCAGCAGTGGCGCCGTGGCGGCCAGCATCAGGAGAATGCATGCCGTTCGTGCGCGTAGTCCGGACATTGAAAGCGTCGCCCCGAGTTTGAATTGTTGAACACACATGAAAACGCGGCGTCTCTGCCGACTCCGCCTTGTCACGCTATTCAGGATAAGGTGGGGGTGCTGCGACGCAATACATGACGGCGGCGGCTCAATGTCACATACGGAGAACATATTGAATTAGCATATTTTTCTCCGATTCACCGGATTGTGAAACCGGTTCCATCGGAGCTTGTGGGGGTAACGGACTGCGTCTTCTCCGACGCAGCGGCTGAGACCCGATTTTCTCGAGCGCGCATCGGGGAGAATCGGCTTCCGGCGTTTTCCGATGGTTTGTCCCTCTCCAGCGATCCGGTGCAGGCATCCGTCCCCCTGCCTTCGCGACACTGCCGAATGAGGATCGGGTGCGCGTCCCGCTAAGCCGAGGTCGGCGATTCGCCCAATTGATGATGCGCGGAACATTGCCGAACGAGACGATTTTGGTGGATGACGCTGCTGCGGTCGTCGCCCAATTCCGCTTCCGCCGCGAATCACTGGTTTCCTGTCTTTCTTCCCTTGGCCGCTGTGCCATATTGGCTGCCCAACGCGGCTTTTCGCAACGGACATGCCGGCAATGCCCTCCTCTCCCCGCTCCGACATGGAGACCGAACTCAGCAAACTGTCCTCTCCACGGATCTTCCTGGTGCGGATGCTGGTATTTCTGGTGCTGTGCGCACTGATCGGCATCGTTCTCTACAAGCAGATCGTCGTCGCCTTCTTCGCCAATCCGGGGCTGAACGCGCTGATCGGCGCGGTGCTCTTGATCGGCATCATCCTGTCGTTCCGCCAGGTGATCCGGCTCTATCCCGAGGTGCGATGGGTCAACAATTTCCGAATCGCCGATCCCGGGCTCGCGATCGACCGGCGGCCGACCTTGCTGGCGCCGATGGCGGCGATCCTCGGCGGCGAGCGCAGCGGGCGGATGTCGATCAGCCAGCAGACGATGCGGCACCTGCTCGACTCCATCGCGACCCGCCTCGACGAGGCACGCGACATCTCGCGCTACATGACGGGCCTTTTGGTGTTCCTCGGCCTGCTCGGCACCTTCTGGGGCCTGATCGAAACCGTCGGCTCGGTCGGCAAGGTGATCGATGGATTGAAGGTCGGCGGCGACGCCGGCGCGCTGTTCGACACGCTGAAGGAGGGCCTCGCCGCCCCGCTCGGCGGCATGGGCATCTCCTTCTCGTCCTCGCTGTTCGGCCTCGCCGGTTCCCTGATCCTCGGCTTCCTCGACCTGCAATCCAGCCAGGCACAGAACCGTTTCTATACCGACCTTGAGGACTGGCTTGCGACCACGGTGCGCGAATACGCCGGCGACGGCGTCGTGGCCGCCGCAGGTGGTGGCGGCAACCTGCAGCACGCGATCGAGCGGCTGCGTGTCGCGGTGGAGGAAGGCGCGGGAACCCGCGGCACCACCGCGGCGATGGCCAATCTGGCCGAAGCGATCCAGGGATTGGTTGCGCATATGCGCACCGAGCAACAGATGATCCGGGAATGGGCCGACGGCCAGGGCGAACAGAACCGCGAGATCAAGCGCCTGCTCGAACGCCTCGCGCGTCAGCCGGAGAAGAGTTAGAGAGACGGGGACGGTGTCGATCTTGAAGACGGACGAGAGCCACACGGTTACCTCTCCCGGAGTGAGAGGTCGGCGCGTAGCGCCGGGTGAGGGCGCCCGGTCTATCGATAGAGCAAAACCCCTCACCCGGATCGCCGAGGCGATCCGACCTCTCCCTCCGGGAGAGGTGTAACTTGCGGCCTCCCTGGAGGTACCTTTGCTAACGCTAGTAGAGAGTCAAAATGGCCCTTGCCCGTGCCCGCCGCGGTGAATCCGGCTTCAACTACTGGCCGGGCTTCGTGGACGCGCTGTCGACGCTGGTGCTGTCGATCGTGTTCCTGCTCTCGGTGTTCCTGGTGGTGCAGTTCTTCCTGTCGCAGGAAGTCTCCGGCAAGGACAAGGCGCTGGAACAGCTCAACGCCAAGATCGCCCAGCTCAACGACATGCTGTCGCTTGAAAAGCTCGGCAAGCTCAGCCTCGGCGAACAGATCGCGCAGCTCCGCGCCGGACTTGCCTCGGCCGAAGGCGAGCGCGACCGTGTCAAGGGCCTCTATGAGGGTCTGGCCAATGCCGGCAGCGACGCGCAGGGCCGCGCCACCGAACTCACCAAGGCGCTCGATTCCGAGAAGCTGGTCTCCGCGCGGGCGCTGGCGCAAATCGAAGTGCTGAACCAGCAGATCAGCGCATTGCGTCGCCAGCTTGCCGCCCTCGAAGAAGCGCTCGATGCTTCTGAGAAACGTGACAAGGAATCGCAGGGGCGCATCGCCGATCTCGGCCAGCGATTGAACGTGGCGCTGGCGCAGCGGGTGCAGGAACTATCGAGGTACCGCTCGGAGTTCTTCGGCCGCCTGCGCGCCATCCTGGGCAACCGGCCAGACGTCCGCATCGTCGGCGACCGCTTCGTGTTCCAGTCCGAAGTCTTCTTCGATACCGGACAGGCCACCCTGCTGCCCGAAGGCCGCGCCGAGCTCGACAAGCTCGCGGCTGCCCTGATCGACCTCGACAAGCAGATCCCGAGCGAGATCGCCTGGGTGCTCCGCGTCGACGGCCACACCGACGTGCGGCCGATCAACAGCCCGGTGTTCAAGTCGAACTGGGATCTCTCCGCCGCACGCGCGATCTCGGTGGTGCAGTATCTGGTCTCGCTCGGGGTGCCCGCACAGCGGCTCGTCGCCGCCGGCTTTGGCGAATTCCAGCCGCTCGACACCGCGCAGACGGAAGACGCCTACAAGCGTAACCGCCGCATCGAACTGAAGCTGACGGAACGGTAACGGCGATGTTGGGCTGGCTCTCGCCACAGCGTCATGGCCGGGCTTGTCCCGGCCATCCACGTTCTCTGGCGTCGCGAGCAGGAAGGACGCGGATGCCCGGGACAAGCCCGGGCATGACGGCGTTGGTGGCAGCTTGAGCGGGGCTTTTGACCTCCGCCCCTATCGCGCCGAGGACGAGGACGCGGCGATCGAGCTTTGGCGGCGAACCTGGCAGCAGGCCTATCCGACGATCGATTTCGATGCGCGCGTGGCGTGGTGGCGCGAGCGCTGGCGCGGCGAACTGGTGCCGAAGGCAACCATCATCGTCGCGGAAGAGGCAAACGCGCTGATCGGTTTCGTGACCATCGATGCAAGCGGCTATCTCGACCAACTGGTGGTCGATCCCACGCATTGGGGTTCAAAGCTGGCAAGCGCGCTGGTCGATGAAACCAAGCGCCTTTCGCCTGATGGCGTCACGCTGCTGGTCAATAAGGACAATGCGCGGGCCATCCGTTTTTATGAACGAAACGGCTTTGTGCATGCCGGCGAGGACGTCAACCCGACGTCAGGACGTCCGGTACTGAAGATGCGGTGGAAGCCGTAGAGCCGAGATCGTGAGGTCTCAAATCCCTTCGAACTGCAACCTTGCCAGCCGCGCATAGAGCCCGTTGGCGGCGACCAGCTCGGCATGGGTGCCCTGCTCGACGATCTTGCCATGCTCCATCACCAGGATGCGGTCGCAGGAGAGCACGGTCGCGAGCCGGTGTGCGATGACCAGTGTGGTGCGGTGGCGCATCAGCTCTTCCAGCGCGGTCTGCACCAGCGTCTCGCTTTCGGCGTCGAGCGCGGAGGTGGCTTCATCGAGCAGCAAAAGCGGCGCATCGCGCAGGATCGCGCGTGCGATCGCGATGCGCTGGCGCTGGCCGCCCGACAATGTGACACCGCGTTCGCCGAGCTGGGCCTCGAAGCCGCCGGGCAGCCGGCGCAGGAATTCGGTAGCGTGCGCGAGGTCGGCGGCGCGCTCGACTTCGGCATCGGAAGCATCGGGCCGCCCGAAACGGATGTTCTCGCGCGCCGACGCTGCGAACACCACGGTGTCTTGCGGCACCAATGCCATGCGCGAGCGCACCACGCTTGGATCGGCCTGCCGGATCGGCACGCCGTCGAACGAGATCGTGCCCGAGGCGGGATCATAGAAGCGCAGCAACAGATGGAACAGCGTGCTCTTGCCCGCGCCGGAGGGACCGACGATCGCGACCTTCTCGCCTGATCGCACCGAGAACGAGACACCGTCGACGGTCTTCACGGACCGCCGCGTCGGATAGGCGAAGCTGACATTGTCAAACGCAACGTCACCACGCGCGGGCTGCGGCAGCGCGAGCGGCGCGGCCGGCGCCGTGATCTCCGGCTTGACCCGCAGGATCTCGAACAGCCGCTCCGCCGCACCGGAGGCTGCGGAGATTTCGCCCCAGACTTCGCTGAGCTGGCCGAGGGCGCTCGCAGCAAAGGCGCTGTAGAGAATAAACTGGCCCAAACGTCCCGGCGTCATCGCGCCCGCGAGCACGTCGTGCGAACCGACCCAGAGAATCAGCACCACGCTCGAGAACACGATGAAGATGATGATCAAGGTGAGCACGGCCCGTGCGCGGGTGGAGCTGCGCGCGGCGTCGTAGGCCTGCTCGACCTCGCCACCGAAGCGCGTGGCGGCGAGCCGCTCGCTGGTGAAGGCCTGCACGGTCCGGATGGCGCCGACCAGCTCGGAAGCATAGGCGCTGGCGTCCGCGAGCGTATCCTGCGCATTGCGCGACAAGCGTCGCACCCAGCGCCCGAACGCGACCAGCGGGATCACGATGATCGGGATCGCCAAGAGCACGAAGCCGGAAAGCTTCGGGCTGGTGACCACCATCATCGCGGCGGCACCGAGGAACAGCATCATGTTGCGGAGCGCGATCGACACGGAGGCGCCGACCGCTGATTTGATCTGGGTGGTATCGGCGGTCAGGCGCGACACCAACTCGCCGCTGCGCGCGGAATCGAAGAAGGACGGCGACAGCGAGATCAGATGCGCGAACACGTCGCGCCGGAGATCGGCGACGATGCGCTCGCCGATCGTCATGACCAGGTAATAGCGGGAGGCGCTGGCGCCGGCGAGCACCGCCACCACCGCGATCATCACACTGAAGTAGTTGTTGATCATGGCGATGCCTTCGGCCGTGAAGCCGAAGTCGATCACGCGCCGGATCGCGACCGGCACGATCAGCGTCGTGATCGCCGCAACCGTCAGAGAAATAAAAGCGAGGATCGCCCGTCCGCGGTAGCGCGCCACATAGGGCGCGAGCGCCAGCAGCGGCTTCAGCCTGGCGCGGCTCTTCCCTTCCGTCTCGGTCAAGGTGGCTTCAACCAGCGCTTCGCCTTCGAGCAGCGCATCGCGCCGCGGCGGCATCGGGCTGGGCGGGTGGTCAAGCTGTTCGGCTGCGCTCATCGGGACAAGGACCAGTTTTTATGTTTTCCAGATAGGCCCCGCGGAAGCGGCTGGCAAATCCGGAAGAGTCCTAATCCGGTGATCCCCGGTGGCTTGTTTTGCGGGTTTCCTTACGCTATAGAGCGGCCCAAATCCCGTATCTTTGGACCACTTGCGACGGGCGCCGGCGCGCCGAAGGATGCCATGAAAGCCGATATTCACCCGAATTATCATACGATTACGGTCGTGATGACCGACGGCACCGAGTACCAGACCCGCTCCACCTGGGGCAAGGAAGGCGACAAGCTGCAGCTCGATATCGACCCCAGGTCGCATCCGGCCTGGACCGGCGGCTCGCAGCAGATCCTCGACCGCGGCGGCCGCGTGTCGCGGTTCCAGAAGAAGTTTTCCGGCTTTTTGAAAAAGGACTGAGCGCAAGGCTGCGCTTCCTTCTTCCTTTTCGACGTTCAACGAACGCCCCTGCCAAATCAGGGGCGTTTTTGTTTCCACGCGTCATTGCGAGCGCAGCGAAGCAATCCATGGCACCCCGCGGCGCTATGGATTGGTTCGCTACGCTCGCAATGACGGTTAGAGTTGCAGTTACCGTTCGAACGCGGCCTTCAGGCGGTTGAGCTGCGGCACCAGCGGGTTGCCGATCGCGGCGCGATCGGCGGGCGGCGCATGGATCGTGGTGTCGAGCCGGCGCACGCGTGCCTGCAGGTCCATCGAGCGGGTGATCAGGTCCTGCAATTGTTGCGGCAGTTTCTCGATCAGTTCCGCCGGACCCGGATCTGCCGCGGAGAGCTTGACCTTGGTCTTCTCCCGATTGGCCTGGGTCAGCGTCATCTCGCCTTCCTTTACCGCGCGATGCAGCAGCAGCCAGGAGGCAAGCTGCATCAAACGGGTGGTCAGGCGCATGCTTTCGGTCGCATAGGTCAGGCTGACGGACCGTTCCAGCGCCTTGGCCTGGCCGCGGCCGTCGCCATCGAGATAGGCGGCGGTCTCCTCGACCAGGTCCATGCCCTCACGGAACAAGGCTCCGAATGCCGCAGAATTGGTCAGCCGCTCGCTGAACAGAACAAGTGCGGAATCGCTTTGCGACCGCTCCAGCATGGTTAACGCCCTCACGCCACTTTTAATTTTGAACACCGCCAGCTTTGGCGCCAGCTTTATGATGAACAAATCATTGCGCTTGCGGGGCGAAGAGTCCAGCCGCATCCGGATTTATGGTTTCCGGCCGCATGGCGGCGACGACAAGCCTGTGACAAAGCCAAAAAAGAGCCGCCGTTTCCGGCGGCTTTGAAGTTGATAACAGGGAGGCGTCAAACAGAGTGGACAGGAGCCACTCGGTGTCCAAACGAGGACGATGCAGTCATAAACGAGAAAGCTTAATTGATCGTAAATGAGCGATTTTGTTTAAGCTTCGTTTGCCATATCGGCCATTGGCCTAGTTTGGGACAGGATACCAGTTTCGTAGCCCGGATGGAGCGCAGCGCAATCCGGGCTACGGGTGAGCGCTACGATTTGAAGAAGCTGTTGGCGGCTTCCTTGGAGGCGCGCTTCTTTGTCATCGCTTCGCGCAGGCGCTCCACTTCGGCCGAGAGCATCGCGATGCGGTCGGTCAATTCCTCGACCGAGAGCAGCGACAGGTCCTGCCCGATCTCGTGCGAAATCTTCTTCCTCGGCCGGTCGTCATCTTCCATCGCCATGCGCGTTCTCCGTGCTTTGCTTCAAGTATGAAAGCCGGTCTCCACTTTCCGGCCATGCTCTGTCACGATCCCGTTGCGGCGGTTGCCAGCGCGATGCAGGCTGGGTAATCAACGTGCCGCGTCTGGAATCCTCCCATTTCGCCAAGGAAAAACCATGGAAAAGCTGCCCGCGCAAATGACCGTCGTCGGCATCAGCAAGCCCGGCGGGCCGGAAGTATTGCTGCCGGAGACGCGCCCGGTGCCGGTACCGGGCCAGGGCGAAATCCTGGTCAAGGTGAAGGCGGCCGGCGTCAACCGGCCTGACGTGGCGCAGCGTTCCGGTTCCTATCCGCCGCCACCCGGCGCGAGCGATCTGCCCGGCCTCGAGATATCAGGCGAAGTGGTGGCGGTCGGTCCCGGCGCCACCAGGCACAAGGTCGGCGACACCGTGATGTCGCTGGTCGCCGGCGGCGGCTATGCGCAATATTGCATCGCGCAGGACGGGCAGGCGATGGCGGTGCCGCCGTCGCTATCGATCGAGGAAGCCGGCGCGCTTCCCGAAACTTTGATGACGGTGTGGCACAATGTGTTCGAGCGCGGCGGCCTGCAAAAAGGCGAGACGCTGCTGATCCATGGTGGCTCCTCCGGCATCGGCACCATGGCGATCCAGCTTGCGAAGGCGTTCGGCGCCAAGGTGATCATCACCGTCGGTTCGCAGGACAAGGCGGAGGCCTGCCTCAAGCTTGGCGCCGATCGCGCGATCAACTACAGGACCGAGGATTTCGTAGCCGAGGTGAAGGCCGCAACCGATGGCGCCGGCGCCAATGTCATCCTCGACATGGTCGGCGGCGACTATATCGACCGCAACTACGACGCAGCCGCCGTCGAAGGGCGGATCGTGCAGATCGCCTTCCTGGCCGGAGCGCCAAAAGCGAGCGCCAATTTCGCGAAACTAATGGTGAAGCGCCTGCACCATACGGGCTCGACGCTCCGCCCCCGTAGTAATGCGGACAAGGCGGCAATGGTCGCGGCGATCGAGGCCAAGGTAATGCCGCTACTCCGCGAGGGGCGGGTAAAGCCGCTGATGGACAGCACTTTCCCATTGGAAAAGGCGGCCGACGCTCACCGGCGAATGGAAACCAGCGCACATATTGGCAAAATTGTGTTGGTCGTTTAACGCTTCCACTGCCGGCCTAGCCGGAAACCCTTTGATTTCCTTCGCTTTCGTGGCATTTATCCGGGAGCGGCGGGGCGCTGGTTCGCCCGCATGAATCGTGAAAGCGCGGAGTACTGACATTGCGTCTGATCAGGTGGCTTGCGCCGCTTGCGCTGGCCCTCATGATGGTTGTCGGCGCCGCTCCGGCGCGCGCAGTTGACGCCGTCAGCGTCCGCAGCGACGCGCCCGCGATCGATCTCACCGCCGTTCTCGACCACCAGCGCAGCGAGACCGACCGCATCCAGGTCTCGACCGCGCCCGGCACCGACGGCATCGTCCGCCGCATCGAGGTCCGCGCCCGCGAGGGCGGGCAATATTGGGTGGTGTTCGCGCTCGCCAACAATACCGACGACCAGCTCGACCGCCTGATCGTCGCGCCGCATTACCGCATCGTCTCATCCGGCCTGTTCTGGCCGGATCTCGGCCTGTCGCGCATCGCTACCATCACGCCGTCGGTCGGCGACCGTCCCGAGCGGCAGGAAAGCCCGACTGCCGACGTGTTCCGCATCACGCTCGATCCGGGCGCGGTCGTCACCTATGTCGCGGAATTGCGCACCGACAAGCTCCCGCAGCTCTATCTGTGGGAGCCGGAGTCCTACAAGGACAAGGTCAACTCGTTCACGCTCTACCAGGGCATCGTGATCGGTATTTCCGGCCTGCTAGCGCTGGTGCTGACGATCCTGTTCGTGGTCAAGGGCAGCATCATGTTTCCGGCGGCAGCCGCGCTCGCCTGGGCGGTGCTGGTCTATATCGGCGTCGATTTCGGCTTCTGGGGCAAGGTGCTCGACATGTCGAACAACGCCGAGCGCGTCTGGCGCGCGGCGGGCGAGGCGATATTGGCGGCGACGCTGCTCGTGTTCCTGTTCGCCTATCTCAATTTGAGCCGGTGGCATGTGCGCTATTCCCACATCACCATCGGCTGGCTGCTGTTCCTGGGATCGCTGGTGGCGCTGGCGCTGTTCGATCCGGCGGTGGCTTCCGGCATCGCGCGCATGTCGCTCGTCATGATCGCCTTCGCCGGCTTTGCCCTGATCGTCTATCTCTCGACCCACGGCTTCGATCGCGCCGTGCTCTTGATCCCGACCTGGTTCCTGCTGGTGGTCTGGGTGGTCGCGGCCGGCATGACGGTGGCGGGCAGCGTCACCAACGACATCGTCGGCCCGGCGCTGCTCGGCGGCCTCGTGCTGATCGTGATGCTGATCGGCTTCACGGTGATGCAGCACGCGTTTGCCGGCGGCGGCGCCACCACCGGCGTCGTCTCCGATGTCGAGCGGCGGGCGCTGGCACTGACCGGCTCAGGCGACCTGATCTGGGACTGGGACGTCTCCGCCGACAAGGTGTTCACCAGCCCAGAGACCGAGGCCCTGCTTGGCCTGAAGCGCGGCACGCTGGAAGGACCGGCGGCGACATGGCTCGAGGTGCTGCATCCGCTCGACCAGGACCGTTTCCGTGCCGCGCTCGACAGCGTGCTCGACCAGCGCCGTGGCCGCCTGGTGCAGGATTTCCGGCTGCGCACGCCGGATGGCCATTTCATGTGGTTCGCGCTGAAGGCGCGGCCTGTCGTCGGCTCCGACGGCGAGGTCTCGCGCGTCGTCGGCACACTCACCGACGTCACCGACATCAAGAACTCCGAAGAGCGGATGCTGCATGACTCGGTCCACGACAATCTGACCGGCCTGCCCAACCGCAAATTGTTCATGGACCGGCTCAGCGCGGTCGCCAATCTCGCAAAGACGGTGCCGACGCTGCGGCCGACATTGATGGTGATCGACCTCGACCGGTTCAAGCAGGTCAACGACTCCGTCGGCATGGCGGTCGGCGATTCCATCCTGCTGACGCTGGCGCGCCGCCTGACCCGCATCCTCAAACCCCAGGACACGCTGGCGCGATTGGCCGGCGACCAGTTCGGCCTGATCCTGTTGTCGGAGCAGGACCCGGCGCGGATCACCGCCTTTGCCGAGACCATCCGCAAGACCATCCGCGCCCCGATCGCCTTCAACGACCGCGAGATATTCCTGACCGCCTCGATCGGGCTGGCGCTCTCCGACCCGCAGACGCAGCTCACCGACGAGATCATCAAGGACGCCGAGCTTGCGATGTATCATTCCAAGCGCATCGGCGGCGACCGCATCGACGTCTACAAGCCGGCGATGCGCGCGCGCAAGACCGACCGGCTGACGCTGGAGAGCGAATTGCGCCGCGCCATCGAGCGGCAGGAGATCACCATCCTCTACCAGCCGATCGTGCGCCTTGAGGACCGCTCGATCGCCGGCTTCGAGGCCCTCTCGCGCTGGGATCATCCGAAACTCGGGCGGATGTCGCCGTCCGAATTCATCTCCATCGCGGAGGAGATCGGCCTGATCGTCGACCTCGGCACGTTCGTGATGGACCAGACCGCGCGGCAGCTTTCGATCTGGCAACGCGCGATGCGCTCGCGCGAGCCGATCTTTGCCTCCGTCAACGTCTCCTCACGGCAATTGCTGCGCCACGACCTGATCCACGACATCAGGACCGTGCTGTCACGCTCCTCGGTGGCACGCGGCACGCTGAAATTGGAATTGACGGAATCGCTGGTGATGGAGAATCCGGAGCACGCCGCGCAGATGCTGGCGCGCATCCGCGAGCTCGGCACCGGGCTCTCCCTGGACGATTTCGGCACCGGCCACTCCTCGCTGTCCTACCTGCAACGCTTCCCGTTCGACACCATCAAGATCGACCAGTCCTTCGTCCGCACCACCAGCCGCGGCACCCGGCCCGTGATCCTGAAATCGATCATCGCGCTCGCCCACGACCTCGGCATGGACGTGGTGGCGGAAGGCGCGGAAACGGATTCGGATGCGGTCGAGCTCTACCAGCTCGGCTGCGAATACGCGCAGGGCTTCGCCTTCGGCGAACCGATGGATGCCGACGCCGCAATGCGCCTGCTCACCGAGGAGCGGCTGGAAGCCGCGAGCTGATCTTCCGCTGTCGTCCCGGCCTTGAGCCGGGACCCATAACCACAAGTGTGCATTTTGCAGCACGCTGGAGCCACAGCGAGCTTAACAACAACGCCCTGTGGTTATGGGTTCCCGCCTGCGCGGGAACGACGCTGGGGCAGCCGCTTGAACTTCACGCTGTTGCCGTCGGCTTGGCGCGTGGCGACGTAGCCGGCTTCGAGACAGGCTTCACGCTGCGGCATCCTTTCCTGTGGACTACGCAGGCTATCCCACCAGGAGGCGCGCTGCGCCGCGCGCGGCAGCGGCGCGTCGATGATGGTCTCGATCTCCTCGAAGCTGAGCACCAGTTCGGTCAGCGTCTGCCTCTTCAGATAGTCCCGCAATGGGCCGTAATCGTTCACCTCAGGTCCCTTGAATTCACGCCATTGCCGAAAATTGTCAGTCGAACCAACCAACCGTTAACCCATTCGCGGTTCGCTGTCGCCGTTTAAGGCGGCAACAATGTTTCCGGTGCATGAAGGGTGGCCCGGGACCAAACATGCCAAACGAACGGCGACAACAAGCAAAGCGGCACTGGCGGCTATCGACGAAGCTCCTGATCGCTTCCTCGGTCGCGACCGTGATCGGCTTTTCCACCATCTGCACCAGCGTCATGCTCGACATGCGCCGCGGCGAGGAGGAGCTGGCACGGCAGACGCTGGAAAATCTCGCCGCCGGCATCGACGCCGATATCAGCCGCAACATCGAACTGTACGACCTCTCGCTGCGCGCGGTCGCCGGCGCCATGGTGATGCCGGAGATCAAGGAAGTCAGCAATGAGGTCCGGCACCTGATCCTGTTCGACCACGCCGCCACCGCAAAGCACTTTGGCGCGATCCAGGTCTTCGACAGCACGGGGCAATTGGTAGACGATGCATCGACGCTCGATCCCCTGATCGAGAACCGCAGCGACGAAGAATATTTCCACATCCATCGCGACCAGCCCTACACAGGCCTCTACATCTCAAAGCCGATGCTCCACCGCGGCGCCTACGCGATCGTGCTGAGCCGGCGCATCAGCGGCGAAGACGGAAGTTTTCTCGGCGTCGTCGCGGGCTCGATCCGCTTCAGCTATTTCCACGAACTGTTCGGACGGCTGACGCTTGCCCCCGGCGACACCATCACCGTGCTGCGTCGCGACCGCACGATCATTATGCGCACGCCGTTCGATCTCGATGTCATCGGCACCAACCTGGCGGAGCGGCGCAACTGGACTCCAGACAACCTGAAGAACAACGGCTCCTATGCCGGTGCCGGCCCGATCGACCAGACCCCGCGGCTCTATGTTCGCCGCAGCGGAAACGGCCCGCTGTTTACCGTGGTCGGAAAGCCGCTGGACGGCGTCTTCAGCCTGTGGCGCAAGGAGGCGACCCGGATCGGCGCCATCATGGCGGCACTGGTCCTGTTCGTGCTCGGCACCACGCTGTTTCTGGCGCGCGAGATCGGCCGCCGCGCCGAGGCCGAGGAGAAGCTCGAGGAGCTCGCGACCACCGACGCGCTGACCGGTTTGCGAAACCGGCGCAAGTTCGATGCCGATATCGATACGGAATGGCGCCGCGCCGGCCGGCATGAGACGCCGCTCGCCCTGCTCATCATCGACGCCGACCATTTCAAGGCCTTCAACGATACCTATGGTCACCAGGCCGGCGACCAGGTGCTGGTTGGCATCGCGATCTGCATCTCGGATTCGGTCCGGCGCGCCGGCGATTGCACGGCACGCCTGGGCGGCGAGGAATTCGCCGTGCTGCTGCCCGGCCAGAGCGCCGTGGAAGCGTTCGGCGTGGCGGAGATGATCCGCCGCAAGGTCGAACAATGGTGTGACGGAGAGACCATCACCACCGTCAGCATCGGCGTCGCGAGCCTGACGCCTCTGGCCGGCCAGAACTGGACCGATCTGGTGGAAGCCGCCGACCGGGCGCTCTACGCCGCCAAGGCCAATGGCCGCAACCAGAGTGTGGTCGCAAGTCTGCAGACAATGTCGCTCGTGGCCTAAGCCACCACAGCCGTCATGCCCCGCCACCGGGTCTCGCCTTCAGCGAGCCCGATGACAGGCTCCGGCGGGGCATCTAGTACGCGTTGGCTTCAGAGATCGATCACCAGCATCGCCGGATACTGGATCATCCGCCTGCGCGCGGATGATGACAGCGCGAGCGAACTCCTCGCCGTCACTTCTCCAGATACTTCTTCATCTCCGCCAGCAGGCCGTCGCGCAGTTCGGGGCGGCGCAGGCCATAGGCGAGGTTGGCGCGCAGGAAGCCGGCCTTGGAACCGCAATCGTGCCGCTCGCCTTCGAACTCCACGCCATAGAATTTCTGCGTCTTCGCCAGGCCGATCATGGCGTCGGTGAGCTGGATCTCGCCGCCGGCGCCGCGCTCCTGCGTCGCCAGGATCTCGAAGATCTCCGGCTGCAGAATATAGCGGCCGGTGATCGAGAGGTTGGAGGGCGCCGTGCCCTTCGGCGGCTTCTCCACCATGCCGTTGATCTCGAACATGGTGGGATGGGCATGACGCGGGCCGACGCCGCAGATGCCGTATTGGTGGGTGAGATGGTCGGGCACCTCCTCGACCGCGATCAGGTTCGACTTCTCGCCGAGCTTGCCCGCGGCCTCGATCATCTGGGCGAGGCAGCCCGGCGTGTTCAGCACCAGCTCGTCCGGCAGCACCACCGCGAAAGGTTCATTGCCGATAATGTCGCGGGCGCACCATACCGCGTGGCCGAGCCCGTGCGGCGCCTGCTGCCGGGTGAAGCTGACGGCACCTGCTTCGGGCTGATACTGCGCCAGGACATCCAACTCCGCCTTCTTGCCCCGCGCGACCAGCGTGCTGTCGAGCTCGAACATCCGGTCGAAATGGTCCTCGATGGTGGCCTTGTTGCGGCCGGTCACGAAGACGAAATGCTCGATCCCGGCCTCCTTCGCCTCGTCATACA
The DNA here is from genome assembly GCF_055456055.1 of Bradyrhizobium sp. LeoB3. NCBI lineage: Bacteria > Pseudomonadati > Pseudomonadota > Alphaproteobacteria > Hyphomicrobiales > Nitrobacteraceae > Bradyrhizobium > Bradyrhizobium sp. LeoB3. The sequence goes on from NZ_JBVBEF010000041.1 coordinate 71,591, forward strand.
CGTATTGGATGAGCGGCTTGTCGACGATGGTCAGCATTTCCTTCGGCATTGCCTTGGTGGCGGGCAGGACACGGGTACCGAGACCAGCGACGGGGAAGACGGCTTTACGGATTTTCATGGGAATGTCGGGCGCCTTGAAATGTGTGAGACAGGTATCGCACCTTGCTATCCGGTTTGCAGCCGGGAACAAAGGCGGATGTGTGATGCCGCGTCGCTTTTGTCGTTGTGACCGATCAAAACAAAATCTCGCCTTTGTTAAGCTGTTGGAAACCGTCACAAGGCCTTCTGAACCAATCGTTGGAACGGGCAGATCGAGCCATGCGGCGGACGGGAACAGCGACCAGGAGCCGAACCAGCGCGATGATAATCGCGGCGGTTCTGCTTGTTTCCAATCAGGCCTTGGCCCAGTCCCAGGGTGGGCTCGCGGATCTGTTCGGCAACCTCTTCTCGGGACCCAACCCCTCACCACCGCCCGCGGCCGCCACTGGCGATAGCTCTGCTCCGCCATGGAGCGGCGAGGACGGCGCTTCGGGTCACCCATTGATGACGGCGGCCGCGATCCGGCAGGCGGCGGCCAATTTCGACAATTGTGTCGCCTCGATGTGGCCCGATGCGGCGCGACGCAACGTCACACGCGAGAATTTCGAGCGCTTCACCGCCGGACTCACGCCCGACCTGCGCATCATGGATCTCTTGGATTCGCAGCCCGAATTCACCAAGGCGATCTGGGACTATCTCGACATCCTCGTGAACGACAACCGTCTCGCCAAGGGCCGCGAGATCCTCGCCAAATACAAGGTGCAATTCGACGCCGCGGAAAAAGCCTACGGCGTCGACCGCTACGCGGTCGCGGCGATCTGGGGCATCGAATCCAATTATTCGACCCAGATGGGCGACCGCAGCGTGGTGCAATCGACCGCCACCCTTGCCTGCATCGGCCGCCGGCAGGCCTACTTCAAGGATGAATTTCTCTCGGCGCTGGAAATCCTCAATCGCGGCGATCTGCGCCCTGAACAGCTCCGCGGCTCCTGGGCCGGCGCGTTCGGTCCGACGCAATTCATGCCGACCGCTTTCAAGCGTTACGCGGTCGATGGTGACGGCGACGGCAGGCGCGATGTCGTCGACAACCCGGCCGACCTGATCGCCTCAACCGCCAACAACCTGAAAAAGGACGGCTGGCAGACCGGGCAGAGCTGGGGTTACGAAGTCGTGGTTCCCAAGGACTTCAACTACATGATGGCCGACCGTGCCAAGGCGATGACGCTCGCGCAATGGCAGCAGCTTGGACTGCGGCGCGCCAACAACCAGCCGTTCCCGCGCTCGACCGACAAGGCCTATCTGCTCGCCCCCGCCGGCGCCGAAGGTCCGGGCTTTTTGATGATGCAGAATTTCCGGGTGATCATGAAGTACAACCCGGCGGAGGCCTATGCGCTGGCGATCGGCCATTTCGCCGACCGCCTGCGCGGCGGGCCGCCCTTCGTGCAGCCCTGGCCACGCCAGGAACGGGTGCTGTCGCGGGCCGAACGGCTGGAACTGCAACAACTGCTCGCCCAGCGCGGCTTTTACCGCGGCACGCCGGACGGCCAGATCGGCGGCCAGACCAGGGAAGCGCTGCGCGGTTTCCAGGCCTCGATCGGCACGCCCGCCGACGGATTTGCCACTTCCGACATGCTGGAGCGCCTGAGAGGGCGATAAGACCCCAAAAATTACCCAAATACCGCTATTTGGCCGCCGCCTTGACGACCTGGGCGGATGCCCGATCCATGCTGGAAAATATGCCCGCTTGAGGCCCGATTCCGGTAGTATGGCGTTGTCCTCAAAATCCATTTCGACCGAGCTTTGATGCCGAAGCCAAAGTCCTTCCTGCGCATGTTCACCGAGAGCGGCCCGCTGGTCGCGCTCGCGGTTGCGATCGCGCTGCTGGTCGGGATCGCCGGCCCCGCCTCGGCGCAGTTCTTCGGCTTTCCGGGCTTTGGCGGTCCACCGCAGCGCTCGGCGCCGCGCAACAATGGCGGCGGCTGGTTCGGCGGGGATTTCTTCGCTCCCTTCCAGCATGCGCCGCCGCAGCAACAACAGCAGCAACAGGCGCCGCGTCAGGATTTTTCGCGAGCGCCACCGCCGGCGAAGCGCGACACGGCGCCGGAGCGCAACGTGCTGGTGCTTGGCGATGCCATGGCAGACTGGCTCGCCTATGGCCTCGAGGACACCTATTCCGAACAGCCCGACATGGGCGTGATCCGCAAGCACAAGACCGTGTCCGGCCTGATCAAATACCAGCCCAAGGGCGAGCCCTCCGATTGGGCCGCCGCCGCGCGGAGCATCCTCGCCACCGAAAAAGCGGATGCGATCGTGGTTATACTCGGTCTCAATGACCGCGTTTCGATCCGCGAGCCTGTCGTCGACAAGAAGGACGACAAGAAAACCGAGAAGAAGGACGCCAAGCCTTCGGATGGCGCCGCCAAGCCGGACGACAAGCCGGTCGATGCCGAATTATCACCCGAGGATGCCGCCGACGCGCCGCAGGCCGCGGCGCCCGAGCGCAGCGCGCGTTCGGCAAACGGCGTCTATGAATTCCGCGACGAACGCTGGGTCGAGCTCTACAACAAGAAGATCGATGAACTGATCGGCGTGCTGAAGAGCAAGGGCGTGCCGGTGTTGTGGGTCGGCCTGCCGGCGATCCGCGGCCAGAAGGGAACGTCGGACATGCTGTTCCTGGATTCGCTGTACCGGGACAGCGCGGCCAAGGCCGGCATCACCTACGTCGATGTCTGGGATGGCTTCGTCGACGAGGCCGGTCGTTTCATGCAGAAGGGCCCGGATTTCGAAGGCCAGATTCGCCAGCTCCGCACCTCGGACGGCGTCTTCTTCACCAAGGCCGGCGCGCGCAAGCTGGCGCACTATGTGGACCGCGAAGTGACGCGGCTGCTCGCCCGCTCCACACCGATCGCGCTGCCGACCGAGCCGGCGACGCCTGACGCCAGTGCTACGCCCGGCCAGCCTGCGCGGCCATTGGCGGGACCAATTGTGCCGCTGGTCGCCTCCTCCGTCGGCACCGATCAGTTGCTCGGCGGCCCCGGCTCGCGTCCAGCCGCGGTCGATCCGCTCACGGCACGAACCCTGGTGAAGGGCGAGCCGCTCGCGCCACCCGCCGGCCGCGCCGACGATTTTGCCTGGCCGCGCCGCGAAATCGGTCGCGAGCAGGCCAAGGGAGAAACGCCGGTTGCCGCGACCACCCCCGAGGGGGCGGGCGCCGGAACGGCGCCCGCAGCGACGGCGGCAGCTCCCGCACCGCCAAAGCCGGCAGCGCAGAAGCGTGTGTTCCGGCCGGCCCAGCCCAATCCGCCGCCTGCCTCGACCTTTGGCGATTTCTTCGGCTTCGGCTCGCCGCCTGCCACCGGGCCACGTCAGCAGACACCGCCGCCGCGGCCGCCGGCCTCGATCGTTCCACGTCCACCGGCGGATGTCGGACGATCCGCGGAAGCGCCGTTCGGCAATTTCATGAGATGGTGACGGCAGTCTTCCGAAGACCCGGCGCCCTGGAACGACGGCTAGAGCGTGTTGTTTTTTAGCGGAATCGGGATTCCCAATTGGAGGAATTTCTGATTCAAACTCCATGCTGGGGCC
>NZ_JBVBEF010000042.1:0-74817 GCF_055456055.1 Bradyrhizobium sp. LeoB3
CCCCAGCATGGAGTTTGAATCAGAAATTCCTCCAATTGGGAATCCCGATTCCGCTAAAAAACAACACGCTCTAGAGCGCCAAGCGGTAGGTGGATTAACGTCCCGAGCTTCGCTTCAGCGCGCGACGGCGCAAGCGCAATCGTCGCGAGCAGGGCGGCGGGTTACGCCTTACAGCTTCGTGCGTTGAGGCCGCCGAGACTGGGGGGCGGCTAACCGACCCTACGAAACTATGCCGATCATCCAACCGCAAACGGCTTGGCGGGGCGGTGGCGGTCGGCCTGGCTCTGCGGCAGCCGTGTCACGCCGGCAGCGCGCTTGATGCCGCGCTCTGACGGCGGCTCCGGACGGGGAAACAGGTTGGCCTCGAAACGTACGCCCGGCGCTTGCTCCGCGGTGCCTGAGCACACCGCGGTCTGGCCCTTGAACACCCCGGTCAGCTTTGCCTCGACCTCGTCGACACCGAACACGGTGGTCGGGCCTTCGGCGTAGCGCTTGGTCGTCAGCGTTGCGGTGAACCGGTCTTCGTCGAGCTCGTAAGTGCCGCTATAGGTGAACATGCAGTCGCCGCCCGAGATCCTGCCATTTGCAAGATAGATGATCCCGGTGCCTTCGCCGTGCGGCGTCCGAAACCAAACGGCATATTCGCCATCCCTGATCATCGAACACACCCATAACGAGAAAATTTGCGTCGTGCACTACCTAGAGCGCGACGCCGCCAACTTCCAGCGAGTGAGGGCGCGAGGGTTAATGGGGCGTGAAAGGCCGCGCGTAAAATCACCATCATGCCTGACCCGCACGTGTATCAGATCGCCAACCTGATCCTCATCGATGGACCGGCACGCCTCACGTTCTAAGCCTCGTTCTTGGGCGTATATTTGCCCATGACGCATTTGTAGCTCTTCAGCTTCCACTCGTGATACGGCCCCTTGGAGAGCCAGTCGGCGATGCCGATTTGCGCGTTCACACTGCAGGCTGCCATGGTGATGCCGGATTGCTCACTGTTGGTGACGACTTTTTCAAGACAAAGCGGGCCGTTGCAGAGAATAGCGACAAGCGTGACAAGCATTTTGACCATCGGCTGATTGGGGAATACCCGGTTGGATTGGTTTATGCAGGCTTCGTGCCAGTGGTTGGACTTGCGTGATCACATCTCTTCGAAATGTGATCTGCGCTCGCCTGCATCTGACCTGCTGTACGTAGTTTCCCGGGGTATGCTTCCGATGCAGAGGTGCCCGGCGTTCCGCTACTTGCAGGTGGGATTAGCCGGATCCGCGACCGAGAAAAAAGTGATGCTGGTCGGGGCCAGCTCGGTACGCGATGTCGCGAGCGGCTCGCCTTCCAGCACAGGCAATTCATCATCTGCAGCGAGCTTCAATTCGCGGCCATTCAGGCGCACGCGCGAGCCAGTGAGACTGGCTGCGGTCAGGGTGTAGCGTCGCGCCGTTCCGGAGAACTCAAGCGACCGCCGCGCCATCCGATCGGTGTTGATGGCAAGCAGCGCCACGCCGCCTGACTTGTCCCGCAAGCAATGCGCGTAGAGATATAGTCCCGGCACCGCCGCCGATCCGGCGTCGAGCACGACCGTGCCCATCAGTTTTCGCCAAAGCAGTGCCGCCCAATAGTTCGGGCGCGGCGTGAAATCCTTCTCTTCCAGCAGGCCGTAGTCACTGGCTGCAAGCGTGTTGTGCATGAGGACTTGCACCTGCCGTTTGGCCATGCGCCCGAGCGTATCGAGATAACGGAAGCTATCGAGGAAAGTCGAGCTCCAGGGATTGCCGCCGCAGGCGGCATCCGCCGTTTCCGTGATCCACAGCGGCCGGCCGGGTGCGAACCGGTCGCGCAATTTTGCGTAGAAGGAGGCTGCACGGTCGATGCCGGACAACCAGTCCTGCGACAACGCGTTGTTGTCGCGCGCCGCAGCCGACGGCACCGTCCTGCTGCAACGTGGCGAGAGCGCGCCGTAATAGTGGAACGAGATCGCGTCGAACACGGGGCCTGCGGCCGCCAACAGCTTCTCACTGCCGAGCGCATCGCCTGATCCGCCGGTGCTCACGGTATCAGGGCCAAGCAGGATCGTTTCCGATGATGCATGCTTGAGGAACGGCGCGAACACGGCGATGTCGCGGCCGAAGCTCGCGGCATCATAGCCGGAAGGCGTGCCGCCGATGGCGGCGAGGTCAGGCTCGTTCATGAACTCGGCGGCGGCGATGTTGCCGCCGAGGGCCTGCGTCGCCGTGATCAGCTTCTCGGCCTGCGCCGGCGTCCAGACGCCGCTGGCATCGCGCGTGCCCAGGCCTGTCGCAAAGGAGGTGACGAGCCTAGCGTCCGCCGCGCGCGCGAAGTCGATGACACCTCTCCATTGACGGCGGGTCAGCACGCCGTTGAAGCCGGGAGGCGGGGACCGCGCGCCCTCGTCGGCGTCGTCGAAATAGGTGGTGTTGGCCCAGGTGCCGCTCACGCGCAGATAGGCCGGCCCCAGCGCCGCGGTGAGCTTGCGCAGCCGCGGATTGGCGAGATCGATCGGCTTGCGGTAGGCGTACATTGCGGGATCCCTGCCCGCGGGGATGACATCCCCTTTTGAAGAAGGTTTGCGCCGATCGGCGTAAGGACGCCAGAAGTGCCCGCCGGTCACCTCGACCATCTCGACATTGTAGGATTGAAAGCGCTCGTCGACCGAGCCGATGCGCGCCATGGCCGCCGGCGCGAGCGCGATGCTCGGATCGGTCGCCGACGCAGGCGGGGCGCACAGGATGGCGAGCGCAAGACCGATCAACACGCGCATCGGGCAAGGCTGAACGCTCGTTCCGTTCGGCATGCTGCAATGCTACACGAAAGCGCTGAGATAAGCTCGGTTTGCATCCGCAATGGACGCTCTACTCCCTCTCCCGCGTGCGGGAGAGGGCTGGGGGGAGGGTGTCTCCGCGATGGGACCATTCACGGCGAGAGAGTCCTCAGCCACCGTCAAAAAGCCGCGACCCCCGCCAGGGGAGCTAGCGAGGGCCGCGTTGGAACACCTCGTTGCGCCTAGGTTCGCAACAAAGTGTGGGAGCTGGTTTGAAGTAGGTCAGAACGGCAGCAGCACGTCCATCACCTGCTGTCCGTAGCGGGGCTGCTGGACGTCGGTGATCTGGCCGCGGCCGCCATAGGCGATGCGGGCCTGGGCGATCTTGCTTGAATCGATGGTGTTGTCGCTCTGGATATCCTCGGGCCGCACGACGCCCGCGACGATCAGTTCGCGGATCTCGAAATTGACGCGGATCTCCTGCTTGCCTTCGACCACGAGATTGCCGTTCGGCAGCACTTGCGTGACGACGGCCGCGACGTTGGTCTGCAACGCTTCCTGCCGGTTCACCGAGCCCTTGCCGTCGCTGGAAGAGGTCGAGTCCGTGGTGAGGATCTTGCCCGGCAGGACCTTCAGTGGCTGCGTAACCGTTTGGGAGCCGAGGAAGTCGGTAATACCAGAATCTTCCTTGGCGGTACGGCTGCGCTGGGTCTCGTTGGCGATGTTGGCCCTGTCGGTGAAATTGACGGTGACCGTTAGCAGGTCGCCGACGCGTGCGGCGCGCTGGTCCTTGAAGAAGGCCCTCGAGCCGTTGCGCCACAGCGAGTTCGGGCTGTAGGAGGCCACTTCCGGTTTCGGCATCGGCATCTGCACCGGCTTGTAGCCCGGCTGCGTGGTCGGATTTTCGATCGCGGTCAGCTTCGGCTGTTCGCCGATCTGCGAGAGGCGGTCGATCGAGGAGCAGCCGCTGGCGAGGATGCCTAGCGTGAAGAGGGCGCCGGTGAGGACGAGGCGGTTGATACGGGGAGCGGACATCACGGTTACTCGGCTTTCGGGGCGACTGAACTGACGTTGGCGACGGCGACGGGGCTCGCCTGCTCGGCGGGCGCGAGCGAGGCGGTGGGTTCAAGGACAGTTGCGGCGCGCGGCGGGGTGATCGTGACCTGGCCGCGGCCGGTGACGGTGCCGGAGACGGTGCGCTTGGACTGCAGGTTCATCACGCTGACGACATCGCCCTCAGTGCCGCCGTCGAGCGCCTTGCCGCGGATCGTGAGGTAGAGCCCGGCCGCCTGATAGATCAGCGTCACGTTCTGATCGCGGGTCACGAGATCGGGCCTGGCGAGATCGGCGCTCTTCAGCGCCTGTCCGGCGCGGAGCTGGCGACGGGCCTGCATGCCGACAGCATTGTCACGGAGCGCGAGGTCGTTGCCGACCTCGGCTTTCGGGCGGCGCTCGACCAGCACGTCCGAATGCTTCAACATTTCGCCGCGCTCGACAGCGCGTGCCAGCACGGCGGCTTCGACGGTTTCGATCGCGGTGCCGGTGAAGCGCAGCCTGGTCGGCGCGGCGCCGGTCTCGTTCGCGATCTCGAAGGTGATGTCGAAGCGGCTGTTGCGCGGATCGTAGCGGAGAGCGATCGGCTGCAGATTACCGGAATTGGTGGCTTCCAGCCTGATGTCGCCGACGTCGCGATCGAAATTGATGGTGAGATTGGCGGCTTCGCCAAGGCCGTTGCGGCGCTCCAGCGTGCGGGCGACCGCTTGCTCGACCTCCTGCCGATCTATCGCGCGCGCGGCGCGTGTCACCGTAATTTCCTTGAGGTCGCGGGTGTCGACGCCGATCACCTGATGGGTCCGCAGCGTGGCGAGCACCTGCGCGACCGGCAGCGTGCCTGTGGTGCCGAGATCGGGCGCGCGATAGATCGGCGTCGTGCCGAAGCTGCCGGCGTTGTCGACGAGATCGCCGATGCGGACGATGTCGCTTGTGATGGTGACATTGGCGCGCAGCGTCGGCGGCGTGATGACGTCGTTGCGGTCCCGCGCGACGGCGTCGCTGCGGCTCTGCGCGATCGCATTGGAGACCGACGCGGCAAGGAGCAGCGCGGCGAGGAGAAGCGGGCGGGCGAACATGGTCACTCTCCCCCTCAGCGGAACAGGTTGGAGGTGGATTGCAGCATCTGGTCGGCAGCGCTGATCACCTTGGCGTTCATCTCGTAGGCACGCTGGGCCGCGATCAGGTCGGAGATTTCCGACACCACCTCGACATTGGCCTGTTCGAGGTTCGACTGCTGCATGTCGCCGAACCCGTCGGTGTTGGCGATGCCGTCCTGCGGCGTGCCGGAGGCCGGCGTGTCGACGAACAGGTTGTCGCCGATCGGCTGCAGGCCGGCCTTGTTGATGAAGCGCGTCAGCCCGATCTGGCCGACCAAAGTCGGCGTGGTCGAGCCCGGCAGCATCACGGTGAGCTGGCCCTGCGCATTGATCGTGATCTGCGAGGAGTTCTGCGGGATGGTGATGGTCGGCTGCACCGGGTTGCCCTGCGCGTTAACAACGCGCCCCTGCTGGTCCATCATGAACGAGCCGTCGCGGGTGTAGGTGTAGGTGCCGTCGGGCATCTGGATCTTGAAGAAGCCTTCGCCGCGGATTGCGATGTCGAGATCGTTGCCGGTCGGCGAGAGCGTGCCCTGGCTCATCAGGCGTGGCGTGCCGACGGTCTTGACGCCGCCGCCGAGATCGATGCCGACCGGCAGGATCGTGCCCTGGTCGGAGGCCTGCGAGCCGACGCGGCGCACATGGTCGTAGATCAGGTCCTGGAACGCGGCGCGCTGCTTCTTGTAGCCGGTGGTGCGCAGGTTCGCGATGTTGTTGGAGATCACCTGAACGTTGAGTTCCTGTGCCGCCATGCCGGTCGCTGCAGTGTAGAGAGCGCGCATTGACTATTCTCCTTTACGCCGGAACGTCGGCGAGCTTGTCGATCGCCGATTTGTGCAGATCGCTCTGCTGCTGCAGCAGTGACGAGATCTGGGTGTAGGTCCGCGTGATCTCGATCATGCGGCTCATCTCGGTGACGGAATTGACGTTGGACTTCTCGACGAAGCCCTGGCGCAGCCGCGAGGTGGTATCCACCGCGGCCGGGTTGCCTTCGCCGGCGGAATAGAGGTTGTTGCCTTCCTTCACGAGCTGCTGCGGCTGGGCGAAATTGACCACGCGCAGCTTGCCGCGGATCGAATCGATGCGGCCGGTGCCTTCGAGCACGGTGACATAGCCGTCGGCGGCGATGCTGATGTCCTTGTCGGTCTGCTGGAACACGATCGGGCCGGCATTGCCGAGCACGGGATAGCCGGACTGGGTGACGAGCTGGCCCTGGTTGTTGACGGTCAGATTGCCGTCGCGGGTGTAGCGCTCGCCTTGGGGCGTCTGCACCACGAGGAAGCCCGAGCCGTCGATCGCGACGTCGAGCGGGTTCTTGGTCTCCTGCGACGGTCCTTGCGAGAAGTCGTGGAAGGTGGCGCGGTCGTTGACAAAGGACACGCGGCGGTCGGAGGGAGCAAAATTATCCTCATGCGCGCCGGACCTCAGGAATTCCTGGAACAGCGAGCGGTCGGCCTTGTAGCCGTTCGTCGTGATGTTCGCGATGTTGTTGGCGACGACATCCATCTGCCGCTCCAGCACAACCTGCCGCGATAGTCCGACCAGAAGCGTATTCTGCATCGGCGGTTCTCCCCTTCGTGGACGGTCCGCGAAAAAGAGGTTCTCCCAAACCCCAAGCCCCCGGACCTCGTGAACCTTTGGGCTCTCCCAAACCCGCCGGCTCGCATGGTCTTCAGCGAAAGCCGTGCCAAGTCGGAAAGTGATGATTTGTGAGGAGGTTAGGTGTTCAGCCTGGGGCGGAGAGGGCGGCAGAAAGGTCTTGTTGACCATGTTTGCCCGGCAGTTTTTTCCTAGTTGCGGCGCAATCGAAAGAAACCATTAACCATTCTTACCCTAGCGTTGCACCGTACAGAGCGCGCGTGCGCTGGCGGCATTGGTATTGCGTCTTAAAGGGCTTGGCTGGGGCAAATCGCGTTCGTCTCCGATCTTTTAGCGGGCGGGCGATGGCGGACGAGGACAAGGCGGAGGGCGGCGCCGAGGGCGAGGCCGCAGCTTCGAAGAAGGGCAAGCTCAAGCTGATCATTGCCGCCGTCGGCTTCCTCGCCATCCTTGGCGGTGGCGCCGGCTGGTTCTTCTTCATGCGCGGCCACGGTGAGGAGGTGCATGCCGAAACGCCGCCGCCGAAGCCGCCGGCCTTCGTCGAAGTGCCCGATATGCTCGTCAACCTCGTTGGCGCGCCCGGCGAGCGCATCCAGTATCTGAAGGTCAAGCTGGTGCTGGAGGTGAAGGAGGAGAAGCAGGTCGAGGCGATCAAGCCGTCGCTGCCGCGCGTCACCGACCTGTTCCAGACCTATTTGCGCGAACTGCGCGCCAGCGACCTCAACGGCTCGGCCGGCCTGTTCCGCCTCAAGGAAGAACTCACCAAGCGTGTCAACGCGGCGGTGTCGCCCAACCAAGTGAACGCGGTGCTGTTCAAGGAAGTCGTGGTTCAGTAGCGATGGCCGGCAACGACCAGATGGACCAGGATGCGATCGCCGCCCAGTGGGAGGCGTCGCTCGACTCCGAGGATCCCGCAGCCGCTGCGGAAGAGGCTGCGAAGAACGAACTGTCGGAGAGCATGTCGCTGCAATGGGCGGCCATGGTCGAGGACGGTAGCCGCGACTTCGGCACCAAGAACGGCGGCGAGCGGGTCCTCTCGCAGGAAGAGATCGACAATCTGCTCGGCTTCACAGTCGGCGACGTCAATCTCGACGACAATTCCGGCATCCGCGCCATCATCGACTCGGCGATGGTGTCGTATGAACGCCTGCCGATGCTGGAAATCGTGTTCGACCGCCTGGTGCGGTTGATGACGACATCCTTGCGCAATTTCACCTCCGACAACGTCGAAGTCTCGCTCGACCGCATCACCTCGGTGCGCTTCGGCGATTACATGAACTCGATCCCGCTGCCGGCGGTGCTCAGCGTGTTCAAGGCGGAGGAGTGGGAGAATTTCGGGCTCGCCACCGTCGATTCCAGCCTGATCTATTCGATGATCGACGTGCTGCTCGGCGGCCGCAGGGGCCAAACCTCGCTGCGCATCGAGGGCCGCCCCTACACCACGATCGAGACCAACCTGGTGAAGCGCCTGATCGAGGTCGTGCTGTCAGATGCCGAGCAGGCGTTCCGGCCGCTGTCGCCGGTGAAATTCACCATCGACCGCCTCGAGACGAATCCGCGCTTTGCCGCGATCAGCCGTCCGGCCAACGCCGCAATCCTGGTGCGGCTGCGCATCGACATGGAGGACCGCGGCGGCAATATCGAATTGCTGCTGCCCTATGCGACCATCGAACCGATCCGCAACGTGCTGTTGCAGATGTTCATGGGCGAAAAGTTCGGCCGCGATCCGATCTGGGAAGGACATTTCGCGACTGAGGTGGCGCAGGCCGAGATCTCGGTCGAGGCCGTGCTCTATGAAGCCGACATTCCGCTCAAGCAGTTGATGAAGCTGAAGGTCGGCGACACGCTGCCGCTCGACATCCGCGCGGACTCGCTGGTGTCGGTGCGCTGCGGCCACGTCACCCTGACCGAGGGCCGCATGGGCCGCGTCGGCGACCGTGTCGCGATCCGCGTCAGCAAGAATTTGCGCAAGCCCAATACCACCTTTGCGATGTTCGAGAAGGCCGACGAGCAGACCAAGATGATGGAGGCATAGTTTGAATCATTCCCTCGGAATTGCGATTGAAAGCCTGGTCGCCGTGCTGTTGATGCTGACGATCGGCTACTGCATGCTGCTCAACAAGCGCCTGCAGCGGCTGAAGGCCGACGAGCACTCGCTGAAGGCCACCATCGCCGAACTGATCACGGCAACCGAGATCGCCGAGCGCGCGATCGGTGGGCTGAAGCACACCGTGCGCGACGTCAACGAGAATCTCGGCAGCCAGCTCACCGCGGCGACGCAGATGTCGGCGCATCTGAAGGGCCAGCTCTCCGAGGCCGACGCCATGATCCGGCGGCTATCGAGGATCGTGCAGGCGGGACGGCCGGTGACGGAGGCTGCGCCCGCGGCAGCCGCTGCACCCGCGCCGGCAGCGCCGAAGATGTCGCCGGCCAAGGCGGTGGCGGCGGCTGCTGAAGCCTTCACCGAACGCAGAAAGGCAGGCGGTCTGGCCGCATGAGCGCGTTTCGCGACATCCGCGTCATCCCGGTCGTGCTGGTCGCGATCTTCGGCCTCGTGGTGCTGAAGGTCGCGGGCCTCGTGCTCGATGGCGGCTATGTGTTCGACTACAATCCGCAGTCGACCAAGCCGTCATGGGCGCAGGAGATGCTGAATTTCCCGGGAGGAAAGAACAAGGGAGATCCGAACGACGTCACCGGCTCCGTGCATGCTCCGGCGGAGAAAAAGAAGGAAGAGCCGCCCGCGGCGACCGATCCGCCGCCGCAGCCGGATGGCGTCGTGATCAATCCGAACCTGCCCCCGCAGATCTCGGCCTCCGAGCGCGCGATCCTGGAACGGCTGCAGGCGCGCCGGCAGGAACTCGATGCCCGCGCGCGCGAGATCGAGATCCGCGAAAGCCTGTTGAAGGCCGCCGAGAAGCGCATCGAGGCGAAGGTGGAGGAGGCCAAGGCGAGCGACGCCAGGACCAGCGCCAGCGCGGCGCAGAAGGCCGAAGCCGACGCCGCGCGCTTCAAGGGCATCGTCACGATGTATGAGGGCATGAAGCCGAAGGATGCCGCGAAGGTGTTCGACCGGCTGGAAATGGGCGTGCTCTACGAGATCGCGTCCCAGATCGCGCCGCGCAAGATGGCTGATATCCTCGGCCTGATGCAACCCGAAGCGGCCGAGCGGCTCACCGTCGAGCTCGCCCGCCGCGCCAGTCCCGACAAGCTGCAACCTGCCGCCGACCTGCCGAAGATCGAGGGCAAGATGCTCGCGCCGAAGCTGAATTGACGACTTCAGCGCATCGCTTGCAGCAGTACTATCAAGCAGCCGGTGCAGCCGGCGCAGGTGGAGTAGGAACAACCGCTTGCGCGCCGGCCAGCGCCGCCCGCAACGCGTCTTCCTTGGTGTGGTCGAGAGACGTCTTCAGCACGGTCCCGCCTTCGCCCCTGAGGCCTTCGAGCACTTTGTCCCCGGTCACCCTGCGTGCCAGCACGAAGAGGGCCGCAGTTCCGGGCTGAATGGCTTCAGCGGTCTGCTTCATCCATTTGTCGTCGATACCGACATCGGTCAGATATCCGCCGAGCGTGCCGCCGGCGGCGCCAAGCGCCGCTCCTGCCAGCGGCATCAGGAAGATCAGGCCGATCAGGGTGCCCCAGAAAGCGCCGCCGACCGCGCCGGCCGCGGTGGTGTTGATGAGCTGGTTCAGCTTCACCCGGCCTTCGGGATCCTTCACCGCGATCACGGCATCGCCGAGTTCGATGAGGTACTCCTTCTGCATGGCCAGCAATTTCTGACGAACTTCTTCCGCCTTCGCCTCGGTTGGGAATGCGATCACGACAAGATCACTCATTTGCAGTTCTCCTCTATGGCCGCCCGACTCTATTGCGTCTCCATGACCATCCGAATGCAAAGCAAATGGCACGCGAATGCGATTGATTTACATCAACCCCCGGCGAGGAGAGCGTAGCACGTTGTTCAATCTGTGGCTTTGCGGCCTTTGTCACAAATGAAGCGGGGAACCCGGCTACCGCCGACGGGCCCCGGCTGGCGCTTTCGCGCCTGCGCCCGCGAAATACGGGTTGGCAAAACATTCGGCTGCGCGGCCTGACGCCGACGCCTTGCACTGAGCCATCGATGTATATCCGCAGCCGATGGCAGGGCCGTCAATGCTGAAGACCTGCATGCAGATCGGGTAACGCGGATCGTAGGTCTGCGCCTGGGCGGGCAAGGCCGCCAGGATTGCGACGCCAACCAGGATCGCCCGAGCCACGGGGCGCATCGGAATCTCCTTAAAGGGAAGTCACTTCCCGTTTTCTTTCTACTTCCTTCTACTTTGGAGATTTTCCTTGTGTATTATAGTTGACAGTCACAGGGTGTGTATCCTAGTACACGCGATGCAGATCATCCAGACCGAAGCTTACTCGACGTGGTTCGCTAAGCTTGGCGACATTCAGGCCAAAGCCCGCATCGTTGCCCGCATCCGCCGCATGGAGTTGGGCAACCCCGGCGATGCCAAATCGGTTGGCGACAGTGTGAGTGAAATGCGGATCGACCACGGCCCGGGATATCGGGTTTACTTCACGAAGCGCGGCAAGACCGTTGTGATCTTGCTCTGCGGTGGCGACAAGAAATCACAGAAGCGAGACATCGAAACCGCGAAGCGAATGGCAAAGGAGGTCTGATATGGCCATCAAGACAACCCCCTTCAACATCCTTGATCACCTCAAGACTCCAGAGGAGCAAGTCGCTTACCTTGAAGCGGCCCTGGAGATCGATGATCCGTCATTCATCGCGGCAGCTATTGGCGATGTTGCCAAAGCCCGCGGTGTGAGCGAATTCTCTCGCGAGACTGGCCTAAGCCGAGAGGCGATCTACAAGGCGTTCAAAAAGGGAGGCAATCCAACCCTTGAAACGCTAGACAAAGCGCTGAAACCCCTTGGAATGCGACTGACACTTACTGCACGAAACGCAGCTTAACGACGCGCCGCGCTCCGCGGCTTACCGATCGCACTGATAGACGCGGCCAGCGGCGAACTGCGCGTCATCGATCTGGCGATGAGCATGCAGCCGTGCAAGCGGGGCGTTCCGAGCTGCCGAGCCTGACTCGATGGTTGCCCGGATGGGCAACCAGGTGGAGCCACTCAAGGCCGAGCTTGAAACGATGTGCATGTCCGCTTCCGAAGTTCAGCGGTGTAGGCGGCTCGGATGTCTTCAGTGAACGCATCGATGACCTTTGGGCGTACTCGCGCTGGTCCCGATAGCCATCAATGTCCCCGCCGGAGCACTGCTCTATTTCCTCGATTTCGGGGACCGTTCCCCGAAGTTTCGAAGTGGTCGTCGTTAACAACTCCTTAAGCGAGCCAATTCAAGATTCGGATGCGGGGTGGCGCATTGGTGGCTGCTTCGAGGCTTGAGGGCTGAAAGACGTAACTGGCATGGCGCGACGGGCTGCCGCTGGACTAAGGTCGCATGGCCGCGTTTTGCCGCGGACGGCGTATCTTTGCCTGGGCCGGCTGCTGCCGCTTGCCGTGCTCCTGATTTCCCTGACACTTGCCCCGGCCGCCCGCGCCGACGATCCGGTCAAGGGCGTGGCGACGTTCTCGGCGGCGAACGGTTTTGCGCGGCTGGTGTTCAAGCTCACCGAGGATGTCGAAACCGAGGTGTCGACGGCCGGCTCGATCGTCGTGATCCGCTTCAAGCGGCCGGTCGATATCCCCGTGGAGAGATTGGCCGATGCTGTGCCCGATTATGTCGGGATGGCGCGGCGCGATCCGGACGGAACGGCGATCCGCCTGTCGCTGTCGCGGCGGGTGACGATCAACACGATGACCGCGGCGGAGCGGATCTTCATCGACTTCCTGCCCGATGAGTGGGCCGGGCCGCCGCCGCCTTTGCCGACGGACGTGATCCGCGAACTGGCCGAGCGCGCCCGCGCGGCCGAGCGTGCGTTGCGCGCGCAGCGGGCGGCGGACGCAGCCAGGAAAAAGCCGCCGGTGCGCGTGCGCGCTTCGGTGCAGCCGACCTTCGTGCGCTTCGTGTTCGAAATTCCCGATGGCGTCAGCGCGTCCTCGGTGCTGAACGAGCAGAAGCTGACACTGTTGTTCAACAGCGTGCTCAGCTTCGACCTCGCGGATGCCAAGGTAGCGGCGCCGCCGAACGTCGCCTCGATCAACCAGCGCTCCGACACCGACACATCAGCTGTCGACATCAACCTGATCGGCGAAGTCGATGTGCGTTCCTTCCGCGAGGACAAAAACTACGTCGTCGACGTCGCCTTCCAGCAGCCGGAGAAGCCGGCAGCGGATGGGCACGCCGCCAACGTTCCACCCGCGCCGGCAAAGCCGCTGGTCGCCGTGGCGGCCGGGCAGGGCAGGGCGATCAGGGAGACCACGCCGTTGCAGCAACCGGCCCCGGTCGCTCCGGTGACCTCAGAGAGTTTCGCGGCGGAGGCCAAGATCGCCATCAAGCCCGAGCAGGGCACAAATGCGCCGCAGGCGGAGCCCGCGGTGGCGGCTGAGAGCACGGCGCCTGCGGTCGCGAAGCCGCAGCCCCCCGCCGCCGAAACGCCCGCGCCGGCGTCCGAGAAGGTCGCGCAGGAGGTGCCGCCGGCTCCGCCTCCACTGCAAGCGGCGCCTGCCGAGCCGCCGCAGCCTGCAGGAGCGTCCGCGAAGGAAGCTTCACCGCCATCTGCGAATGTCGCGCCGAAACAGGCCGCTGCAGCAACGCCACAGACTTCCTCCGCTGAGAAGCCTGTTACGGTCGACGCGCAGCGCGACAGCGACGGCTTGCGCGTGACGTTCACCTTTCAGAAAGCGACGCCGTCGGCGTTGTTCCGTCGCGCCGATGCGGTGTGGCTGGTGTTCGATTCTTCAGAACCGATCGATGTCGCGCCGATCTGCGACAAGGCCGGCGCCATCATCTCCGACGTCAGCCGCTTGCCGCTGGACCAGGGGCAGGCGATCCGCTTCCGCCTCAACCGCCCGCAGATGCCTTCGCTCGAGGCCGACGAGCGTTCCTCCGGCACCGGCTGGACGGTGACCTTCGCCGACCGGGTGCAGAAGCCGCCGCAGCCCTTGATGGTGGTGCGCAACGTCAGCGATCCCGCACTCGCCAATGTCAGCGTGCCCCTGGCCAATCCCGGGCAATTGCACCGGCTGGTCGATCCCGATGCCGGCGACATGCTGTGGGTCGTGACCGCGCCGCCGCCGTCGCGCGGCTTCATCCGTCGGCAGGATTTCGTCGAGCTGTCGCTGCTTGAATCCGTACACGGCCTCGTGGTGCATCCGAACTCCGACGACGTGACGGCCGAACTCGGCGCCGACAAGGTGGTGCTGGGACGTCCTGGCGGGCTGACGCTGTCATCGGCCGACGTTGCCGCCGAACGCGCCACCGCCGCGGTCAAGCCGCTGTTCGATGCCGAGGAATGGAAGAACAACCAATCGGAGAACTTCATCAAGCGGCTCGATGGGCTGACCACGGCCAGCGCCGAGGCGACCACGTCGCCCGAGCAGCTCGCGCAGTCGCGGCTCAACCTTGCCAAGTTCTACGTCGCACGCGCCATGTATGAGGAAGCCCACGGCGTCGCCAACCTGATGCTGTCGGAGAGCAAGCGCGGCGCCGAGGATCCGGCCGTGCTGATGATCCATGCCGCCAGCAGCATCATGATGGGCCGGCCCGAGCGCGCGCTCAAGGATCTCGCCAGTCCCTTGATCGGCAACGGCTATGATTCCCAATTGTGGAAGGGGCTCGCCCTTGCGCGCCAGGGCAAATGGGCGGATGCGCGGGAGAAATTCAAGAACGCGGAGTTCTCGGTCGCGACGCTGCCGCCCGATCTGCAGCGCGTCGTCATGCTGGAATCGATGAGGGCCGCGCTCGAGGTCAAGGATTTTGCCGGTGCCGCGCGCCGCCGCAGCGAGCTTGAGGTGATCGGACTGCCGAAGGAATTGAAGCCCGCCGCCGCGGTGCTGCGCGGCCGGCTCGCCGAAGCGCTCGGCTATGAGAAGGACGCGCTCGACGCCTACCGCTTTGCCGCGAACTCGCCCGATCGGCAGGCCGCGGCAGAAGGCAAATTGCTCGAGGTCATACTGAAGCAGAAGCGGGGTGAGATCACGCAAGGAGAAATCCTGCGCGAGCTCGAACTGCTCGCGGTGATGTGGCGCGGCGACAGCATCGAGCTGCGCACGCTGCAGATCCTGGCGAAGATCTATTCCGACACCGGCCGCTATGCGGAGGCGTTAGCGGCTACCCGCGCCGCGACGAAACTGCAGCCGAACTCGCCGGAATCGCGGCAGGCACAGGATGCGGCGTCGGCGCTGTTCTCGCAGCTTTTCCTCGGGCCCGCCGGCGACAGCATCCCGCCGATCGATGCGCTGACGATGTTCTATGAATACCGCGAGTTGACGCCGATCGGTCGCCGCGGCGACGAGATGATCCGCCGCCTGGCCGACCGTCTCGTCGGCGTCGACCTCTTGGATCAGGCCGCCGAACTGCTGCAGTACCAGGTCGACAAGCGGCTCGAGGGCGCAGCGCGCGCGCAGGTCGCCGCACGCCTTGCCATGGTCTATCTCACCAATCGCAAGCCGGAGCGCGCGATCGCGGCGCTGCGCCTGACCCGCATCTCGGATCTCTCGGGCGAATTGCGCCAGCAGCGACTGCTGCTCGAGGCGCGCGCGCAGAGCGACGTCGGCCGGCATGACCTCGCGCTCGACATCATCTCCAACATTCCCGGCCGCGAGGCGATCCGGCTGCGTTCCGACATCTATTGGGCGCAGCGGCACTGGCGCGAGGCCTCCGAGCAGATCGAGCTCTATTATGGCGACCGCTGGCGCGACTTCACGCCGCTGAACGCGGCCGAGAAGGGCGACGTCATCCGTGCCGTGGTCGGCTATGCGCTCGCCGAGGACGCGATCGGGCTCGCCCGCTTCCGCGAGAAATATGCGCCGCTGATGTCGGGCGAGGCCGACCGAACGGCGTTCGACATTGCAGCCAGGCCGGCTGCCGCCAACAGCGCCGAATTCTCAGAGATCGCAAGGATGGCCGCCAGAGTCGATACGCTCGACGGCTTCATCCGCGACATGAAGCTCCGCTTCCCCGACGCCACCGCCCGCGCGCCGCTGCCCGATCCGATCGCGACCGGCACGGTGCCCGGCACGAAAGCCGATCCCGAAGCGCTGCCTGCGATCGTCGGCACCAAGCGCACCAGCGCGGCAAGGTAGTACCCTGCTCCTTCTCCTTCCCCCTGAAAGGGGGAGGGAGGGGTGGGGGTTAGCCACGGGCGACGGCGTTCGTGGAGAGACCGGATCCCCACCCGGTTTTGCGCGTTGCACGCGCAAAACCGACCTCCCCTTTTCAAGGGGAGGTGAAGCACGCTCGCAAACACTAACGTGAATCTCGCGGTTGTGTGACGACGATCGTCCTCTCGACAGCGCCGCGTTTAGGCGGCAATTTGCGGCGGCCACGCAAATCGCCGGAGGATGTCGTCACCATGAGCAAGCCGACCAAGACCGAAGCCGAACTCATCGAGATGGCAAGAGCCGAGCTGAAGGTCCATGCCGATTGCCCTGATGGCATCGTGATCTCCGTGATCCGTGACGGCGACAGTTGGGAATTTCGTGCGGCCGCCGACGCCGCGACGGTGGCTAAGCCGGGTTATCCCGAATGCGTGGCGATGCTGGTCCAGGTCGGCGATCACCTCAGCAAGCAATATGACTTCAAGAACTGACCGGCTGCGCTGTTATCCGTGACGAGCGCCGGCTCGCTACGGCGTGTAGTCGTAATCCCCCGCCGCAGATCGGTGGCGGTTGTGGGAGTTGGCTTCGTGCCACCACCAGTTACCCACGTAACGCAATTCCGGATTTCCGAAATCTTTCTGTAGGCGTCCTGCGCCATCATCGTCGCTGGTGGATGGTCACTTCTAACACGAAAGGAGCTTCCATGAAGATTCAAGTCCGCAGGCTCGCGATTGCAGTCGCAATTGCTGTCCCTCTCGCAGCGGCCGCCACGGCCAAATCGTCTGCTGCGCCGATCAATGGCATGTCGATCAAGGCGGCGGTACCAGCCGTGACGATGGACGTGCGCTATCTGGTGCGTCGGGATTATCCTTCGTACTGGGGCTATCCCACCTATAACTCGTACTGGGGCTATCCCACCTATAATTCGTATTGGGCCTACCCGACCTATAATTCATATTGGAGCTATCCGAGCTATTACTACTCCTATCCCGGCTACACTTACGGCTGGTGATGACGTCAAGCATTGGCAGCGTGCGGCTCCCTTCGAGCCGCCGCTCGCCAACATGTATTTAAGAGATTTTATCCTTCCTCACCGGCGAGATTCTGCACGTCGATGGTGGCCAGAGCGCCGGTCGCTAATTCGAGCGCGATCCAGCCATCTCCGTCGGCGATGGCAGGAATCAGAACTAACCATTTCCTTTTCCGTCGGCGAGGCGGCTTAACCGATGTCGATGTCAAGCACCCACGCTCACCGTCATCCGCATTCAGCCGCGGCCAATCATCATCATGAAGGCGGGCCGGTCTGGCTGTCGGCTGCGGCGGGGCTTTGCGCCTCGCTGGTCGGTCTCGGGTTGGCGCGCTTCGCCTACACGCCGCTGATCCCGGCGCTGATCGCGGCAAAATGGTTCAGTCCGGCCGATGTCGTCTATCTCGGCGCTGCCAATCTTGCGGGCTATCTCGGCGGCGCGATTATCGCGCGCCAGGTCGGCGCTCGCATCGGGGCGGTGCGCTCGCTGCGCGCGATGATGGTGCTTGCATCGCTCTGCTGCTTTGCCTGCTCGGTGCCGATCTCGTTCGCCTGGTTCTTCGTGTGGCGCTTTCTTGCCGGTCTGTCCGGAGGCGTGATCATGGTGCTTGCGGCGTCGACGATCCTGCCGCATACGCCGCCGAACAAGAAGGGCGTGGTCGGTGGCGTGATCTTCGCCGGCGTGGGCCTCGGCGTTGCGGCGTCCGGCACGCTCGTGCCGTTGTTGCTGCGGCAAGGGCTGCAAGAGGCCTGGTATGGACTTGGGATATTGTCCGTGCTGCTGACCCTGGCGAGCTGGAAGGCCTGGCCGGCCGAGGTCCGCGGCGCGAAAGCCGTAGCTCAACATCGCATAGCATCGCGGCCGCGATCACTGGCGATCCGCGCGCTGTATGCGGAGTATGGCCTCAACGCCCTGGCGCTGGTGCCGCACATGGTTTTCCTGGTCGACTTCGTGGCGCGCGGGCTGGGGCAGGGGATTCCGGCCGCTTCGCAATACTGGGTGCTCTACGGCATCGGCGCGATCGCGGGTCCGCTCGTGACCGGGCATCTCGCCGACCGTGCGGGCTTCGGCCCGGCGCTGCGCGTCGCCTTCCTGGTGCAGGCGGTTGCCATCGTGCTGCCTGCGGTCAGCGTGGCTCCGGCCGCGATGATCGTCTCGAGCGTGATCGCTGGCGCCTTCACCCCCGGCATCGTGCCGCTGACGCTCGGCCGCATCCATGAACTCGTTCCGCACAACAGCGCCGCGCAGGGCGCGGCCTGGGCGCAAGCAACCACGAGCTTTGCGCTGTTTCAGGCCGGCGGCGTCTATGGCCTGTCCTACTGCTTCGAGCAGACCGGCGGCAACTACGCGCTCCTGTTCATGATCGGAGCCGCCGCCATCATCACAGCGCTCGCCGTCGATCTCGTGGTCGGCCTATTGGGCGATCGCGCGCGCTCGTAGTTCGTCGCGCTATCCCCCGTAGCTCTGCACCAGGCTGCCGGCGACCAGCGACCAGCCGTCGACCAGCACGAAGAAGATCAGCTTGAACGGCAGGGACACCACGACCGGCGGCAGCATCATCATGCCCATCGACATCAGGACGGAGGCGACCACGAGGTCGATGATGAGGAAGGGCAGGAATAGCAGGAAGCCGATCTCGAAGGCGCGCTTCAATTCGGAGATCATGAAGGCGGGGACGAGGATGCGCAGCGACATCTCTTCCGGGCTCGCGGGCGGCGGCTCGCCGGAGAGATCCATGAACAGCTTGAGGTCCTTCTCGCGCACATTCTTCTGCATGAAGCCGCGCAACGGGACGGAGGCGCGCTGCAGCGCGTCCTCGACGCCGATCTGGTTGGCGACCAGCGGGCGGATGCCGTCGTCATAGGATTTCTGCAGCACCGGGCCCATCACGAACGCGGTCAGGAACATCGCCAGCGCGATGATCACGGAGTTCGGCGGCGCGGTCGCGGTGCCGAGCGCGGTGCGGAGCAGCGACAGCACCACGACGATGCGCGTGAACGACGTCATCATGATCAGGATCGACGGCGCGATCGAGAGCACGGTGAGCAGCGCGATCAACTGGATCGCGCGCTCGGTGACGCCGCCATTGCCCTGGCCGAGATTGATGCTGATGTCCTGCGCAAGCGCAGGCGCCGCCAGCGAGCTGGCGGCGATCAGGACGGCGCTGAATAAAACTCTACGCGGAAACTTCGGCGGCCTCACGAAGGGTTCTTCGGGCGGCCGAGCAAGGAGGCCATCTCGTCTTCGAGATTCTCAAAGCCGCTCTTCTGCGGCGCAGGTGAGGGCGGAGGTTCGCTGCGTGCGGGGCGCGGTGCAGGTGCCGGCTCGGGCGCCACCGGCGGCGCGGCAGCTTCGCTCGGCGGACGGCGCAGCGCGGCCTCGAGCCGCTGCGCCATCTCGGCGAGATTGGCGTCGGCGCTGGATGTGTCCGGCGGCGGCGGAGGAGGAGATGGCGGAGACGGAGGCGGCGGTGTGGGTGCTGCGGCACGCTCGGGGGTGCGCAGCGGCGCGATCTTCGGCTCGGTCGTGCGGGGCGGGCGCGGGATCAGGGGCTCGGTGCGGGGCACGCGCGGCGGGATCGGCTCCGACCGCGGTTCGGTGCGCTCGGGGCGGCTGCCGATCGGCTCCGGCGTGAAGCCGGTGAGCGGATCGCGTCGCTCTGTCAGCGGCGGGCCGGCCGGACGGCGGAGCTCTTCGGCAAAAGACGGGCGCGCGGGCCGCGGCGGCGGCTCAGGCATCGTCGGCTCCGGCGTATCGAAGATCTCGGTGCGGGCGCTTTCGGCCTCGGCCCACGCGGCATCCGGGAGCGGCGCAACCCGCGGTGGCGGTTCGGCGCTGGGGATGACCGGACGCGGCGGCGCCTGGTCGCGGGCCGACGCGCGGACGATATTGGGTTCGACGACGATGTCGGTGGGGCCGCCGATCATGAGGAGATGCTCGACATTGTCGCGGCGGACCAGCACGAGGCGGCGCCGCCCATCGACCGCGGCCGCGTCGATCACCGCCAGCCGCGGCATCCGCCCGCGGTTGGTGTTGGCTCCGAGGCGGTTGCCCGCAAAGCGGCGGACCAGCCATGCGGCCAGACCGATCAGCGCCAATACGGCGATGAACGCAAAGAGGAACCACAGGATCTGCATATTACTGTCCCCGGCCATCTGGCCCTGCTTTCATGCTGGCGTCGACGGATGCGGGCTGAAGCGATCCGATCAGCGAATCACGCCCGAGATCAGCCTTATTTCTTAATTCCCCACGGCAGTCACGCCGCCCATGTTTACTAATAGACCAAGAATCGATTGTTCCAAAACGACTTCTAAGCCCACCTGCGCGCGCTGGTTAACGCAGCCATCGTGGCGAAAATGTGCACTTCCGGATGATTCGGAGGCCTGCCCACGGCCTCCCGGAACAATTTAACCAGCCGTTAACCATACACCGGGCAAATTCTGCCTACCTCGGGGACGGCCCCAGAGGTTAACGGGGGCGCGGCGATGGCCATCAACGATCTACCGATCCTGTCGGCGCTGCGCACCAAGATGCAGTGGCATCAGGAGCGCCAGCGGGTGCTGGCCGAGAACGTCTCCAATTCGGATTCGCCGAACTTTCGGCCGCGCGACCTGGTCGAGCCGACCTTCGGCCGCAATGGCGCGCCGGTCGGCGGATCGATGGGCACGCTGCCGATGATGCGGACCGCCTCCGGCCATATCGCGGCCTCCGGCGCGCCGGAGAATTTCGACCATGACGGCGGCAAGAACGCCTTCATGACCAGGCCGGCCGGCAACGCCGTCAACCTGGAAGAGCAGATGCTGAAGGTCTCCGCCAACCAGATGGACTATGCGGCGGTGACCTCACTCTACAGCCGCAGCCTCGGATTGATCAAAACCGCCATCGGCAGGCGCTGACAGGTTTTTAGGGAGAAGGGATCATGGCCGACGATGGAAGCGATTTCGCCCGCTCGATGACGATTGCCACCTCCGGCCTGCGCGCGCAGGCCGGACGGATGCGGGTGATCTCGGAAAATATCGCCAACGCCGATTCGACGGCGCAGACCGCGGGCGGCGATCCCTACCGCCGCAAGGTGCCGACCTTCTCCTCCGCACTCGACCGGACGCTGGATGCCAAGGTGGTGACGCTCGGCAGAGTGCGGCCCGACCAGTCGGCGTTCCGCGTCAAATACGAGCCGAGCAATCCGGCGGCGGATGCGACCGGCAACGTGAAATATCCCAACGTCAATCCGCTGGTCGAAATGACCGACATGCGCGACGCCCAGCGCTCCTATGAGGCGAACCTCAACATCATCAGCGCGACGCGGCGGATGATCCAGCGCACGCTCGATATCCTCAAGTCCTAAGAAACAGGAAGCGATCCAACATGGCCACACCGACAGTTGCCGCCAATGCCTATGCCAGTCTCGCCCGCATGATGGAGCGGGGCGGTGCCGAGAAGGGCGGCGAGACCGCAGGCCCCTCGTTCGGCGCGCTGGTGAAGGAAGCCATCGGCAGCGTCATGGATGCCGGCCGCAAGTCCGACGCCCAGACCGTGGCGATGACCTCGGGCCGGGCCAATGTGATGGACGTGGTGACCGCGGTCGCCGAGACCGACGTCGCGGTCTCAACTCTGGTGTCGGTGCGGGACCGGGTGATCCAGTCGTATGAAGACATCATGAAGATGCCGATCTAGTTCGCCCCTCATCCTGAGGAGCCGGCGCAGCCGGCGTCTCGAAGGATGGCCACGGGCGAGATCGGGGCCTCATGGTTCCCAAGGCGACGCGAAGCATCGTCCGGAGACGGCGCTGCGCGCCTCCTCACCATGAGGGGAGACAGAGAGGAAATGAAAATGACCGGTGCTGAAACCCTCGACGTGGCGCGCGATGCGATCTGGACCATCGTGGTGGTGTCATCGCCCCTGATGATCGTCGGCCTCGCGGTCGGCGTGATCGTGTCGCTGTTCCAGGCGCTGACGCAGATCCAGGAACAGACGCTGATCTACGTGCCGAAGATCCTCGCGATCTTCGTGACAATGCTATTGGCGCTGCCGTTCATGGCTGACGCGATGCACGCCCACATGCTGCGGATATCGTCGCGAATCATCGGCGGTTAATGCACTGTGCGTAAATTATGCGCATCGACGTATCCCTGCTGCCGGCGCTCGCCGCGACCTTCGTGCTGGTGTTTGCGCGCATGGGGGCGATGGTGATGCTGCTGCCCGGATTCGGCGAGAGCAATATCCCGGCGCGAATCAAGCTCGGGATCGCGCTGCTCTTGACGCTGATCATCCTGCCGCTGCACCGCGCCGACTATCATGTCGACATCACGTCGGTGACGTCGCTGATGGTGTTGATGGTGCACGAGATCGTCATCGGCATCGTGCTTGGGGCGACCGCGCGCGTGACGTTGTCGGCGCTTGCAGTCGCGGGCTCGGTGATCGCCCAACAGCTCGGGCTCGGCTTCGTCACTGCGATCGATCCGACGCAGGGCCAGCAGGGCCAGCTCATCGGCAACTTCCTCACGATCCTCGGCATGACGCTGTTGTTTGCGACCGACACCCATCATCTGGTGCTCGCGGCGCTGAACGAGAGCTACAAGATCTTCTCCCCGGGCGCGACGATGCCGACCGGCGACGTCGCGGCGCTGGCGACGCGCGCCTTCGCGGAAGCCTTCAAGATCGGCCTGCAACTGTCGGCGCCGTTTCTCGTATTCGGTCTCGTCTTCAATATCGGGCTTGGTGTGCTGGCGCGGCTGATGCCGCAGATGCAGGTCTATTTCGTCGGCGTGCCGCTCTCGATCCTCGCCGGGTTCCTGATCCTCGCCGTGGTGATCGCGGCGATGATGGGGACCTATCTCGAATACTTCATCGGCGTCATGCACCAACTGACGCCGCTGAAATAGGAAGCCGCCATTAAGGAAGCGCGATGGCCGAGGATAGCGACGACAAAACAGAAGACCCTACGCAAAAACGTCTCGATGACGCACATGCGAAGGGCGATGTCGCCAAGAGCCAGGAGGTCAACACCTGGTTCGTGATCGCTGGCGGCACCTTGGTGCTGTCGACCTTCTCGACCTCGACGGCAGCAGGCATCCTGACGCCGCTGCGCAACCTGATCGCCAATTCCTGGATGATCAGGACCGACGGCCCGGGGCTGATGTCGCTGATGCAGACGCTCGTGATCGCTGTCATCGCGGCAATCGGCGTGCCGCTGCTGATGCTGATGCTGGCGGCGATTGCCGGCAACATGATCCAGCACCGCCTGGTGTGGTCGACGGAGTCGCTGACGCCGAAATTCAGCAAGATCTCGCCCGGCGCCGGCTTCAAGCGCATTTTCGGCAAGCAGGCGGCGGCGAATTTCCTCAAGGGCATCTTCAAGGTCGTCGCGCTCGGCGCGGTCATGACGGCGGTGCTGTGGCCGGAGTGGCACCGGCTGGAATCGCTGCTTAGAATCGACGTCGCCTCGATCCTGCCCGCCACCACCAGCCTGACCTTGCACCTGCTGGGCGCTGTGGTGGCGATGCTCGCCGCGGTCGCGATCGCCGACTATTTCTTCCAGTACCGGCAATGGTACGAGCGGCAGAAGATGTCGGTGCAGGAGATGAAGGAGGAGTTCAAACAGTCGGAAGGCGATCCGCACATCAAGGGGCGCATCCGCCAGTTGCGGCAGCAGCGCATGAAGAAGCGGATGATGGCCGCGGTTCCCAAGGCGAGCGTGATCATCACCAACCCGACCCACTATTCGGTGGCGCTCGCCTACGACCGCGACATGCAGGCGCCGGTCTGCGTTGCCAAGGGTGTCGACATCATCGCCTTCAAGATCAGGGAGATCGCCAAGGATCACGACATCCCGATCGTCGAGAACGTGCCGCTGGCCCGCGCGCTCTATGCAACCGTCGATATCGACGAGGAAATTCCGGTCGAACACTATCACGCGGTCGCCGAAATCATCGGCTACGTCATGGGCTTGAAGCGTCGCGGGCTGTCGGGACAGCGAAGCTGACGCGGCATGGGGCTCCGGGAATGGAACGAAAGCGGCCTGAGATGGGCTTAACCTGGGAAATCGCGGCCTGATGGACTTGCGCTCCAAGCTCCGATTGAGGCACTCAGGAGGACGGGCGAATCTGCGCGCCTTCACCGCCGACGGGCAGCTTCAGTCAATGACCGCCGAGACCGATCACAACCAGGCTGCCGAGCCGTTCGTGGCCCACGAACCGGCGCGGCGGAGCGGCAGCATTGTTCTGGTGCTGCTGGTGGCGGCCGGCCTCGTCGCGGTGGCGGTCGCGCTGATGACGATCGGCCGCGGCCAGGCACAGCCCTATATCCTTGGCGTGCTGGCGCTGCTCGCCATGGTCGGGCTGTTCAGCCTCTTCGCCTTTGCCGCCGGAATCGTCCGTTTCTCCGACCGTTCCACCGACGACCCCGTGATGGGCCGGATCGCCAACCACGCCTATGACGGGCTGGCGGTCACGGATTCGCACGGACAGGTGGTCTATTCCAATGCCGCCTATTTCGCGCTGACGGGGGCTTCGAGCCCGCAGGAGGTGCGGCCGGTCGAGCGCGTCTTCATCGGCAATCCGGATGTCTCCGAGGCCGTGTTCCGCCTGCTCAAGGCCGCGCGCGAAGGCAAGCGGCAGCAGGAGGAGGTCCGTATCGCCGGCCATGACGGCCTCCAGGGGCGGTGGCTCAGGATGCGGGTGCGCCCGCTCGGCCAGAGCAAGCGCGAACAGAAATATGCGGTGTGGTCGATCGCCGACATCACCCGCGACCGCGAGCGCCAGGAAGACGTGTTCAAGGAACTGCAGCACGCGATCGAATATCTCGATCACGCGCCTTGCGGCTTCTTCTCGGTCACGCCGTCCGGCGAGATCGCCTATGTCAACGCGACGCTCGCGAACTGGCTCGACTACGACCTCGCCGAGATCGGCTCGGGCGGCTTGAAGCTCACCGACATCGTGTCCGGCGACGGCGCGGCGCTGCTGACCTCGATCGTGCCGGCGCCGGGTGAGGTGAAGACCGAAGTCTTCGACATCGATCTCAGGATGCGCAGCGGCAAGCCGATGCCGGTGCGGCTCTATCACAAGCTCGCCTTCGGCGCCGACGGCGCGCGCGGGGCCTCGCGCACGCTCGTCATCAGCCGCGCCCGCGACGAGCATCACGATCCCGAGCGCGCCGCCGAAGTGCGCTTCATGCGCTTCTTCGACCATACGCCGATGGCGATCGCGACCGTCGACCGCGGCGGCAATGTCGTGCGCGCCAATGCGCGCTATGCCAAGCTGGCGCAAGGCCTGAGTGCGGATGGTGCTGCCGCCAAGTCGATCTTCCGCGCGGTCAATCCGCGCGACCGCAGCCTGGTGATCGCGGCGATCAACCAGGCCGCCGAGGGCAGGGGCGACATCGCGCCGGTCGAGGTCATGCTCGACGGCGCCAAGGAACGCTGGGGCCAGTTCTTCATCACCGCGGTGGAGGAGGACGAGCGCGATGCCGAGGCCGCGATCGTCTACATGCTCGAGACCACCGAGCGGCGCACGCTGGAAAACCAGATCAATCAGTCGCAGAAGATGGATATGGTCGGCCAACTGGCCGGCGGCATTGCGCACGATTTCAACAACGTGCTGTCGGCCATCATGATGGCGAACGATTTCCTGCTGAACGCACACAAGCCGACCGATCCGTCGTTCCAGGACATCATGCAGATCAAGCAGAACGCGACCCGCGCGGCGACGCTGGTGCGGCAACTGCTCGCCTTCTCGCGCCGCCAGACGCTGCGGCCGCAGGTGCTGGATCTCGGCGACGCACTATCCGACCTGACCATGCTGCTGCGCCGGCTGATCGGCGAGAAG
Organism: Bradyrhizobium sp. LeoB3; assembly: GCF_055456055.1. Taxonomy (NCBI): domain Bacteria; kingdom Pseudomonadati; phylum Pseudomonadota; class Alphaproteobacteria; order Hyphomicrobiales; family Nitrobacteraceae; genus Bradyrhizobium; species Bradyrhizobium sp. LeoB3. The sequence continues at coordinate 25,595 of NZ_JBVBEF010000042.1, forward strand.
GTGAAGCTCGACCTCGTGCACGGGCGCGACCTCTGGCCGGTGAAGGTCGACGTCTCCCAGTTCGAGCAGGTGGTCGTCAACCTCGCCGTCAACGCGCGCGATGCGATGCCTGATGGCGGCAAGCTGATCATCAAGACCCAGAACGTGGCGGCGGAGGAAGCGGGCCAGCTCGCCTACAAGGGCCTGCCCGCGGCGGACTATGTGCGGATCGACATCACCGATACCGGCACCGGCATTCCGCTTGAGATCATCGACAAGATCTTCGAGCCGTTCTTCTCGACCAAGGAGGTCGGCAAAGGCACGGGGCTCGGCCTGTCGACGGTCTACGGCATCGTCAAGCAGACCGGCGGCTTCGTATATGTCGATTCCACGCCCGGCGAGGGCACCACGTTCCGCATCTTCCTGCCGCGCCACCGGCCCGAGCAGGAGGTCGCGCCGGAGCCGCAGCCGACCAATGGCGCGGCCAAGGAAGCGGCAGCCGAGCCGCCGAAGCCGAAACCCGACCTGACCGGGCAGGGCACGATCCTCTTGGTCGAGGACGAGGATGGTCTGCGTTCACTGAACGCCCGCGGCTTGCGTTCGCGCGGCTACAGCGTGATCGAGGCGTCCAACGGCGTCGAGGCGATGGAAGCCTTCGACGAGAAGAATGGCGAGATCGACCTCGTCGTCTCCGACGTGGTGATGCCCGAGATGGATGGCCCGACGCTCTTGAAGGAGATGCGCAGCCGCAATCCGGATCTGAAGATCATCTTCGTCTCCGGCTATGCCGAGGATGCGTTCGAGAAGAGCCTGCCGGAGAACCAGCAGTTCGCCTTCCTGCCAAAGCCCTTCACGCTGACGCAGCTCGTCGCTGCCGTGAAGGAGACGATGACGCTGCAATAACGTCATCGCCAGGGGAGGCGACGAAGCAACCTGCCCTCCGTAGTGGCAGTCTGCAGCGCCTCGCTCCGGTCGCAATGACAGGGTTAAGAAGCCGCTAAAACCCGTGAAAAGACGGGCTTTTGTCACATCCCCGCGACTGAGGGCCGCAGTGGTTGTTCCCGTTTACGGCTTCCCTTTTGGGCGGCCGTGCCCATCTTAGTGCCACTTTCCCCATTTCGGGGATTCAAGGAAACACAGATGAATTTCACGCAACACACGCGCGGAATTGTTCGGGCTATCGCGGTCGCGATCGCGCTGGCGCTGCCCCTCACGGCTATCAGCATCTCGGCGGCCGACGCTCGCGCCGGCGGCGGCTTCGGCTCCGGTTCCCGCGGCTCGCGGAGCTTTTCCGCGCCGCCCAGCACCAACACGGCGCCCGGCGCGACGCAACCGTTCAACCGCACCTATAGCCAGCCTGGCACCGGCATGAACTCGCCGGCCGCGAATTCGGGCGGCCTGTTCAACCGGGGCGGCATGGGCCGCGGCCTGCTCGGCGGCCTCGCCGCGGGCTTCCTCGGCGCCGGCCTGTTCGGCCTCTTGTTCGGTGGTGGCCTACTCTCCGGCCTCGGCGGCCTGACGTCGATCCTCGGCCTGTTGCTGCAGATCGGCCTGATCGTGCTGGTGGTGCGGCTCGCGATGTCGTGGTGGCAGCGCCGCCAGACACCGGCCGCCGCCTATGCCGGCGGACCGACACCTGCACCCGGCGTGGGCCCACAGCCGAATTATCGCTCGGGCATGGGTTTCGGCCTCGGATCGGCCAACGCACCTCTGGAAATCGCGCCGGCCGACTATGAGGCCTTCGAGCGCCTGCTCGGCGAGGTCCAGGCTGCATGGTCAAATGAGGATGTCGGCAAGCTGCACTCGCTCGCGACGCCCGAAATGGTCTCCTACTTCTCCAAGGACCTGGAGGAGAACAAGGCTCGCAACGTCGTCAACAAGGTGACGAATGTGAAACTGCTGCAGGGCGATCTTGCCGAAGCCTGGCGCGAGGGCGAGTCCGATTACGCCACCGTGGCGATGCGGTTCTCGCTGGTCGACCAGACGCTCGACCGCACCACCAGCCGGCCGGTCGCCGGCAGCGAGCAGCCGCAGGAAGTGACGGAGGTCTGGACCTTCGTGCGCCGGCGCGGCAGCGACTGGGAACTCTCGGCGATCCAGCAGGCGAACTGATCGTCCGCTAGATAACGTAACATCGAGGCGCTGCGGTTCATTCCGCAGCGCCTTTTGCTTTGCGCGATTCATTTTCGCGGTCACAGCGTCGGAATAATCAGTGCCGCTACGGGTTGATGTCGGAAGCCAAGAACAATCAGGAGGAGCAAATGAATATCCGTGCCATCATCGTGCCGACATGTTTCGCACTCGCCGCTTTCGCGCTGCAACCGGCGCAGGCGCAGTCGGCCAACGCGAGCTTCTTCCTGACCAGCAACGGCATCGGCAATGGCGGTAATCTCGGTGGGCTTGCGGGTGCCGACAATCATTGCCAGACGCTGGCGCAGGCGGCGGGCTTCGGCGCGCCGAAAACCTGGCACGCCTATCTCTCGACACAGGCGGCCGACGGCCAGCCGGCCATAAACGCGCGCGACCGCATCGGCAAAGGGCCGTGGCAGAATGTGAAGGGCGTGGTGGTGGCCAAGGACGTCGCCGAGCTCCACAGCGCCGGCAACAATCTCACCAAGCAGACCGCGCTTTCCGAAAAAGGCGAGGTCATCAACGGCCGCGGCGACACGCCGAACCGTCACGACGTGCTGACCGGCTCGCAAGCGGACGGCACGGCGTTTGCCGCCGGCGAGGATCGCACCTGCAAGAACTGGACGAGCAGCACGCAAGGCACCGCCATCGTCGGCCATTCCGACCGGATCGGCCTGCGCGACGACGAGCCATCGAAGTCCTGGAACTCGTCGCATCCTTCGCGCGGCCCCGACGGTGGCTGCTCGCAGGCTGACTTGAAGAGCACCGGCGGCGACGGCTTGCTGTACTGCTTCGCCGTGAACTGAAGTCCATGCCGCCAATCTCGGCCGCCTGGAGCATGATCCGATTCCATCCAATCGGATCATGCGCCAGCGCGTGATGTCTCTTGGCTGAATCAGTCTCGCCGCAAGTTCACCTCTTCCCTAGGGAGAGGTCGCGCCGAAGGCGCGGGTGAGGGGGTGCGGCCCCTCGATAGAGCAAATCCACTCACCCGGCGTTACACGCCGACCTCTCCCTACGGGAGAGGTGAAGGGACGCAGCGCCATCGCGGACACGATTCGACCTCATCCCACCATGCTCCAGCAAGCGCTCAGGCGGCCTTCTTGGTGGCTTTTTTCTTCGCGACTTTCTTCTTTGCTTCCTTCTTGGGAGCTGTTTTCTTCTTCGCCACATAGGCCGCGACTTTCTTCGACGAATGGCCTACGGCAGCGACCGCGGCCTTCAACTTGGCCGGTGTGACTTTGAACTTCTTGGACCAGTAGCGCACTTCATAGGGCTCGCTTACCGCAATCCGCGCACGGTCCGCGGCGAGGTGCTTCTGCTCCTTGAAGTAGGCTTCCACCTTCTTGGCGGAATGTCCGACTTTCTTGACGGCGGATTTCAGCTCGGCCGGCGTGACCTTGAACTTTTTTGACCAGTAGGCGACCTCATAAGCTTCGCCCAACGCGATCCGCGCGCGATCACCAGCGCCGCGCTTCTTCTTGCTATCCGCCATCAATATTCTCCTATCCGATCGGGAATCGGATGTTCCAAGATCGGAACAGGCTAACATCGTCGCGCGTTTGCAAACAATTGCGATCACGGGGCAGCAGAGCGCCGGCCACAGAGTGTGGTGTTGTCATGAGCTTGTCACTGGGGAGGCATCGTCCATGCGCTATCAATTGTACTACTGGCCCGACATCCAGGGCCGCGGCGAATATGTGCGACTCGCGCTGGAGGATGCGGGTGCTGATTATGACGATGTGGCGCGTGGCGCAGGCGGCACAAGCGCGATGATGGCGATGATGGAAGCGGGCAAGAGCACACCGCCCTTCGCGCCGCCGTTCCTCAAGGCCGGCAAGCTCGTGATCGGGCAGACTGCGAATATCCTGTTCTTTCTCGGCGCGCGCCATGGCCTGGCGCCGAAGGCCGAAGCGGCACGGCTTTGGGTGCATCAAATGCAGCTCACGATCGCCGATCTCGTGCTGGAAGTTCACGACACCCATCACCCGCTCGGGCCGAGCCTTTATTACGAGGACCAGAAGGCGCCGGCGAAGAAGCGCACCACGGAATTCTGGAAGGAGCGGGTGCCGAAATATCTTGGCTATTTCGAAGATATCGTGGAGGCAAATGGCGGTGCTTACGTCAGCGGCCGCCGCCTGACCTATGTCGATCTGTCGCTGTTCCAGATCGTGGAGGGCCTCCGTTATGCCTTCCCGAAGCACATGCAGGCGTTCGAGGAGAACATTCCCCGCCTGGTTGAATTGCGCGATCGCGTCGCCGAGCGGCCGAACATCAAGTCCTATCTGGCAAGCGAGCGGCGGATTCCGTTCAACGAGCAGGGCATTTTCCGCCGGTACAAGGAACTGGATCTTTGAAGCGTCGCTCTATCCGCTCGTCATGGCCGGGCTTGACCCGGCCATCCACGGTTTCGGTTGCCAAGAACGTGGATGCCCGGGACAAGCCCGGGCATGACGGTGCATGAAACGACATCAACTGTTCTTGCCGTCGAACGGCGTCATCGCGAGCTTCGACAACTCGATGCCGTCGATGCAGCTCACGTTCAGCGCCACCACATCAGTGCCGTCGGGCTTCTTGCCGTAGGCAAACACCTCGGCGCCGCAATCGATGCAGAATTGATGGCGGATGGCGTGCCGGTTGAAGAGATATTCCTTCAAGTTCTCCTCGCCGGCGCGGAGCTGAAAACTCCTCGGCGGCAGGAAGGCGAAATGCAGGCCCTTCTTGGTGCAGATCGAGCAGTTGCAATTGGTCACCATGGCAAGATCGGAGGTGCATTCGAAACGCACCTGTCCGCAATGGCACCCGCCGGTATAGGTTTTGCTGTCAGGCATCGTTCTTCCTCACCGCATCCCGGGGAAAGCATGATAACGCAACGGCTCGGTCCGGTCAGCAGGTCGCGCAAGCGCTATTCGTCCTTGCCGCGGGTGATCGCGATCGATGCCTCGGTCTTGGTGCGCGTGCAGTCCATGTTGAGGCGGCGGAAGCGCATGCTGACCTTGTCGCCGCGCAACAGGCCCATGCGCTTCAGGCAGCGCGTGGCGCCGGTTGTGGTGTCGTCCTTCGGCACGGTGAAGATGATCGCCGCCGCCGAGCTGACCAGTTGATAGAATTCCGGCTTCGGCTTCCGGTCGCCCTTGGCATAGAGCTCGATGGAGTAGCTCTTGCCGCGGCAGCCGAGCGACAATTCCCTGGTCGCGGGATGGGTCAGATAGACGATGTTGGCGGCCTTGAAGTTGACCTTGAGGCCGTCGATCTGGCTGGCGAGCTGCTTGGCGATGTCGTCGCACTGGTCGGCGTGTGCCGGCAATGCGGCGAGGGCGGAGAAAAGCCCCAGCACGGCGGCGAGCGCTGCGCCTCGAAGACGCAATACGAGTGTTCTGGTCACGGATGCCCCCCTGCCGGCATGGAAAACCACACGGGTTCAATGCAGGGTCGAGCGGGTTGCGTCAATATGCAGCGGCCAGGCCTGCGCGAGACCGCAGGTGCCCCGGATCGCTGGCTAGCGTTCCCACGCCTTTCCTTTACGGCAAAAATGCTTAGAACGGCTCTAGATGCCGGGCCGACGTTCCGGCCCCAACCCGAGATCATGCCCATGAACGCTCCCACCGCTTTCCCCGACCAGTCCAAGCCTGTTCCGCCCTACAAGCACACGCCGTTGTTCCCGCTGGGGCAGGACACGACGCCGTACAAGAAGGTCACGGCGGAAGGCGTGCGGGTCGAGAAGGTGCTGGGACGGGACATGCTGGTGGTGTCGCGCGAGGCGCTGCGGGCGCTGTCGGAGGCCGCCTTCGGCGAGATCAACCATTACCTGCGGCCGGGGCACCTCAAGCAGCTTCGCAATATCCTCGACGACAAGGAAGCCAGCGACAACGACAAGTTCGTGGCGTTCGATTTCCTCAAGAACGCCAATATCGCCGCCGGCGGCGTGCTGCCGATGTGCCAGGACACCGGCACCGCGATCATCATGGGCAAGAAGGGGTGCAACGTCATCACCGAGGGCCATGACGAGGCGGCGCTGTCGGAAGGCGCGCGCGACGCCTACTTGCGCCGCAACCTGCGCTATTCGCAGGTGGCGCCGCTGTCGATGTATGAGGAGAAGAACACCGCCAACAACATGCCGGCGCAGTGCGAGATCTACGCCGAGGGCGATGATGCCTATAAGTTCATGTTCATGGCCAAGGGCGGCGGCTCTGCCAACAAGAGCTTCCTGTTCCAGGCGACGCCGTCTGTCTTGACCAAGGATAGGCTGCTGGCATTCCTGAAGGAGAAGATCCTCACGCTCGGCACCGCGGCGTGCCCGCCTTATCACCTCGCCATCGTGATCGGCGGCACCTCGGCCGAGCTCTGCGTGAAGACGGTGAAGCTCGCCTCCGCCCGCTATCTCGACGCGCTGCCGACGCATGGCTCGCCCGACGGCAATGCGTTCCGCGATCTGGAGATGGAGCAGGAAATCCACAAGATGACGCAGTCTCTCGGCGTCGGCGCGCAGTTCGGCGGCAAGTATTTCTGCCACGACGTGCGTGTGATCCGGCTGCCGCGCCATGGCGCCTCATTGCCGATCGGGCTTGGCGTCTCCTGCTCGGCGGACCGCCAGGTGCTCGGCAAGATCACCAAGGACGGCGTCTACCTGGAGGAGCTCGAGCATAACCCCGCGCAGTATCTGCCGCAGGTCGAGCAGTCGCTTGGCGGCGACGTCGTCAAGATCGATCTCAATCAGCCGATGAAGGATATCCTGGCTACGCTCTCAAAGCATCCGATCAAGACGCGCGTATCGATGACCGGCACCATGATCGTCGCACGTGACTCCGCGCACGCCAAATTGCGCGAGCGGCTGGAGAAGGGCGAGCCGCTGCCGGATTACTTCAAGAACCATCCGGTCTATTATGCCGGTCCGGCCAAGACTCCTGATGGCTACGCGTCCGGCGCGTTCGGTCCGACCACGGCCGGGCGCATGGACTCCTTCGTCGACCAGTTCCAGGCCGCCGGCGGCTCGATGGTGATGGTGGCGAAAGGCAACCGCGCGCCGGCGGTGCGCGAAGCCTGCAAGAAGCACGGAGGCTTCTATCTCGGCTCGATCGGTGGCGCCGCGGCGAACCTCGCCGAGCACTGCATCAAGAAGGTCGAGGTGGTCGAATATCCCGAGCTCGGCATGGAAGCGATCTGGCGCATCGAGGTCGTGGATTTTCCGGCCTTCATCATCATCGATGACAAGGGCAACGACTTCTTCAAGGAATTGAACCTGGGCTGAGGTGTCGTTGCGATCTCACGATGTGTCATGGCCGGGCTTGACCCGGCCATCCATCGTTCAAAGGAGATGGATACGCGGGTCAAGCCCGCGTATGACGACTGAGTTTGCAGCAAATGCCGCGCCAATAATGGCGCCGCTTTACGCCCTTGTCCCCGTGAACGGGAAGCTGCCCATCGGGCCGATGCCCATTTCGCCGGCGATGCTGTCGCCCGTCACCTTTCCGGTGAATTCGAGCGTGAGCGGCATCGGGTTGGTGATGGAAACCTTCCAGGCGACATCGTCGCCGTTGGCGGTGCCGTCGAAGATCTCGGCCGAGCTGCCTTCGGCGCCCTGCGTGCCCGTGAGCGTGCCGCCCGAGTTCTTCAGCGACAGTGTCGCCTGACGATCGCCCATCGGCGTGCTCATGGTGAGATTCCAGTTTCCGTCCACCGCCATGCCTGTCTCCCCGAGGTTAAGATGCAACTCGCACGGCGGTATAGCCTATCCAGGCGCGCAAGCCCAACGCTGTATTTTCGCCCTGCGATCATTAAGCGCGGGCCGCCGCGCGCAGCCGGCTCGTCACGATGTTGCGGAAGAGGACGTATTGGATCGCGAAGGCAGCGATCTTCAAGCCGGCGGCGACCAGTGTCACATAGGTTGCCCATAGCTTGATGTCGCCGGTCGCGGCTATTGCGATGGTGCCGGCGCCGATCGCGAACGTCAGTGCCGCCCAGGCATAGCCGGCGAGGGTGACATATTCCGGAATGGTCTGGACCACGATCGGCGGCATGTAGCGCAGCATCCAGCCGCGCTTGAGCATGATCGCGCCGATCGCGAAATGCGCGATCGCCGGCTTTGCCAGCACAAAGCGCGGATCGTGGGTGAGCAGGGTGGCGCTGCCGAGCACGATCACCAGCGCAAGGCTGGCCCAGGTCATGAAGCCGAGCGTCTCGCCCTTGATGCGGGAATGCACCACCTGTGCGATCGCGCCGGCAATCGCGATCCCCGTCGCGAGCAGAACGTTATCGGTGGCGAAATAGACCGCCAGGAACACGATGGTCGAGAAGAAGTCGGAAGCGAGCTTTGCGAAGACGTCCTTCATCGCGATGTCCCCTGCAACACTCAGTTCGCGCTGGGCAGCGCGTTGACCGGATGGGTGCCGTGTTTCGTCATCCGGTAGTGCGGATACCACTTGGTGAAGAAGACGGCACTATTGCGCGCGGCGAACGCAATCAGAAGCCCGCTCCACAGCGGCAGGCTCGGCATGTAGACGATGGCGATGTTGCCGACCATCATCAGCAGCGCGGCGATGGTCCAGGCCCAGGTGATGACGTAGTTGACGCGCAGGAAGCCGGGTTGCTGCACTGTGTTGCCGTCGACCACTTCGCGCGCATATTGCAGCGTGAAGGGGCGGCGGGCCAGGATCGAGCCGAGCGAAACCAGGAAGATGCCGGTGTCGACGGCGAACCTCACCGACGCGGTGCCGAGGTGCTGATCGACGAAGGCGACATAGAGGCCGATCGCAGCGAAGGTGATCACCGAGCCGACGCCGAGGATCTTGATCGAGAGGCCGCGTATCACGTCGAATGCGATGACCGCGAGGCAAATCGCGGCGGCGGCAAACAGGCTGGCAGTCGCCGACGTCACCAGCAGCAGGGTTGCGAAGGCACCATAGGGGGCGAGGATGAGGAAAATCGTCATGGCCGCCTCTCCGTGCTGATCTTGACAATGTAAAGATAAGCTAGAGGTATTGCGAGAAACCGTCAAGCAAAATCTTTACAGTGTCAAAATGAAGGCGATGTCGGATAAATCGGAATGATGTCAGTCGTTTAGGACAGTGTCATTCCGGGGCGCGCGAACCCGGAATCTCGAGCCCACAACCTCCAGATTCCGGGTTCATCGCGTTGCGATGCCCCGGAATGACGGGAGAGCGGGCGTGCGGGCTCAATTCGCGCCAACCCAATTGCCGTGGAAGCCATCGGGTACGCGGTGGCCGAGATGGACCAGTGCGATCGGGCCGGCCTGGACGTCGCGCGCGTTGAACACGGCGAGGTCGCTGCGATTTTCCCGGGCGCGCCAGACCACTGCGAGCAGCCAGCCGTCGCCCTCGGGCGCATCGCTCCCGCGCTCGACGAACACCGGCTCCGAGATGGTGTCGCCGGCGGGCAGCAGATAGTGGCCGCGGCGCTTGCCCGTGCCATCGACATGCACGATGCCGGAGAGCGCGCCGAACATCGGCAGTGCAGGATTGGCGCAGGCGTACCAGCCATGGGCGAAAGCATAGCCGGTATGGCGATCGTCGATGCGCGGGAATTCGCCGGTGAGGTCGTCGAGATAGGTTTGCGTGAAACGGTCGGTATTGCCGGCGAGATCGAAGGTCCAGCGGCAATAGCGCGCGCGGTTCTTCTTCGGGTCCGTCGGCGAGCCGTCCGGATGGTTGAACAGCGGCGCTTCCTCGAACTGCATGACGTCGGCGATGATGCGGCTGCCTTCCTCCCAGGCGTTCACGACGTGGAAGACGTAGCAGCTCTCGGCGCGGAACCAGGTGATGTCCTGCGCGGAGGCGCTCCGCTTCATCACGCCGACATAGGCGCCTTTCTCGGGCTCCCAGGCATATGGCGCTTTCCCCCTCATCGCCCGCTCCATGCTGCCGGTGACCGGCAGGATCGGAAACAGCAGATGGTTCTCCGTGACGATGAAGTCGTGCACCATGCTGGCATAGGGCGATTCAAAACGCGCGAAGCGCGTGACCACACCGGACGAATTGACCGAGCCGAAGGAAAGGGCAGGGGTCAGGGGTCCTGCGGCGTTGTAGCCGAAGAACACGAGCTCGCCGGTCTTCGGGTCGATCTTGGGATGCGCGGTGAAAGGGCCCTGGATGGCGCCGCTATAGTCGCAATAGCCAAGCCGGTTCAGCGAGCCGGGCTCGATCTCGGTCGGCAGATGGCCTTCCTCGAGCGCGAGCAGGCGGCCGGCATGGAAGATGATGTTGGTGTTGGCGACGCCGCCGTCAGCGGTGGTCGACGGCGGCGCATCCGACAGCTTGCGGCCGAAGCCGCCGAACAATGCGCGGCCGGCATCATGCTCGGCCTGCCATTTCGGCGTGCGGACCCAGCGATTGCGATAGCTGGCACGGCCGTTCTCGAGATGGAATGCGTGCAGCATGCCGTCGCCGACGAACCAATGCGCGCCGGGGGACTCGAATTGCGGATTGGGCCCGTTGCGATAGAGCGTGCCGTTGAGTTCGCGCGGCAGCTCGCCCGATATCCTGAGGAATGGCGCGTCCGCCTCAAAGGGGATCGGCGCCAGGTTGGTCCGCGGTGTCTCAGTGATCGCCTGATCAAGCATCGTCACTCCCTCCATGTTATCTTTACGTTGTAAAGATATGGATACAGGTGGCGCTGCCGACCGTCAAGCAAAATCTTTACAGTGTCAAAATTGCCGCCTATAAGGATTCGCATGACGAGATTGTCGAGAGAAAACAAGGCGAAGGCGTCGCCGGCGAGAACGCGGAAAACGGCGAAACAAGCGGCCGCGAGGCCGGCGCGCCGGCAGCGCCGGTCGGGCGAGGCGCCCTATCATCATGGCGCGCTGCACGAGGCGCTGTTGACGGCGGCCGAGCGCGTGCTCGAGCGCGACGGGCTGGCCGGGCTGACGTTACGGGCGGTGGCGCGCGAGGCCGGGGTTTCGCACGCCGCGCCGACGCATCATTTCGGCGACCTGACCGGCCTGCTCAGCGAGCTCGCCGCCATCGGCTTCCGCCAGTTCAACGATGCGATGCGCACCGCCGTCGCAGGCGGCGCCACCATTGCGGAGAAGGGGCTGGCGCGCGCAAAGGCCTATATCGCCTATGCGCAGGCGCATCCGGGCATGTACGGCCTGATGTTCCGCACCGAGCGGCTCGACATGTCGAGACCCTCGCTGCACGAGGCCGCAAGCGCCGCCTTCGGCGGCCTTGCCGGTGCGGTCGGCGAAAGCCGCCACGAGCATATCGAAGAGCAGAAGCTGTCGCTCGACCAGGCTGCTGCGATCGTGCGTGCCTGGTCGCTGGTGCACGGCTTCACCACGCTGCTGCTTGACGGCCGCCTGTCCGACGTCCTGAAGCGGCTGCCCGAGGGCACATCGGCCGAGACACTGCTGGATGCGATGCTGCACAGTTCGGCCTTCCGTCCACCGGCCAACTAAAATGGTTGAGATTGGTTGGTTTACCCACCGCGCGGCAGTCTTTTGGCGCCGTCGACGTGTAGTTGCTGCTGAATGTTTGGGTGTTTGAATGGGCAAGACTGCCGGCCAGCAGGATGGCGAATACGCATGCATTATGACAAGCTTCATCATGCAAGCCTTCATAGCGGAACCGCGATGACATGGTGATCTCATCTCCTTGTTTGAGCGTGATCTTTTCGGAGAGCCGCTTCCCACTTGACCGGATCATGCTTTATTCGGACGCGTTCATTGTGGGCAAGCTTCAACGGCAAGCGCGAAACACCTGACAGCGGCGCTGAATTGTCCTAGAAGAGCGGCTCCGCACAGCCGTCGCTCGTGCGAAGCGTCCGTTCATTCAACATTACCATGCCCTCGATATCGCCCAATAAACCCTATCGCGTCGGCCGTTCCCGCACCGGACTCGGCCTTTTCGCCACCAAGCCGATCAAGAAGGGTAGCAGGATCATCCGCTATTTCGGGCCGCTCCTGGATTCCAAGAAGAAGGAAGAGGACGAGATCGAGAACAAATATCTGTTCGAGCTCACCAACCGGTGGACCATCGACGGCTCGATCCGCGAAAACGTCGCCCGCTATATCAATCATTCCTGCAAGCCGAATTCGGAATCCGACGTCAAGCCGCGCAAGCGCAAGATCTATATCCGCGCCATCAAGAACATCGAGCCCGGCGAGGAGATCAACTACGACTACGGCACCGATTATTTCAAAGCCTATCTGAAGCCGATCGGCTGCAAGTGCGATTCCTGCGAGAAGAAACGCAAGAAGAAGCGCGCCGAGGCGCGGGCGGAACGGCTCAGGCTAAAGGAGAAAGCCGAGCGCAAGGCGAAGCGGAAGGCCGAGAAGGTCGCCAAGGAAAAGGCCAAAGCTCAAGACAAAGCCAAAGAAAAGGCGAAAAAGAAGAACGGCAAGGTCAACGGCAAGTATCTGAACGGCTCGGGCCGCCCCAAGCCTGCCGGCAAGAAGGTAGTCGCCGGAAAGCGCAAGAGCTCAGCGACGGCGCTACACGCCTAGATTGGCTTGACCGCCTTTGGCCGCGCCGGATAGGCGCATTCGGCGAGCGTCGTTGCATCGAGCTCGCGCAAGAAGGCTTCGCGCGCCGCGGCCAGTCTTCCCTTCAGGCGGCAGCGCGGCGTCAGCACGCAGGCGCCGCCATCCTCACGAAAACATTCGACCAGCGCCTGGTCGTTCTCCAGCGCGCGCACGACCTCGCCGAGCGTGATCGCCTGCGGCGGCCGCGCCAGCGCAAAACCGCCGCGGGCCCCGCGCTGGGTGGTGATGAAGCCGCTATCCGCAAGGTTCCGCACGATCTTTGCCAGGTGATTGCGCGAAATGCCGAATTCGGCCGCGATCTCGGTGGTCGCAAACGAGCGCGTCGGCTCGCCCGCAAGCCGCATCAGGGCGCGCAGGGCGAAATCGGTGAACAGAGTGAGGCGCATGGGAGCCCCGCAAAAATCCGGTTTTGCGAACCAGCCATACTGCCCTAAATGGGTATTTAGAATACCTATTTGAGGAGAGCCGGCATGACAGGGGCAGAGCGGCGCGAGCAGATCACGGCCGACATCGTCGTCAAGACCGGCATCACCGAGGCCATGATCGAGCACCTCGTGCACGGCTTCTACGCCAAGGTCCGCGCCGATGCGGTGCTTGGGCCGGTGTTCGAAGCACGCATCCGGGATTGGGGGCCGCATCTGTCGCAAATGTGCGCGTTCTGGTCGTCGGTCGCGCTGATGACCGGCCGCTATCACGGCACGCCGATGGCAAAACACCTGCCGCTGCCGGTCGACGCCGGTCATTTCGACCGCTGGCTCGAATTGTTCGAACAGACCGCGCAGGAGCTTTGTCCGCCGGAGGCGGCCGCGCATTTCATCGAACGCGCGGAGCGGATCGCTGCCAGCCTCGAGTTCGGTATCGCCGGCGCGCAGGGCGTGATGCTCGGCAAGGGCGAGCGGTTTCGGCGCGGCGAAGACGCTAGCGCCTGAGCTCTAACGCCAGAAAGAGCGGCCGCTGTGAACGCTTAGGGCGGCCGTCCTTTTTGGAGCCGGTTGGTGAAAGCTTGCAGCCTGGTTGATGGTTCAGCGGAACAGCCGGCGGAGCTGACGCATGAGGCGCAATGGACAGAGCCGCTTCGCCGCCCTGGTCTCGGCGGCCTGCACCTGCGCCACGACGTAGACGCCGGTCGAGTAGACCAGCGGTTCCGGTAGCTGCAGCGAACGCGCGATCAGCGATGTCGCCAGATTGAGCAGCCACGTGGCGATGTCGGCGGCGGACGGGAAGGGGCTCGGGTCGGGTCTCATGGTCATCTCCTCGTGCCCTTCGAAGATGATCCGGTCCGCGCGCCTTTTCGATTACCTCGCAAGTAGGAGCTTTCGATTACCTCGGACGTAATGGAATGGCCGAAGGCCGCGTGGTAGTTTTCATTCCATGAACGCACATGCAGCCACGGCGCGGGCCGAACCAACCAGGCCGATCCATGTCGGCGAGCACTTGCGCGAATGGCGGCAGCGCCGCCATCTGAGCCAGCTCGATCTCGCCATCGAGGCGGATATTTCGGCGCGCCATTTGAGTTTCGTGGAAACGGGCCGCGCCGCGCCGTCGCGCGAAATGGTGCTGAAGCTGGCCGAACGGCTGGAGGTGCCCTTGCGTGAACGCAACGTGCTCTTGGTCGCCGCCGGTTTCGCGCCGGCCTTCCCGCAGCGCTCGCTCGACGATCCCGCGCTGAAATCCGCGCGGCAGGCGATCGATCTGGTGTTGAAGGCGCATGAGCCGAACCCGGCGCTGGCCTATGACCGCCACTGGAATCTGGTCACCGCCAACCGCATGGTGGCCCCGCTGCTCGAGGGCATTCCGCAGCGGCTACTGGGCCAGCCCTTCAACATCCTCAAGCTTGCCTTTCATCCCGAAGGGCTGGCGGCACGCACGGTCAATCTCGCCGAATGGACCGGACACCTCCTGGAGCGATTGCACCGGCAATGCGAGGCAACGGCCGATCCGGAATTGCTGAGGCTTTATCAGGACCTGAAGAGCTATCCGATCCCGGCACGCTCAGGGCCGCTGCCGCCGGACAATGTCGCGATCCCGCTCAAGCTGCGCCACGATGGCGGGGTGTTGAGCTTCTTCTCCACCACCATGGTATTCGGCACGCCGGTCGATATCACGCTGTCGGAACTGGCATTGGAAACCTTCTTTCCCGCCGACGATCTGACCGCCGAGCGGCTGAAGCAGATGGCTGACGCCATGAAATAGCGGGTTGTCGGGGTTCCCTTCGCGGCTTATCTCTGCGTCTTTCCAGCGGAGGAACGCCCGATGAGCACCCTGAAGCCGCTTCGCCTCGACATCGTTTCCGACGTCGTCTGCCCCTGGTGCTATATCGGCAAGCGGCGGATCGAGAATGCACTCAAGCTGGTGCCGGATGTGCCGGTTGAAGTGCGCTGGCGCCCGTTCTTCCTCAACGCCTGGGTGCCGCGCGAGGGCATCAGCCGCGACGAATATCTCACCGCGAAGTTCGGCTCGGTCGAGGCCTACAAGGGCATCGCCGGGCGCGTTGTCGCCGCCGCGGGCGAGGAGGGGCTGACCTATCACCCGGATCTCGTCAAGCGCCAGCCCAACACCATCGATTGCCATCGGCTGATCCATTGGGCGGAGGCCAAGGGCAAGGCCGCCGAAATGAAGCAGCGGCTGATGGAGCTTTACTTCCGCGACGGGGGCTACCTCACCGACATCGACGTGCTGGTGCAGGCAGCGGCGGATGTCGGGCTCGATGCCGATGACGTGCGCAGGCGCCTCGCAACCGATGAAGATGTCGCGTTGATCTCGTCGCAGGCACAGGAGGCGTCCGACAAGGGCATCTCCGGCGTGCCGACCTTCGTGTTCGCACAGAAATACGCGGTTTCCGGCGCGCAGCCGGCCGAGCAACTCGCCCGCGCCATCCGCCAGGTATCGGCCGAGATCAACGCCGAGGCGGCGGAGTAGCGCCCGTAGCCCGGGTGGAGCGTGGCGCAACCCGGGACACCTGCATCAGCGTCTTCGAGAGTCCCGGGTTACGCTGCGCTTGACCCGGGCTACGAACCAAAAAACGTCAAAAGAAAATTGGGAGAACGTCATGCTCTATGAGCTGCGGACCTACACGGTGAAGCCCGGCACCCTCGGCGAGGTGGTGAAAGCAGCGAGCACCGTGTCGCGCGACATCCGCAAGGATGACTACGGCAAGCTCGAAGGCTATTGGACGACCGAGATCGGTCCACTCAATCAGGTCATGCACCTGTGGAGCTATAAGGATTTTGACGAGCGGAGCAGGCTGCGCGGCGAGCTCGCCAAAAATCCGCGTTGGACCGGCGAGTATGTTCCGCTGATCCGCCCGCTGCTGCAGCGTCAGGATATCCGCCTGCTCAACGCGGTGAAGCCACCGGTTGCTCCGGCATCGACGGGCAACATCTATGAATTCCGCAACTATCGCGCCAAGCCGGGCGGCGCGATCAAACTATGGCTCGAAGCGCTTATGGAGGCGCTCCCGGCGCGCGAAAAATATTCCAAGATCGTCGGCCTCTGGCAGACCGAGGCAGGCCAGCCGAACGAAGTCTGCCACATCTGGGCTTATCCCAGTCTCAATGCGCGTGTTGAAGCCCGCGCAAACGCCTTGAAAGATCCGGCATGGCAGGAATTTCTCCGCAAAGGCGGCCCGCTGCTCGACGAGATGCACTCGACCATCATGCTGCCCGCGCCACACTCGCCTTTGCAATGAGTTGCGGGACGAACGAATGCCGTGACCCGTAGCCCGGGTGGAGCGCAGCGCAACCGGGACGGCTGCTTCACGAGGGCGAGCGGCCCCGGGTTACGCTGCGCTTCACCCGGGCTACGATTGCTAATGGGACTTGCCGCGATTTCTGATGAACCGAACACCGCTACGTGCGGCTTCCTCCGCAAAACGGTGCACAGCCAGGGCGGTATGGATCATCGGCACGAGCGGATCGTGTCGCCGCAGCGGGATCAGGACGTCGCCGATGGCAAGGCGCCCGCGCCAGATCGGGTTGATCATGGGATGGTCGGGCGCCGCGGTTGAATCCGCCGAGCGGATCGCCGGATCACCACAGAGATGGCGGGTGAGCTCGAGCGTCAACTGCACGCCCGGCGAATATTTGGCAAAGCGCTCATCGACGCCGAGCTTGAAATAGAACGCGCGGTCCTGGTGCCGCAGCACGATCGCGGCTGCGACCGCGGTGTCGCCGGCGCGGAGCGTTACGATCTCGCATTGGCCGGTTTCGGCAAGCGCCGCGGTGGCGCGACGGATGAAGGTGGCGTCGCCATCATGCTGGACGAGCGCGGTGCCGCGCTTGCCTTTCCAGCCGCTGGCTTCGAGGATGAGGAAGGTTTCGAGCGCGGCTGCGACGTCATCGGGCGAGCGCGTCACCTCGAAATGCACCGCGCCGTGTTCGTCGAGACGATGACGCAGCCGGCGCAGCTCCTTCAGCTTCTTGGTTCCGAGTGCTTCGAGCAGCAGTTCGTCCGCATTGCGCGTCGCGTCGAGGCAGGCGCGAAGGCATGACTGCATCAGGCGCGGACGCATGCCGTTCAGCCGCAGCACTTCGGTGAAGGCCCGCATCGCTTTGCCGTCCAGCGACATGTCACGCAGGATCAGCGCATGCGCACCGGCCTTGCGCGCTTCCTGCATCAGCCGCTCCGCTGCTGCCTCAGTGACGTCGCCATCGAGCGGCGGCGTGCACAGCGTGCCATAGGGCTGTGCGCTCACCAGCGCGGGCAGGGGGATTTTATAAGCGCGCCACAGCGAGACGACCGGCAACAGCCCGATCATCCGCGCCGGTCCGTCATAGGCGAGCGGAGCATCGCTGAAGGCGCTGAGCGCGAGCGCGCCTGTGCGGCCGCGAGCGGAGGCGCTCACCGCCAAGACCCAACCCGGCAGGTAGTAGGCATTCGGCTCGACCACGTGCTCGGCGAGCGCGCGCCATTGGCTCATGGGAATATCGGCAAGCGGCGCGAGCGCGGGACTGCCGCTCGCCGGCGCATGCGCCAGCGTGGCGTCGTCGGTCGATGCGCGATCAATAACCGCTTTGTCGGCGATCTCGGCCACTTTCCCCGCTTCCCCGTGCGTGAGCGATGGAGGGACTGTCAACGTCGCCCCTCGTGATCGCGCTTACCGGAAAGCTAGCGGAAGAAATGCAAAATACGGTTGGTTCGGCGCTGCAATTTAAGCGGTGATGTTAACGGATCGTTCACCAAAAAGGGGCCGCCGAAATGCGTTCGGCGGCCCCTTTTGTCTTGTTCAGTGCTTACCAGCGATCGTCACCGACGCCGATACCCACGGTCCCGCCGGGCGTACGAATGCCGACACCCGCGCGCGGGCCGCCATCGTAGTAATCGCGGTCGCGATATTCGCGGCGTTCGATGTAACGCTCGCGCGGCATGTAGTTATAGGAATCGCGGACGATCACGCGCCTGCCGCCGCGGGTGCGATAGCAGTTCCCGTCATCGTCACACACCATGCGCACATGCTGCACGAGTTCAGGGTTGCTGTACTCCGTGGTGCTATAGATGTCGGTGGCCTTGGCAGCGCTGCCGACAGACAACGCGCCGACGCCGGCCAGCAAAGCGATTGCAAATGTCTTCATAGTTCCGCCTCCGCATAAGATACTGCCCTCTCGGCTGACAAAGCTGCGCGGAGGGTTTCGTTCCGAAGGAACTGGCTTGGCGCGATCGGTTCCGTTGCGCGCGCGCTTGTACCGAGGTGGAACAATTCAGTCGTCGGCGAACAGAAATCAGATCGGCTCGTAATTCTCCGTCGCGCAAGTATCGTCGCTGTCGATCCGGCGGCGGTCGGCGATGGCGCCTTCATTGATGAAGACGCGATAGGTCTGCGTGCCCAAGGGCTGGCCCATCACCGATGTCAGTTCAGCGCGCACGCAGGCGGTCCATCCCAGTCCGCGCGGATCATGCAGCGGCTGCGAGACACGAACATTGGCGGGACGCGACGTCGATACGAACACCGAGTCCAGTTTTTCGCTGACCAGCCGCTTGATATCGGGCGGCGCTTCAAGCGGCGGCGGCTCGGCCTCCCTGGAGCGCAAGAACGCCGGCATTGGCAGCGGCGAGCGGCTATCCACGAAGCCGCAACCGGCCAGCGTAGCCGCCAAACCTAACAGCAATGTAATGCGAGCGTTGTCCCACCCCATTCGAGGTACTTACCCTGCGCGAATAAACTTGGCTGCCCCCGAACGGCGCGCTATCGATCAACTATTGCTGAATTGGTCCGGGGCACGCCATGCTGCTGTTTTCCAGTATGAAGATACCGGGGCGGAGTGGCAGGGAGAGAGTAACAATGCGCAAGTTAACGGTCGCCGCGGCGGTATTGGCGCTGATGGCGATGCCAGCCCATGCCCAGATGGTTGGCAAGCGGCATCGCGGCGACGCGGCCGGAAGCAAGCAGGACAGCAAGCCGAAGGTCGACGAGAAGGCTTACAAGGCCGCGCTCGAACGCATCCCCGAGCCCAAGGAGAAATACGATCCCTGGGGCGTGGCGCGGCCGACGGAGCCTGCGAAGAAATCGAAGTGATCTGACGGCAATCCATCGTCGAATAACGCGGCAATGTCGATGGGGGCGTGCGACACGTGAGCCGGCGCATGAACCTTGCCGTCAAACCTCACGACCAATCCGGCAAGCCATCGCATTGCCGGAGATCGTTCGATGTCGCGCCGCTCGCTCGCCAGACTGCTTGTTTCCGCTGCCGTGCTGCTCGGCGCCTGTCCCGCTTTGGCCGAGAACCGGCTGGCGCTGGTGATCCGACAATCCGCCTACAAATCAGTGCCGGTGCTGCCCAACCCGGCCAATGACGCCAAGGCGATGACGCAACTTCTCACCGATTCGGGCTTCCAGGTGCTATCGGCGTCCGACCTCTCGCAGAATGAATTGCGGGCCAAGGTCAGCGAATTCGCCGGCGAGGTCGCGGCGAAGGGCGCCGACACGGTGGCGCTGGTGTTCTACGCCGGACACGGCCTGCAGGTCGATGGAGAGAATTTCCTCGTTCCGACCGACGTCGATCCGAAGCGCGAGGCCGACATTCCGATCCAGGCGGTGCGCCTCAATGATGTCCTGAACACGCTGAATTCGGTGCCGAGCAAGATGCGCATCCTTCTGCTCGATGCGTGCCGCAACAATCCATTCCCGCAGCTCAAGAGCGCCGGCCAGGGACTTGCGATTGTCGACGCCAAGACCGGCGCGCCCGGCACCTTCCTGTCGTTCTCGACCTCGCCCGGTGCGGAAGCCGAAGATGGCGACGGCAGCAACAGTCCCTACACGACGGCGCTGCTCGCGGCAGCGAAAGAGCCGGCGCCGATCGAGGAAACCCTCAAGCGCGTTCGTGTCGCTGTGAACAAGGCGACGGATGGCCGTCAGACGCCGTGGGACAGCTCGTCGTTGACCGAGGATTTCCGCTTCGTAGCTGATACCGCCGGCACCAACGCTGCCGCGCCAAAACTCGCATCGGCCAAGCGCACGGTCGAGCAATGGAAGCGCGAATTGCAAGGCAAGCCGGTCGACACGGCCAATGAGATCATCGTCGCCGACGGCACCGATGAAGCCTATGAAGCCTTTGCTGCGCTCTACGCCTCGACGCCGCGCGGGCTGCAGGCACGTGATTGGCTCGATCGCCATCGCCGCATGGTGGCCTGGAACAACGCCGTCCTGATCAACACCGCGGCCGGTTATCGCGCGTTCCTCGCGCAATATCCGGACAGCGATCTCACCGCGACCGCGCGCAAATTGGAGGAGCGGCAGCGCAACCGCCCGAACGCGGCGCTGGCCCTCGCAGCGCCCGTCAGCGTGCCCGCGACCAACGCCGCGCTGACCTGCAACGCGCCGTCGCAACCGGCGCCGATCAAGAGGGTTGATACGCCGGCCAGGAAGCGCGCCGAGCCGGCGCCGTCCAAGCGTGCCAGCACGCCGCCGCGCCGCTACGTCAAGGAGGAGGACGTCGTGGTCGTGCGCCGTCCGCCGCCGCGCGTCGTCTACGAACCCGGACCGCCGGTCTCGATCGGAATCGGGATCGGCGTCGGCGGCGGCTATGGCCGACCCGGCGGCCATGGTGGCTATGGCGGACGCGGTGGCGATGGCTGGAGCGGTCGCAGGAGTGGATACTGAGCAGGTAATGGCGTAAATCATCCGGGGAAGATGCAGCAGTCCATGACCGCATCTTCAGCGGGACGCCATGCGCCATCTCGTCCGCCTGCTTGCCGTGTTGTGTGTCGCGACGCCGGCCCTTGCATGGGAGCATTGGGGTGGCGATCGCGGCGGATCGCGCTTCTCGCCGCTCAAAGAGATCACGCCTGACAATGTCGCCAACCTGATCCGCGCCTGGGAATTCCGGACCGGCGATCTCGACCGCCGCGCGCCAGAGGTGATGCGGCGGACGAAATTCCAGGCGACGCCGCTGTTCGTCGAAGACAGCCTGGTGTTCTGCTCGCCGTTCAATGAGGTGATCGCGCTCGATCCCGGGACCGGCGCGCAGAAGTGGCGCTACGATCCCGGTATCAGCACCCACCAGCGTCCTGCCAACCGCTATGTCTGCCGCGGCGTCGCCTATTGGGTCGACGACAATGCGCCTGCGGGGGCCGTTTGCCGATCGCGGATATTCATGGGTACCAACGATGCCCGTCTGATCGCACTCGATGCCAAGAGCGGGATTCGTTGCACCGGTTTCGGCAATGCCGGCGAGGTCAGGCTCGATATCGGCATGACGCTGGAATGGCCGGGCGAATTTCAGGTGACCTCGCCGCCGGTGGTTGGCCGCGGCGTGATCGTGGTCGGCTCTGCGATCGGCGACAACCGCCGCGTCGACGCACCGCGCGGCGCGGTGCGCGCCTTTGATGCGCGCAGCGGGGCGCCGCGCTGGAATTTCGATCCGCTGCGGCATGACGGCATCGAGGCGGGCCACGCCAATGTCTGGGCGCCGATGTCGGTGGATGAAGCGCGCGGCCTGCTGTTCCTGCCGACGACGTCGCCGAGCCCGGATTTCTGGGGCGGCAAGCGTTCGGGCAACAACGAGCATGCCAACTCGGTCGTCGCGCTGCGGATCGAGACGGGTGAACTGGTGTGGTCGTTCCAGACCGTGCATCACGATCTATGGGACTACGACCTGCCGGCGCAGCCGACGCTGGCGCGGATCGATGTCAGCGAAGCGATGCGCGATGTCGTGATCCAGCCGACCAAGCAGGGCTTCCTCTTCGTGCTCGACCGTAACAGCGGCAGGCCGGTGTGGCCGGTCGAGGAGCGCGCGGTGCCGCAAGGCGCGGCGGAGGGCGAGAGGCCTTCGCCGACGCAGCCATTCCCGACCCATGTGCCGACGCTGGTGCCACAGAAGATCTCGGTCGACGACGCGTTCGATCCGTTTCCGCTGCTCGGCCGCTCCACCTGCAAGGAGCAATTTGCAAGCGCGCGCAGCGAGGGCCTGTACACGCCGCCATCGACGCAAGGCACGCTGTTGTTTCCATTCACCGGCGGTGGCGTGAACTGGGGCGGCGTCGCGTTCGATCCGGTCCATCAGATCCTCTACGCCAATGTCAGCCGTGCCGTGCATCTGGTGAAGCTGATCCCGCGCGAGCAGGCGATTGGCCTCAATCCGCCGCCCGGCCATGATTTCGGCCGGCAGGAGGGCGCGCCTTTCGCGATGTCGCGCGCAGTGGTGATGTCGCCGCTCGGATTGCTGTGCAACAAGCCACCCTGGGGCGAGATGGTCGCGGTTGACCTCAGGGCCGGCAAGATTCTCTGGCGTTCGACGGTCGGCACGACGGAGGATCGCGCGCCGCTCGGCATTGCACGCCCCTGGGGCATGCCGCTGGTGAATGGCGTCGTGGTCACCGCGGGTGGGCTCGTCTTCACCGGCGCGATGGATGCTTATCTGCGCGCGTTCGATGCCAAAACCGGCCGGGAGTTGTGGCAGGGCCGGCTGCCGGTGCCCGGCGTTGCCAATCCCATGACCTATCTGTGGAGGGGCGAGCAATATGTCGTGATCAGCGCCGGCGGCCATTCGGAAGCGGGCACCACGATCGGCGACAGCGTCGTGGCTTTCCGTTTGCCGCGGCAGGGCGAAGCGCCATCGCTGTGGTCGCGCACGATCGACCGGCCGGGCGGACGCTTCCTTGGCGGTGCGATTTCGGCGGGGCTTGTTGTTGCGATCATGGCGGCTGGGGCGTGGCGCTGGCGTCGCCGGAGCGATGCTCGCTAAGCAATGCTGTGCGGTCACAGCATTGCAAACGCGCTCGACACCATCGCCACCGGCTTGTTGTCGGTGGCGGAGAGCAGTGTGACGCGGCCGAAACTCATGGTGCGGCCGAGGCGGACGACGCGGGCGTCCGCCAGCACGTCGGCGGCACTGACCGCGCGCATGAAATGCGTGGTCTGGTCGACGGTGGTCATCGGCCGATAGCTGCGGTTGGCGGCGAGGTTGGCAATCACCATCGAGGTATCCGCGAACGCCATCAGTGCCTGACCGCAGACGACGCCGCCGTTGCGGCACAGCCGTTCGGAGAACGGCATGCGCAAGAGCGCGCCAGGCTGCCAATCGGCGCCGGCCTCCTGCGGCGGCGCAGCATCAAAGCCCTCGATCGAGAGATTGAGATCGAGCACCCAGGGGGCGAAGACCTCGGCCAGCACCCGCCGCGCATCATCAATGCCGAATTCCGTGACCTCTTCCTGCTGCATGGGGTGCTCGTTCCTCTCCCTGGATGATGACGGTATTCTAGAGGGCATTTCGGGCAAGGGAACAGCAGGGCGGCCGGCTTGAAATTGCCAGACTTTTGGCGCCGGATCACGCCCGAGGCCCTGCTTTGCGGTGCGGCTTGGGCGATGCTATACGCGAGGCCAATCCCCAGGGGAGTAGCAAGGGAGCATTTCATGAGAATTCTGGGCGCCATCGCTGTCGTGGCGATGCTGGCAACGCCGGCCTACGCGCAAATATCGACCCCCCATATCAATCTGCTTTCGGACGGGCCGTCGAAGACGCCTGATGAGATCGAGCAGGACCAGATCAGGGACAAGGCCTACAGGGAATCGCTGAAGAAGATTCCGGACGCCAAGACGTCGTCCGATCCGTGGGGGACCGTTCGGAGCGATGCTCCCAAGGCCGCTACCCCGGCCAAGCCGAAGACCAAGACCGGCAGCGCGCAGCAGTAGCGCCGGCCCGCGCGGAGACTCGGATTCGGTCTCCGCTCGCCCTATATTTGGCCTGTCGTCACCTGGTTTGGAATTGCGACATGGCCCTGCGTCCGCGTGATCTCGCGAGCCGAATGGCCGCCCGGCGAAAGCGGGGCGACGGCTTCCTGCGCGAGACCTTTACCCTGCCACGCGACGAGGCGCGGTTGAAGGCGCGCGACTTCCTCAACCGGTATCCGAAGGCCGCCTATATGAGCGCGGTGGAAAGCTGGCGCGAATTGCCCGGCGACCGGATCGAATTCACGATGCGTCGTCTCGCCAGCGCCGATTGAGAGCCTTGATTTGATGTCTCGGCGGTAGGCTGATCCTGCCTGGTTTCCCCTAAATTGTGAGCGGTTTTGCACAAGCGGGATTCAAGCTTTCCGCCGTAATTCTCCGCTCGCGAGGGGATTACGCAATGACGAGACACCGCAACGATCTCGGTGAGCGCAAGCATGTCCGGGTGGAAATACAAAAGTCGGGATTCCTGATCCCGGCGCCCGATGCGCCGTGGATCGAATGCCGCGTGCACGACGTGTCCGACAGTGGCGTGTGCCTGGAGGTCGGCGCGATGGCGGTGCCAAAAGTGTTCGGGCTCTCGTTCACTGCCGGCGGTGAGGTGATGCGGGTGTGCGCGCTGATCTGGCGCCGGGGCGAACTGGTCGGCGCTCGCTTCGTCAGCGCGAAGGAACTGCGGCAGGGCCAAGGGCCAAACGAGCCGGACCCAAAGCCGCAGACGGTGTTGATCTAGATTTTGTCTTGGCGCGTTTCCTGCGCAGGTGCTCGAAAGCGCTCCAGCTAGTCCAGCGTTTTCGCGACCAGCCGGATCCGGAAGACCGGGCTCCTGGCCTCGTCCAGCAGTTCTATCTGCCACTCCGCATTTTCCTGAAGATGACGCGACACGCCGCCGATCATGTCGGCGCAGACACGCGTCATCTCCTTCCACGCAGCGTCGCGATCGGCGAACTCCGCACCGTCATTGCAGATGCCGGTGCCGTCGGCGGTTCGGATGCGAAAGAAATAGAGCGGCATAAGATGGCACCGGCGCATCAAAGGCCGCCGACCGGCAACCCACTGGGAGCAAAAGCTCAGTGGAGGTCCTGACGGGGGAAAGATCAATCCCGGTTATTTACGGTAGTGCTCTTAGCGCAATGTAGTGCTGTCAGCGCAATGATGAGTCTGCGGTGCTGCTCGCTTCGCGACTGACCTTCTTCAGTTCGCGATCGATGCGTAACTGAACCCGTCTGATCGCGAGCAACTGAAGCTTCGCCTCGGTCTTGCCGGTCTTGATTGTATCGCCGATCTGAAACTGCCACTTCCACACACCGGGGGTGGCCAGTGTGACGGTATATTCGACGCCCTTATGGATCATCTCTTAGGCTCCGCGCACACCCGGCGGTATTCCAGGCCGAACGAAGGTTGCGCCACCTTGCAGTCTGCCGAAGGGCAGTTGCCCCAGCCTTGCGCGATCCGATCGCCGGTCCCGGTATTTCCAAACCTATCACTCGCCGTCCCCAGTTTAACGCAAGTTAACATCGATCGAATCCCACCGTTCCAGCGGGTTGCATATTTTTCCCATGGTTTAGTAGATCCGCTGGGACGCGCCATTGCCGACGCGTTTGATTAAACTGCTTCATGCGGTGCGTGACGGAACTATCTCGGAAACGTGGCAGTCGCGGCGATCCGTCAGGTGTGGAGGGATCCCGTCAAGCAGGCCCGTTCGAAAACTCGTGCGTTCTCGGGCAGATGCACCAAATCGCGAACATTTTGATGGAACTTTGTTCTTGTCCGGAGAACTACGGCGCCCGCGCGGGCTCGATCGGTACATGGACACCCGGTGCTCGCCCACATTGGGTTTCAGTCGCGGACGATCGCTGTCATCGGGGCGGAGCAATCGTAGCTCGGCGGTGGGACTGCAGGTCTGCGCGGGCTGTCGCTCCACTGCTTGCCGTCGGCGGCGATCGGATGCCAGCGAGCAAGCCATTGCGCGCAAGCGTCGATCTGGAGCGCGTGTTGGAGGAACCTCCGCAAGGCACACGACGAGCTTTGCGCGAGCGCCTGATCGATCGCAGTCGAGTTCACGACTGCTGGTTCTTCCCAACCATCTCGACGGGATGGCGCGGCCTTATTGTTGCAACTGCCCTTGCTCGGCGTAGACAGCCAGCCGCTCATATTCTTCGGCGATCTTAAGCAGCCTTTCGCGCGAGCTACGGTACGCAAACGACTCTGCTTTGGTACGGGTTTCCTCCGCTCGCTCTCGCCAGTAGCGCGGGTCTTGCAGCGTGTTTCTCATGGCATTTCCCGTTCTGATCTGTCTGAAAGACAATTCCGGAACGGAAGAGATGCTCCCTCGCAAGGAAGAAACCCGGATGCCCGCTAACTTGCGTTAAGCTCGAAAGGAACTTCGTTCTCGGTCGGAGAACTACGGATTGTCGCCCTCTCTCGGAAACGGCTCAAAGGTTTGACGTCCCAGGAACGTGTCAGGCTTTGCACTTTGTTCGAGGAGTTCGAAAGACTGGGCGACGATCTCGCGCGACCGTGTAGCGATGACATCGTCCTGTGTCCGGGACGGGCGGCAAATATGGGTGCGCCAGTCGATCATGTTCGGGCTCCCTCAGATTTATGCAGGCGGGAGCGCGATTGGTCTCTCAGCCACCGACGCCTACGGGGCGGATCCGCTGCCGATGATGGACGGGCAACTCGGACGGTGCAGGTTTGGTTCGAAGTGAGGGCTGGAGGCAAAAGAACATATTGCGAACATGGAACAAAGGTGGTACAGAATTTTCAACGCAATAAACCATCGATTTCTTATCGCGCCCCGTTTGTCCCGCTAGCGAATCCCCGTCATAAGGAGCACATCCAATGTCCGCCACTGCCCTGCGTATTGTCGAAGGATCCTCCATGGATAAGTCCAAGGCTCTGTCTGCTGCGCTGTCCCAGATTGAGCGCCAGTTCGGCAAGGGCTCGGTGATGAAGCTCGGCAAGAGCGACCGCTCGATGGATATCGAGACGGTATCATCGGGGTCGCTTGGGCTCGACATCGCGCTTGGCGTCGGCGGCCTGCCGAAGGGACGTATCGTCGAGATCTACGGGCCGGAGTCGTCAGGCAAGACCACGCTGGCGCTGCACACGGTGGCGGAAGCGCAGAAGAAGGGCGGCATCTGTGCCTTCATCGACGCCGAACACGCGCTCGACCCGGTCTATGCGCGTAAGCTCGGCGTCAATATCGACGAGCTTCTGATCTCGCAGCCGGATACCGGCGAGCAGGCGCTGGAGATTTGCGACACGTTGGTGCGCTCGGGCGCGGTCGACGTGCTGGTGGTCGATTCGGTGGCGGCGCTGGTGCCGAAGGCCGAGCTCGAAGGCGAGATGGGCGATGCGCTGCCCGGCCTGCAGGCGCGCCTGATGAGCCAGGCGCTGCGCAAGCTCACCGCTTCCATCAACAAGTCCAACACCATGGTAATCTTCATCAACCAGATCCGCATGAAGATCGGCGTGATGTACGGGTCACCGGAAACGACCACCGGCGGCAATGCGCTGAAGTTCTACGCTTCCGTCCGTCTCGACATCCGCCGCATCGGCGCGATCAAGGAGCGCGACGAGGTGGTCGGAAACACCACGCGCGTGAAGGTGGTGAAGAACAAGCTGGCGCCGCCCTTCAAGCAGGTCGAGTTCGACATCATGTATGGCGAGGGCGTCTCCAAGATGGGCGAGATCCTCGACCTCGGCGTCAAGGCTGGCATCGTCGAAAAGTCTGGCGCCTGGTTCTCCTATGACAGCCAGCGGCTCGGTCAGGGCCGCGAAAACTCCAAGGCGTTCCTCCGCTCCAACCCCGATATCACCAGCAAGATCGAGCTTGCGATCCGGCAGAACTCCGGCCTGATCGCCGAGCAGATCCTCGCGGGCACCCCCGAGCGTGACGCCGACGGCGAGGAGCCGGCGGAAGAGTAAGTTTTTTCGAAATATCCGATTTCTTCGCGGGAAGCGGGCGCTGAGGACGTTGAGTTGCCGACGTCTTCGGCGCCCGTTTCGTTTTTTGCGCGATTGCCGAGGGGGCCATGAAGCGCCTGATCCTGACCAGTTCGTCCGGCTACTGTCTCATGCGTATGGACCTCGCTGAAGCCGTCATTCCTTTTACCACTCGCTTTGTATGGGGATCGTTGCCGTCTCCGGGCGAACTCGCAACCTATGTCGCCGGGTGCCCTGAGCAACATCGACCGGGATCTCACTGGTCGGACTTCGTCGGCCAGTTTGGAAACGACAGCGGAGCTCGCAAGAACCTCCCCCTCGTCGAATTTTGCGGGCCCTATGAGACCATCGAACTATGGTTTGATCCGCAGCCGAATGATCAGTTGCAATTGATCTGGCTGCTCGATTTCTTTCGTTCCCACCCGGAAACAGCGGCCAAGTTGAGGTTGCGCATTGTCGACTTCGATCTGATCATGATGGACCACGAAGGGCCCGCCGCGGAGTACGTTCGCAAAGTCGACGTCACCGGGGCAATGCTTGAAACGGGAAGCATGAGCTGGCAGGCATATAGGGCGCCGACGCCAGAACCTTGCTTTCACCTCCTGGGCAAGGATTTGAGTGCGCTGCCGATGCTCAGGCGAACTCTGATTTGCTCGAAGAGCTTCCCTCGGCTTCCACCGGGCTGGGTGCTACGGAAATGCGGATTCTGGAGCTGATCTCAAGGGGCTATGCGAACATCAATCCGCTTTTCCACATGAGGAAGCTTCGCCAAACGCACGTCTTCAACGAGTGGGAGCGGGGTTACCTGCTTGACGGGCTTGGGCTCGGCCCGACCCCTGCGGTCGCGGGACTCGACGAAGAGCTGCGGACGATCAGACGGGATAACTTGCGGGACCGGCATACGGCGCTCCTGCGAAGCCGACTGTCGCTCACCACGTTTGGCAAGGCCGTCGTCGCCCACAAGGAAGATTTCAGCCGCCACAACCCGATCGACCGCTGGTGGGGCGGCACACATTTGACCAATGATAGCCTCTGGCGCTGGAATCCGAGGCTCGTCGCGCCGTGACACGCCCGTAGGATGGGTAGAGCGCAGCGAAACCCATCATTGCCGCCAAGCGGACGGGCGCGATGGGTTTCGCTGCGCTCTACCCATCCTACAACTCTACGATTTCGAGGTTCCGGGGCCGCGCCATTGCGCGCCCCGGAATGACGGCGTCACCTCACTCCGCGGCCTGTGCGTAGTCGCTCACCGGCGGGCAGGAGCACACCAGGTTGCGGTCGCCGTAGACATTGTCGACGCGGCCGACCGGGCTCCAATATTTGTCTGACCGGGAGACGCCGTCGGGGAAGCAGCCCTCAGTGCGGCTATAGGCGCGATTCCATTCGTCGTCGGCGATATCGTGCACGGTGTGCGGCGCGTTCCGGAGCGGTGAGGCTTCGACCTTGAAGCGGCCGCTCTCGATCTCGGCGATCTCCTGGCGGATCGCGATCATGGCATCACAAAAACGATCGATCTCGGCCTTGGATTCCGATTCCGTCGGCTCGATCATCAGCGTGCCCGGCACCGGGAAGCTCATGGTCGGCGCGTGGAAGCCGTAATCGATCAGGCGTTTTGCAATGTCGTCGACGGTGACGCCCGCCGAGGTCTTCAGCGGCCGCGGATCGACGATGCATTCATGCGCGACGCGGCCCTTGGCGTTGCGGTACAGCACCGGGAAATGCGCCTGCAGGCGTGCGGCGATGTAATTGGCGTTGAGGATCGCGATCTCGGTGGCGCGCGTCAGGCCTTCGCCGCCCATCATCAGGATGTAGATGTAGGAGATGGTCAGGATCGACGCCGAGCCGAACGGCGCGGCCGACACCGGCCCGACCGGGTGCGGCGTGCCGCCGTCGGTTGCGGGATGGCCGGGCAGATAAGGGGTCAGATGCGCCCGCACGCCGATCGGGCCCATGCCGGGGCCGCCGCCGCCATGCGGGATGCAGAAGGTCTTGTGCAGGTTGAGATGGCTGACGTCGGCACCGTAATCGCCGGGCCGCGACAGTCCGACCTGCGCGTTCAAATTGGCGCCGTCGAGATAGACCTGTCCGCCATGGGCATGCACGATATCGCAGATCTCGCTGATGTGCTCCTCGAACACGCCATGCGTCGACGGATAGGTGATCATCACAGCCGCAAGATTCGCCGAATGCTTCTCCGCCTTGGCGCGGAGATCATTGACGTCGACGTCGCCGCGCGCATCGCAGGCGACCACCACGACGTCCATGCCGGCCATCGCGGCGGATGCCGGATTGGTGCCGTGGGCGGAGGAGGGGATCAGGCAAATCTTACGATGCGCCTCGCCGCGCGCGGCATGATAGCCGCGGATCGCGAGCAGGCCGGCATATTCGCCTTGCGCCCCGGAATTCGGCTGCAGCGACACCGCGGCATAGCCGGTGATGTCGCACAGCCATTTTTCCAATCGCGTAAACAGCGCGTGATAGCCCTTGGCCTGATCTGCCGGCGCGAACGGATGCAGGCTGCCGAACGCCGGCCAGGTCAGCGGCACCATCTCCGTGGTCGCGTTCAGCTTCATCGTGCAGGAGCCGAGCGGGATCATCGCGCGATCGAGCGCGAGGTCGCGATCGCTCAGCTTGCGCATGTAGCGGAGCAGCTCGGTCTCGGAGCGATGCGCGTGGAACACGGGATGGGTCAGGAACGCGGTGGTGCGCTTCAATTCCGTCGGCAGCGCCTCACGCGCGCCGGTCTCGATGTCGGCATAGGCAAGCGTACCGCCGAATGCGCGCCACACCGCCTCGATGATTTCGGGGGTCGTGGTCTCGTCAACGGCGATGCCGAGTGTGCTGTCGCCGATCCGCAGATTGATCTTCTCCGCGCGCGCACGGGCAACGATTTCGCCTTGCTTCGCGCCGACCTCGACGGTCAGCGTGTCGAAGAACGCCTCGCGCGTCGGCGCAAAGCCGAGCTTGCGCAATCCCGCCGCCAGCACCGCGGCGCGGCGCTGCACGTTGCGCGCGATATGGGTCAGGCCTTCGGGGCCGTGATAGACCGCATACATCGAGGCGATCACGGCGAGCAGCACCTGCGCAGTGCAGATGTTGGAGGTCGCTTTCTCGCGGCGGATGTGCTGCTCCCGGGTCTGCAGCGCCAGCCGATAGGCCGGCATTCCGCGCGAATCCACTGACAGCCCGACGATGCGGCCGGGCAGCGAGCGCTTCAACGCATCGCGCACCGCCATGTAGGCGGCATGCGGGCCGCCATAGCCCATCGGCACGCCGAAGCGCTGCGCCGAGCCGATCGCGATGTCGGCGCCGAGCTCGCCCGGCGACGCCAGCAGCGTCAGCGCCAAAAGATCGGCGGCGACGATCGCGAGCGCGCCCTTGGCACGCAGCGCGGCGATCACGGGCCGCAGGTCGCGCACCGCGCCTGATGTGCCCGGATACTGCAGGAGGGCGCCGAGCACGTCGGCCTTGTCGAGATCGGTGAGGGGATCGCCGACGATCAGGCTCCAGCCCAGCGGCTCGGCGCGGGTACGCAGCACCGCAAGCGTCTGCGGATGGACTTCGTGGTCGACGAAGAATGCCTGCGCCTTCACCTGCGAGTGTCGCTCGGCAAGGGCCATCGCTTCGGCCGCAGCGGTTGCTTCGTCGAGCAGCGAGGCGTTGGCAACGTCGAGCCCGGTGAGGTCGCAGATCATGGTCTGGAAGTTGAACAGCGCTTCCAGCCGGCCCTGGCTGATCTCGGGCTGATAGGGCGTGTAGGCCGTGTACCAGGCCGGATTTTCCAGGATGTTGCGCTGGATCACCGCCGGCAGGATCGTGCCGGAATAGCCTTGGCCGATCAGCGAGGTGAACACCTGGTTCTGCGCGGCCAGCTCGGTCATGTGGGCCAGCGCCTCGGTCTCGCTCAGCGCACGGCCGAGATCGAGCGGGGCCTTCTGCCGGATTGATGAGGGCAGCGTCTCGCCCATCAGCGCGGCGAGGCTGGTGGCGCCGACGGTCTGCAGCATCGCATCGACGTCGCGTGGCGAGGGGCCGATGTGGCGGCGCACGAAGGTGGCCGCGGCTTCACTGGTCGGTTTGAACGGCGCGTTCATGGAAACCTCTCAGGCGGTGTGGGCTTTGTAGGCGGCTTCGTCCATCAGGCCGCCGAGTTCGCCCTTGTCGGCGATCTTCAGCTTGAAGAACCAGGCCTTGCCTGCGGCATCCGAATTGACCAGCGCCGGCTCGGCGGCGAGCGCGTCATTGACCTCGAGCACTTCGCCCGAGATCGGCGCGTACACGTCGGAGGCCGCTTTCACGGATTCGACGACGGCGGCGGCTTCCGCCTTCTTTAGCGCGCGCCCGACCTTCGGCAGCTCGACGAACACGACGTCGCCGAGCTGTTGCTGCGCGTAATCGGTGATCCCGATCGTGGCGACATCGCCCTCGATGCTGAGCCATTCGTGGTCGGACGTGTAGAGCGTCGTCATGAAAAGTGTCCTCTAGCGTTTATAGGTGTTGGGAACGAAAGGCGTGGCGGCGACCGCAAGCGGCAGGCGCTGGCCGCGCACCTCCGCAAAAACATTGGTGCCGATGCCGGAGAGCGGGGTGGGCAGGTAGCCGATCGCGACCGGTGCATTGAGGCTGGGGCCAAAGCCGCCCGACGTTACCTTGCCGATCGCCTCGCCCGTATCAGCATCGGCAAACAGCGGCGCACCCTCGCGCACCGGCGCGCGTCCCTGCGCCTTCAAGCCGACGCGGCGGCGCGGTGCGCCATGCTCGAACTGGTCGAGGATCTTGTCCGCGCCCGGAAAGCCGCCGCCGCGGGCGCCGCCCTTGCGGCGGCTCTTCTGGACCGACCATTCCAGCGCGGCTTCGACCGGCGTGGTGGTGGTGTCGATGTCGTGGCCGTAGAGGCAGAGCCCGGCCTCCAGCCGGAGGCTATCGCGCGCGCCGAGCCCGATCGGCAGCACATCCGGATTATCCAGGAGTTGGGTCACCAGCGCTTCGGCATGCTCCGCGGGAACGGAGATTTCAAACCCGTCCTCGCCGGTGTAACCGGAGCGGGAGACGAAGCAGTCGAACTCAGCGACGCGGCGCGGGCCGGCGTCCATGAACTTCATCGACGGCGCGTCTGCACAAATTTTCGCCAGCGCCGATTCGGCCCTGGGCCCCTGCAGCGCGATCAGCGCGCGGCCCGACAGCGAATCGATATCGCAGGCATCGGACAAATGTCGCCGGAGATGCGCCTCGTCCTCGGTCTTGCAGGCCGCATTCACCACCAGGAACAGGTGATCGCCGAAATTCGCGACCATGAGGTCGTCGAGGATGCCGCCGTCGGCGTTGGTGAACTGGGCATAGCGCTGCCGTCCCGGCGCGACGCTGAGGATGTCCTGCGGCACCAGCCGCTCCAGCGCCAAAGCTGCGTCGGAAACCCTGCCGGATTTCGGCCGCAGCGCGAGCTGGCCCATATGGGAGACGTCGAACAGCCCGGCGGCGGCGCGCGTATGAAGGTGCTCCTTCAGCACCCCGGCGGGATACTGCACGGGCATCTCGTAGCCCGCGAACGGCACCATCTTGCCTCCGCGGGCGAGGTGCAGCGCATAAAGGGGAGTGCGTTTGAGGTCGGATTCGTCTCGCGCAAGCATTGCAGGGCCCTCGCGGTTCCCTGGGGACCATCCCCTGGAAACCCAAAAGCCCCATCTGTCGCTTTGCCTGAGAGTATTATCCCGTCGGCGGGCGCGCCCGGCTTGAAGCCTCACGCGCCTCTTTCCAGATGTCAGTGGTCACGCGGTCCTTTTGCCTGAGAGTTTCCGGGGCGGTTGCTCCTTCGGCGCCGGCTCAAGGCCGGTCTCTCCCGACGTGACTGATACTAGATAAGAGGGAAACACGACGCGGCCAAGGCTGTCAACGCGGCTGCGGCAACTATCAACGGCCGGTTTACGCGATCGCGGCAAGCCTATGATGTGCTTGCACAGTTTCTGGACACCGCCGTGCGCCTTGTCTAAAAGCGTTCGGCCGGAAGATTAACCCTTTTGTGGCGGATTCCGGGCCCCTTTTCCGGTTGGATGGCTATGAGCAGCGTCAACGACATCAGGTCGACCTTTCTGAATTTCTTCGCGAAGAACGGCCACGAGATCGTGCCGTCGTCGCCGCTGGTTCCGCGCAACGATCCGACGTTGATGTTCACCAATGCCGGCATGGTGCAGTTCAAGAACGTCTTCACCGGCGTCGAGAAGCGCCCCTATCAGCGCGCGACCACCTCGCAGAAATGCGTGCGCGCCGGGGGCAAGCACAATGACCTCGACAATGTCGGCTACACCGCGCGCCATCACACCTTCTTCGAGATGCTCGGCAACTTCTCGTTCGGCGATTACTTCAAGGATCGCGCGATCGAGCTGGCCTGGAACCTGGTCACCAAGGAATTCGGGCTCCCGAAGGACAAGCTGACGGCGACCGTCTATATCGACGACGACGAGGCCTTCAATCTCTGGAAGAAGATCGCCGGCCTGCCGGAATCGCGCATCATCCGCATCGCCGGCTCCGACAATTTCTGGCAGATGGGCGATACCGGCCCGTGCGGCCCGTGCTCGGAAATCTTCTACGACCATGGCGACAAGGTCTGGGGGGGCCCGCCCGGCTCGGCGGAGCAGGACGGCGACCGCTTCATCGAGATCTGGAATCTCGTGTTCATGCAGTTCGAGCAGCTCGAGGGCGGCGTGCGCAATCCGCTGCCGAAGCCCTCGATCGACACCGGCGCGGGACTGGAGCGCGTCGCCGCCGTGCTGCAGGGCGTCCACGACAATTATGACATCGACCTGTTCGTCTCGCTGATCCGCGCCATCGCCGATCTCACTGGCGCCGATCCCAGGGGAGAGCACAAGGCGTCGCTGCGCGTGATCGCCGACCATCTGCGCGCGTCCTCGTTCCTGATCTCCGATGGCGTGCTGCCCTCCAATGAAGGTCGTGGCTACGTGCTGCGCCGCATCATGCGCCGCGCGATGCGCCATGCGCAGCTCCTCGGTGCGCGCGAGCCATTGATGCATCGCCTGGTCTGGGCGCTGGTCCGCGAGATGGGCCAGGCCTATCCGGAACTGGTGCGCGCTGAGAAACTGATTGAAGAGACGCTGCGGCTGGAAGAGACCCGCTTCCGCAAGACCTTGGAGCGCGGTCTTGCCATTCTCGATGAGAAGAGCGCCGGCCTGAAAAAGGGCGACATGTTCGATGGCGACACTGCGTTCACGCTCTACGACACCTATGGTTTCCCGCTCGACCTGACTCAGGACGCGTTGAAGTCGCGCGGCATCAGCGTCGATCAGGCCTCCTTCACCGACGCGATGGAGCGCCAGCGCGAGAAGGCGCGTGCGGCCTGGGCCGGAAGCGGCGAGGCTGCGACCGAGAGCATCTGGTTCCCGCTGCGCGAGAAGCTCGGCGCGACCGAATTCTTGGGCTACGAGACCGAGCGTGCCGAGGGCGTGGTCGCGGCACTGGTGAAGGACGGCGCCGAGGTCGACGGCCTGAAGGCCGGCGAGAGCGGCGCGGTGGTCCTGAATCAGACGCCGTTCTATGCGGAGTCCGGCGGCCAGGTCGGCGACACCGGCCTGCTCACCGGCGAGGGCGTCACCTTCCGCGTCACCGACACCCAGAAGAAGGCCGGCGATCTCTTCGTCCACATCGGCCAGGTGGAGCAGGGCACGCTGAAGGCCGGCACCCCGCTGCAGCTCGACGTCGATCACGGCAGGCGTTCGGCGATCCGGCGCAACCACTCCGCGACGCACCTCTTGCATGAGGCGTTGCGGCAGGTGCTCGGCGACCACATCGCCCAGCGCGGTTCGCTGGTGTCGCCGGACCGGCTGCGCTTCGACTTCGTGCACCCGAAGCCGATCACGGCGGAGGAACTCGCCCGGGTCGAGGACATCGCCAATGACGTGGTGCTCGAGAACGACGAGGTCACCACCCGCGTCATGGCGGTCGATGACGCCCGCGAAGCCGGCGCCCGCGCTCTGTTCGGCGAGAAGTATGGCGACGAGGTCCGGGTGGTCTCGATGGGCAAGGGCCCGCGCGAGCAGGGCCAGAACGCGTTTGGCTGGTCCGTGGAATTGTGCGGCGGCACCCATGTGCGGCGCACCGGCGACATCGGCCTGATCTCGGTGACCACCGAGAGCGCGGTCGCCTCTGGCGTCCGCCGCATTGAGGCGCTGACGGGTAGCTACGCCCGCAAGCATGCCAACGACACCATCGCGCTGGCGAAGACCGCGGCGCAGGAGCTGCGCACTTCGGTCGAGGACGTGCCGGCGCGCATCGCCTCATTGATGGAAGAGCGCAAGAAGCTCGAGCGCGACCTGTCGGATGCGCGCAAGAAGCTGGCGATGGGCGGCGGCGCCGCCTCGAACGGCGGGGACGCCGGCGTGCGCGAGGTTGGTAACGTCAAGCTGCTGGCGCGCGCGGTCGAGGGCGTCGAGACCAAGGACCTCAAGAGCTTGGTCGACGACGGCAAGAAACAGATCGGCTCCGGCGTAGTCGCGATCGTCGGCGTCACCGAGGACGGCAAGGCCGGCATCGTGGTCGGCGTCACCGCCGATCTCACCTCGCGTTTCAACGCGGTCGATCTGGTGCGCAAGGGATCGGAGGCGCTCGGCGGCAAGGGCGGCGGCGGCCGGCCCGACATGGCGCAGGCCGGAGGACCTGACGGCGCCAAGGCCAATGCGGCGCTATCCGCGATTGAGCAAGCTTTGGCCGGCGTGTAAGCGACCATGCCGGGCAAGCGCGAGACCGGTGCCCCTGAGTTGCGGGACCGGCTCTACGAGCTGCTCGAACACGATCATCTGCCTTATACGCCCGGCGCGCGCCTGGTCGGGCTGCTGGTCCTGATCATCGCCATCGATGTGCTGGCGGCGATCCTGGCGTCGGTGCCGGAGTTCGACGCCTCGTTCGGGACGCTGTTCACGACCATCGAGGTCGCCGCAGTCATCGTGTTCGCGCTGGAATATGCAGTGCGGATCTGGAGCGTGGCCGGTCACTCCCTGCACGCCACGACGGCCGTGCGGGCGCGGCTCGAATATGTGTTCTCGAGCTTCGGCATCATCGACCTCATCGCGTTCGTGCCGTCGGCGATCGCGCTGATGCTGGGCGACAAGACCGCGGTGGTGATGTTCGGCATGCTGCCGTTCTTGAAGCTGGTGCGCTATTCGCCGGCGATGCGCTCGCTGCTGGCGGCGCTGCACGCCGAGCGGCGCACGCTGGTCGGCTGCCTCGTGATCCTCGCAGGCGCGGTGCTGCTGTTCGCTTCGCTGCTCTACGCGATCGAGCACAAGGTCCAGCCGGACAAGTTCGGCACCATCCCGCAGGCGATGTGGTGGGCGATGGTGACGCTCGGCACCGTCGGCTATGGCGACGTGATTCCGGTGACGCCGCTTGGCAAGATCGTCACGGTGTTCGCGATCGTGTTCGGATTTGCCATGATCGCGCTGCCGGTCGCGATCATCTCGACCGCCTTCGCCGACGAGGTGCGCCGGCGCGATTTCGTCGTCACCTGGGGCATGCTGGCGCGAGTGCCGCTGTTCTCCCACCTCGGCGCCGCCGAGATCGCCGACATCATGCGGCTGCTCCGCGCGCAGACCATCGAACAGGGCGAAGTGCTGGTCCGCCGCGGCGACGTCGCGTCCTCGATGTATTTCATCACCGCAGGCGAGGTGGAGATCGAATTGCCGAGCCAGCGGGTCAGGCTGTCCGACGGCACCTTCTTCGGCGAGATCGCATTGCTCAAGCGCACCAGCCGCTCCGGCACCGTGACAGCGACACGCAAGACGAGGCTGCTGGCGCTCGACGCGCAGGACTTTCACGCTTTGATCGAACGCCTGCCGGCGCTGGCCGCGCATGTGAAGGAGACAGCGGAGGCGCGAATCGCCGACACGATGGAAGTCAGCAAGGGAGATATCGCCGCGGCCGAGATCGCTCAGGCGGAGCCGGCCGAGACCAGCGGCACCAATCACGAATAGCCAAGCCGCAGGCCTGAAGATGGGTGCGCCGCCGGCATTCAGCGCGCCACGATCGTGTGGACGCCGGCCGGAAGTCGTACCCGTTCGTTGGTGCGCTCCAGTCGAGGAGTGTCGCCACGGACAACGCGCCAGACCTCGACTGCTCCGCCGGCTTCGGTGCCGGCTTCACCTGCATAGCGATTGACGCCGACATAGAGCATCTGGCCGGACGGATCGAAGGCGAGGCCCTGCGGCAGGACCGCATCAAATGTCCATTCGCCGCGGTGTACGAGACGGCTGGTTTCAGGATCCAGCTCATAGAGGCTGATGGAGGCTTCGTCAGTGCGATCAGGATCGCCTGAAGGCTTGCCGGTGCCACGCAAGTTCGAAGTCACCAGAAAGCGGCCATCGGGACTGAACGCCATTGTCTCGGAGCCCCAGCCGCCAAGTGCGATATGTGGCACGGTGTGCCGCGCCGCATCCCCGGTTGTGCCGATTTCCGCCGTCCGCACCGTGGTCAGGATGCCCTCCCGCACGCCGTAAAAGCCCTTGGTGTCGATGCCCCACTGCAGATCCGACGTCACATAGAAGCGACCGTCAGGCGAGAACCGTCCGATGAAGGGAAACTTGTTCACCTGCACCCGATTTCCCCAGGGCCGCACCTCGTCTATCGATCCATCCGGACCTCTGACGACCTCGTAAAATGCCACCTGTGCCCGGTCGACCAGGTTGACCGCAATGTATCGGCCGCTTGGGTGCCATTCGACCCAGGTTGATCTCAGTGGAATGAGGCCGCTGGATGGAGGCAGACCGAGGCCGACGCGCTTCACCTGACCGAAGCGGCCATCCCGCACTGGCACGAAGCTCAACTCCCGATCGACGTCGGTGGTCATCGCGACGATCAGGTCGCCGGACGGATTGAGCGCGATGGCTTGCGGCTGTGTACCGACATCGACAATATCGATGATCGCTGGCCCGCGTTCCCTCCGCAAGTCTACGGAGCGGATCACGCTGCCCGCTAGCATTTCACTCAGCTTCGTCGCGCCCGCGGGCCGTGGACGCAGTATCTCGGCGACGAAAGCGAAGCGCGCGTCACGGCTCAATGCGAGCCCACCTGGCGGTCCATAAACCGAATTCGACACTTCAATCATGGTCGGACGCGCTCCTGCGGCGAGCGGCAGGCCGATAATGGCAAGCGTATCGCGATGGTTCGGATCGGCCGGTCCCAGCTCGCCGGTTTCATAGACGGTAGGGACCATGTCGGCGTCGGCGAGGACGGCAAGAAACGACGGCTGTGATTGCGCGCAGACAGGCAGCGACCAGGCGGACGCAGCGACTGCGAGACACAGAGATGCCAGACGCATGGACAGTTCCTTCTCCGTTATTGCGTACGCGGGAAGGAAATTTGCGCAGCGCCATGATATGCGTCAAATAAATATATCACATATAGATATTCTTCATGGAAATATAGCTAGGTGGCGTGCATGAAACTCTCGGCAGTCGACCTGAACCTGCTGGTCGCATTCGATGCCTTGCTGAGCGAGGGCAGCGTCAGTGAGGCCGCCAGGCGCATCGGTCTCAGCCAGCCGGCGATGAGCAAGCGCCTCGCGCGGCTGCGCTCTCTGTTTCGCGATGACCTCTTCCTCCGTAGCGGCGATGGCGTCAGGCCCACGGAGCGCGCGCTCGATCTGGCCGATTCCATCCGCTCGGCGCTGCGGCAGATTGAAGACGCCTTCGGCGGTTACAGCCGATTTGATGCTGCGCGCTCCGCCCGAATCTTTCGGATCGCGACCACCGACAACGTGACCGCGACGCTCCTCCCCGGCGTGATGGGGATGCTGCGCGCCCAAGCCCCCCGCATGGCACTCGTTGTGCGGGCGCTGGATCGAAGGGAGGTGGTCAACGGGCTTGAGCGCGGCGAGATTGACCTCGCGCTGACCCTCATTCCGGATGCGCCCGCGACGATCAAGCGCGCAGCGTTGTTTCCGGAGCGCTACGTATCGTTGGTGTCGGCGCGCCATCCCGAAATCAAGAGAAAGCTGACCTTGGATATGTTTCTGAAGTACCCACACGTTCTGATCACACATGTCGGCGATCTCAAGGGAGCGATCGATCGGCTTCTGGATGAACGAGGGTTGAAGCGGCAGGTCGCGTTGAGCGTGCCCTACCATCTCGCGGTTCCTGAACTGATTGCCGAAACCGACATGATCGCAACTTTGTCCGAGCGCATCGTGCGCAGTTTCGCTTGGCAAGGAGTCCGCAGTTTTACGCCGCCTGTTGACTATCCCGAGTTTCGCCAAACGCTGCTGTGGCATCGACGCAACGACAACGACCCGGCGCATGTCTGGCTCAGGAACGTGATCTTCACGGCGAATGATGGGCTGCAAGGCGCAGAAGCGAAGCATACCCGCTCCTAGAGCCTTGCCGTAGCCCGGATGGAGCGGAACGCGCAACCTGAGACATCAAAGCGCAGACTTCGCATTCGGGCCAGCAGCAGACTGACGGCCTCGCGAGTTTCTTGCTCGTTTTTCTTCCAAAAGCCCCTTGCGCCTCATTCCGCCGCGGCGACGTCGCGTCCTCGATGTATTTGATCACCGCAGGCGAGGTGGAGATCGAATTGCCGAGCCAGCGGGTCAGGCTGTCCGACGGCACCTTTTTGGCGAGATCGTGCTGCTCAAGCGCACCAGCCGCTCCGGCACCGTGACGGCGACACGCAAGACCAGGCTGCTCGCGCTCGACGCCCAGGACTTTCACGCTTTGATCGAACGCCTGCCGGCACTGGCCGCGCATGTGAAGGAAACGGCAGAGGCGCGGATCGCCGACACCGGGGAAGTCAGCAAGGGCGATATCGCCGCGGCCGAGATCGCACAGGCGGAGCCGGCCGAGACCAGTGGCGGAAACGACGAACAGGCCGTGCAGTCATGAATTGATTCATGCCCGCAGAGCATACGGCTGGGCAGTACAGATCATGGATTTTTAGCTACCAACGCTTCGCGAAGCACGCGCAGCAGGTTTTCGCCCATGACTTTTTGGATGTCATCGGCCGATAGGCCCACGTCGAGCAAGGCCTGAGTTACGCCCGCGATTTGACTTGCGTCAAATGCGGTGGTGGTCGCCCCGTCAAAGTCCGAGCCCAGACCTACGTGGTCGATACCAACGAGATCGCGAACGTAGGCTATGGAGCGAGCCACATCCGTTGGCTTCGTTGAGCAGATCGCACCTTCCCAGAATCCTATGCCGATCATGCCTCCAGTTTTGGCAATCCCTCGTATTTCATCGTCGCTGAGATTGCGATTGGCTTTACAAATCGCCTGGATACCGCCGTGGCTAGACACGACTGGGCGAGTCGCTAGCGCAAGCACGTCGGCAACTGTCGCATGGCTTGCGTGGGCGACATCTACCACCATCCCTAAAGCCTCCATGCGACCGACGACCTTCCTTCCAAATGGAGTGAGGCCGCCCTTGTTGACCCCATGCATTGAGCCCGCAACTTCGTTGTCAAAGAAGTGAGTAAGGCCAGCCATTCGAAAGCCAGCAGCATAAAGAACGTCAAGGTTTCCGAGCTTGCCTTCAAGATTGTGCAAGCCCTCAACAGAGAGCATGCCGCCCACAATTGAACTGCCGCCCTGCCTATCAAGAATCAAGCGCTCGATGTCCTGTGGGGTGCGGATGATCCTCAATTTTCCATCTGACCTGCTGGCAAAGCTTCGGAGCTTTTCCGCATGCCATAAAGATCGTTCAAGCTCCGAACCCCACGTTCGCATTGGCTGCACGAAGAGTATGCTTGTCAATGTCTGGGTATCGAAGCTGTCGGCGCTGTTTGACTCGTAGTTTTGACCTTTAGGAGATTTCGTTACCGACGAAAACACCTGTAGCGCATAGTGTCCCTCGATTAATCGCGGCAGGTCGACATGACCAATGTCCGACTTTTCGAGCAAATCGCGTTTCCATAGAAGGCTGTCCGCATGCATGTCCGCAACATTGAGCGTAGCTTGTATGTCTTTCGCCTGCACCGTGATGTTGTATTGGACCGGCACGACTTTACTGTATGCCCGGTCAAGCTTGCTTGGCTTGACCAGAACGTAACGAACTGGGAAAAACACCAGACAAGCCACGGCTGCTAGCAAGCAGCCTGCAATGATTCTCTTCACGGTCATGGCGTGCACCCCCCTCGCCAAAATAAGACAAGCCAAGTCATCTGTCCAAAAGTGCGGCCGAGCAAATTGCTCTAAGCACCGAAGACGTGACGCAAATGTCACAGCCGTGCGGAGCTGCTTTCAGCTATCGAGCGCTTATGTCCGCTGCGGGTCGGTCGCGTCGGTTCGGCTTGGTCAAAGCGCGTCCGGTTTGCCCCTCATTGCCGACATCAAGGCGCTAGACCGAGCGTGTCGCTATGGGCCAGAGGACTTAAAAGCGACGATCTGAATTGCCTCCTTGTCCTCAGTTGCAGACCGAGGACGGAGGACTGAGTTACTGGACCTCGGCGATCTTCGGTCCAGATGACAGCATCTGCGCGTTGGTTGCCGAGGGCCGGTTCGACGGCGATGCCGGGTCCGGCGATCGGAAAGCGGCGTCGGGCGGCGCTCCCTGGGATGGTCGACGGGCAGCGGTTGCCGGTAGCACGATCACTTTCGCTCCGACTTTCACCCGCTCATAAAGGTCCACGACGTCCTCATTGGTCAGCCGGATACAGCCGGACGAAACCCGCTTCCCGATCGTATCGGGCTTGTTGGTGCCGTGAATTCTATATTCGGTCTCGCCCAGATACATCGCCCGAGCGCCGAGCGGGTTGCCGGGACCGCCTGCCATGAACCGCGGCAGATAGGGCTGACGCGAAATCATCTCTGCAGGCGGACGCCAATCCGGCCATTCTGTTTTACGGGCCACAGTCTGCTCACCGGACCATGTGAAGCCTTCGCGGCCAACACCGATGCCGTAGCGCATCGCTTGCGTATCATTCAGAACGAAATAAAGGAATGTGTTTTGGGTATCGATGATCACGGTGCCCGGCGGCTGGTGGCTGGCGTAGTCGATCACCTGCCGAACAAATGCTCCGGGAACGTCAGCGGCTTTTGGTGTTTCGACCTGAGGCGCCGGGACCGAAATCGGAGTCGGAGCTGATGCATGAACTGGAGTTGACACGTAAACCGGAGTTGAGGACGCAAGGGCTTGGTGCGCGGACGGCTTCCTTATCGGCTGCACGGTCGTCGGGCGAAACAGCAAGCTGTACCCCAATGCGGCGGCGGCCACGGCGCCAACTGTAACTCTCGCGACCCCCGGTAGAGCGACCGTCTCTACCTATCCACGTTTGGCTCGCTTACTCATATTTTTCCCCAGATCACTATGTCCGGAAGAGGTACCCAGCAAAATTTAAGAAACTTCGAAGCGATTTCGCTCAGTCTGGAACCGTGAGCGGTGGTTAACGCCGAACTCTTCTTCGGCAACGTAAATATTGGGAGTACCGCTTGATATTTAGCTAGACGCGTTTTCTTCACGCGAACCGGTCTCCACTTCGCTCGAACACGCTCTAGTGATCCTTGCCGTCGCTGGGATCCGCCGTCTTCGCCTGCAGCAGCATTCGTAAAGGCGGCCGGTACGCGTCGACAGCCGCGCGTTCCGGGGCCGCCCGTCCTTTCCCGTTAACCCTCCGTTTGGCTTCGCTGGCGTCGGTTGGCGCAATGTGCAAGTCTTTTGGCGGACTTCGTCAGTGTCGCGGCGCCTGAAGGCCATAGGGTTGGCCGAACACTGTGAGGTTGAGATGAGTGATAGACGCAAGAAGACAGCACTTGTGACCGGGGCGTCCTCGGGCATGGGCAAGGAAATCGCCAAACGCCTGATCAATGACGGCTTTCAGGTGTACGTCGCCGCGCGCCACATCGACAAGATGGATGACCTGGTCGAGCTCGGGGCCAGGGCGTTGCGCATGGACATCTCAAAGGGGGCCGAAATCAAGGCGGCGGTCGACACCATTCTCAGCGAGGTGAACGGTGTCGATGTGCTCGTCAACAACGCCGGCTTCGGCCTGTATGGTCCCGTCGAGGATGTCAGCATCGAGGAGGCGCGATATCAGTTCGAGGTCAATCTGTTCGGTGCCGCCCGACTGACGCAGCTTCTGCTGCCGAAGATGAGGGAGAAGCGCGCCGGCACCATCATCAACATCACCTCGATGGGCGGCAAGATCTATACTCTATTGGGCGCCTGGTATCACGCCACCAAGCATGCGCTCGAAGGCTGGTCGGATTGCCTCCGGCTCGAGCTCGCCGCC
The DNA here is from genome assembly GCF_055456055.1 of Bradyrhizobium sp. LeoB3. NCBI lineage: Bacteria > Pseudomonadati > Pseudomonadota > Alphaproteobacteria > Hyphomicrobiales > Nitrobacteraceae > Bradyrhizobium > Bradyrhizobium sp. LeoB3. Next base: position 69,535 of record NZ_JBVBEF010000042.1, read on the forward strand.
TTCGGCATCAAGGTCGTCGTGGTCGAGCCCGGCCTGATCGAGACGGGTTCGGCGACGTGGTCGCCAATGGGCTGCTCAAGCGCTCGGGTGCAGGTCCCTACGCCAAGCTGACCCAGGCGGTCGCGAAGTCGACCCGCGATGCGTACGGCCAGGGCCGCGGCACCGATCCGGGCGTGATCGCCGATGTCGTGTCCAAGGCCGTAAGGGAGAGCAAGCCGCGCACGCGCTACGTTGCCGGCAAATACGCCCAGCCGATGATCAAGATCCGCGAATGGTTCGGCGACCGCATGTTCGATCGCGTGATCATGAGCCAGATGCGGTAGGACCAGCCATGCGTGGAGCGGCCGCAGACAGATGCAAGGTGCCACAGGCCTTCTGGCAGACGGTCGAGCGCATCGGCGTGCCGCCAGCCGCTCTGCTGCGGCAGGCGCGCCTGCCGGCGACCTTGCACCTGAACGGGCAGGGGCATGTCACCACGGATCAGTTCTTTGCTCTCTGGAAGGCCCTCGAGGAGCTGAAGCCAGAGCCCGGGCTCGGAATCGAGCTGGTGCAGCGGACCGACACGGCGGTGCATCCCCCCTCGAGCCTCGTCGCGTTCTACGCGAAGGATTACCGCGACGGGCTGCTTCGCATCGCGCGTTTCAAGCGGCTCTGCTCGCCGGAGCAATTGAGTGTCGCGGAAAGCAAGGGCGAATGCGCCGTCACGGTCGAATGGCCTCACGCAAGCGAGCCGGAGCCCGCGATTTCGACGGACGTGACTTTCGCGTCCTTGGTCGAACTCGGGCGTCGTGGCACCGGGCAGCACTTGGCGCCGAAACGCGTCGAGCTCGTCCGCCCTCGTCCGAAAAGTGACGTCTACCAGAAATATTTCGAATGCCCCATCCGCTTCGGCGCGGCGCGCAACGCGCTCATCCTGAAACCGACCGATCTCGATCGTCCGTTTCCCGGATACAATCAGGCGCTGCTCGAGATGCTCACGCCGGCGCTGGCCTCCGCACTCGGAGAGCTGCAGGCGCGCAGCTCCATCAAGGAGCAGGTCAAGGTCGTGCTCAAGCGCAGCCTTGCGAGCGGACGGCCGGAGCTGTCCGACGTCGCGCGTGATCTAGGCCTGAGCGAGCGCACCCTTCAGCGCCGCATCACCGAAGAGGGCACAAGCTTCCGCGATCTTCTGGTCGAAGCGCGCCAGGAACTCGGGCGGCAGCTTCTGTCCGACCCGTCGGCCGAAATTGACGAAGTCGCGTGCCTCCTGGGCTATCAGGATGCGAGTTCATTCTATCGAGCTTTCCGATATTGGGAAGGCGTGACGCCAAGCCGCTGGCGGGAGCTGCACGGCAACAAACTTCACTAGGAATCCGGATGCATTGAACGTTGAGGCGGCCGCTGCATGCAGCTCCTCGACTTCGGCCTGGTCCACCCCTGCATCTTCTTTGGCGGTTACTGCAAGTCCATTGGCGTGGTTCGCCACCGCCGGTTGGCTGCTCCAGCGATACGAAGAGCTCGACAGCACCGTCCGGAAAATCCGGAAACTCGTGCCGAACAATTTTACTCACCACCAGAGAGGAGCGTCTCCTTGGGTTCCGCTGCCGTTTTGGACTTCTTTGAGTTCATCCGCGCCTTCGTTGCAAATCCGAGGCAAGTCTCTGCGATCGCCCCGTCGGGCCAGACGCTGGCTCGTCTGATGACGCAGGAGATCGTCCCCGGCGCCGGGCCAGTCATCGAGCTGGGACCAGGGACGGGCACCTTCACCAATGCGCTGATCCGGCGCGGCGTTCCGGAACGCGACTTGTTGCTGGTCGAATACGGCTCGGACTTCGTCCGTTTGCTGCAAGAGCGCTTCCCGAGGGCGCGGGTGCTGTGGATGGATGCGCGTCAGCTTTCGCAATACGAGCCCTTCATGTCCCCCGCCGCCGCGGTGGTCAGCGGACTTCCGCTCCTGTCGATGTCGCCGCGCAAGGTGATCGCAATTCTCAGCGGCGCCTTCCGCCACATGCGCGATGACGGCACCTTCTATCAGTTCACGTATGGGCCGCGCTGTCCGGTGCCACGGTCAATTCTTGATCGTCTTGGGCTGAAGGCCAGCCTCGTCGCGAGGACGGCATTGAATATTCCCCCGGCCTCCGTCTACCGCATCCGGCGGCGCCCGCACAGGTGCGTCGAGGGAACACAGCTACCTTACAACGGCGACGATCCGGGCAAGCGCGGAAGTCTATAATCGAGCGGGGCGCAGGAGGCCCTAGCCAGACGCGCCTCAGCCGCCCCGCTGGACCAACTCAACGGTGATGCCCTCAGGACCCTCGAAGAGCCGCAGCTTTCGGCTGATATAGTCCATCTCGTCGCTCAGCACGGTTACGCCGTGGGCCACGAGGTGCGCGGTGGCCGCCTCAATGTCGTCGACGCGGAATGCGAGGTGATTGAAGCCCCGTTGTCGCAGACTCGTCGGGTGCGCACCCGGATCGGTCCCTGGTGTCGGGTCGAACTCAAGCAGCTGGATCTCGAAAGGAGGATCCGCTCCTTCGAGTGCGAGGGTGATGTGCTGCGCTTTCATGCCCGGCATGCCCATGTACCGGGCGGGAAGGCCACCGTCGATCGTCGCGACGTGATCCTTTCTGAAGCCAAGCAGCGCGAAGAACTCGATCGCCGGGCCGGCGTCCGCCACTGCGATAGTAATATGATCTGGATTGAGTATCATCTTATCACTCCCTGCTATCGACGCCGCGCGCTCGGCAGCGCCTGCTCACCTCCGCCGGGTGGAGCTGCGGGCAACTGGCCCTCCGGCTGTTGCAAGGCTACCAGCTCGCTCCGTCGCACGGTAGGCGGGCTCGCGGCGAAGTCTGCTTCGGATCATTCGCGTCGGTTTGACGGTGCGCGGATCACTTCCGGCCGTCCTTCGATAAGCAGACCGTTTCTGCGTCCGCCTGCATGTCTCAAAGGAGCCATACGGCGTCGCGATGGCTTGCCAGTATTTGTGATAAACCAACAGCGAAACGTATCCGAGACAACTTCACAAGGAGAATGCCATGTCCAGAACGAAGGTGTCCGTCCCCGATGTAGCTGAGGCCGGCCCCGAGCTGTGGTCCAACGCTATACGCGCAGGCGACATGCTGTTCATCTCTGGCCAAGTAGCACGTCCCTTTGAAGGCGGCGCCCAGCTAGTCGGCAAGGATGAGTACGAACAGACCAAGCAAATATTTTCCCGCATTGATCGCATCATCAAGGCGGCCGGCGGAACGATGGACAACTTGGTGAAGATGACGATCTACCTGGTCGATATCAGGAACAACACCGAGGTCTGGCGAGCACGCCGCGAGTTCTTCACCGGAGATTTTCCTGCTTCCACCCTTGTTGAAGTGCGGTCCCTTGCGAAGCCGGAAGTGTTGGTCGAGATAGAGGCCGTTGCCTATCTAGGCGGGAGCTGAAGTCTGGGTCAAAAGCCGGCCTCTCGCCTGGCGCACCTCGGTCCGCTCTGTCCCTGAAAGTGGACCTCGTGGCCGTTTGCGACCGAGTTCGGCTAAGGGCCAATAGTGGAGTGGGGAAGTCGGCCGGCCGCTCCGATCCGCCCCGATGCAGAGTGCTCTGCGGGCGGTCCATACTTCGCATTTGGGTGGAAAGCGAACAATCGACTCGACGCGCGGGGGCATTGCCACCAGTGGCGGAGGTGAGTAGTGCATCGACGCCTCAGTGCTGCACCAAAGGATCGGAAGCCGGCAAGCCTCGAAGCTTCTCTAGCTCAACGTTCACAACTCGCCGATAATCGTCATAGACACCCGGTTCTAGTTCTCTTCCGGCACTCCTAATTTCGTTCTCGAACAACGTCCTTATCCCCGCCGTTACTGCGAGCCAATTCAGTTTTTCAATGCACACCTCGTTGTAGAAGGCGCGAGGGCATACATATTGCATCGCGCGAAGACACTGGACAATCTTGTCCGGCGACTTTGCAGCCAAAGACGCAACGAAGTTAGTTAATGTCGTTCCTCGACTAGTATTGCTTGTCGTTCCAGAAAGGACGACTCTATCCCTCTGCATTTTGAAAAGGCTATAAACAAATAGCTCATGGTAAACATTCTGTACGTCGTCTTGCTTCAGCAGGCTCGTCAGCTGCGGCATAAACATTTTCGATAGGTTATCAATGAGGAGGATCTCATGCGGATCGAGGTTTGCGGAGAGGGCGCAGAATGCAGACTCGAAGAAGAGATCGAAATTTCCCCATAACGCGGACTTACCAACAATTATGAGCAATGCCGGGGCAATCCAGCTAGCTGCCGGGGCATGCTGGCCAAAGTCCGTAGAATACATGTATCGGTGAGTGAGCACGTAACACTGCTCAACATTAAAATCGTATGTCCTCTTGTAAAAGGAGGGACAAGGATCACTCACAAGAGTTGGCAACTTACTGCGGCCGGCCATGTAAAGAATGTATTGGTCTTCACAGTCGAGAAACTTTGGCCGGTCTGGATTAAACTGCCTCACTCGCGCGAATTCATCTAGCCATATTTCGTAAAACTGAATACGCGCGATGAAGTTGGAAAGAGCTGCATACGGATACAGTAGTTCCGCGATCCTTAGCGAATTGTCAGCTAATGATATTTGATGCGAGCTATTCAGCTGCTTTTCGAGGAGAGCGACAACGGCATCAAGCCGACTATCCTGCTTTGAACCGAGCAGGTGCAGCGCGCGAGCCATAATAGCCGACTCGCAGAAGAACTTATCTCGCGCGGCAGCACCTGTCACAGCGCCGTTCAATCCATCTACGACCAATCGGAAGAATGGCGTATCGTTCGATGGATCAATCACAGGCGTTAGCCACCGAAAAAGGTGTAGGTCCCGCCGTCCTTATCCTTTTTGCGGAAGACCCACCAAGAGAGGCCTCCGCGGATATCATTCAAGCGCTCGGAAATACGCATGACGCCATCGAGAGTCATACCCTCTTTCAACACGCCGCTGTCAGCTAGCATCTTCTGAATTTCGCGGTCCTCTTCGTCTCTTAGGGCCATTTTTACCTCCTATCGGATGGTGGTCTCGGCCGAGACGGTCGGCGTTCGAAGTAGCGGAAAAAGGCCGTCCGAGCGCCTCCGCGACTTCAACCGAGCAACATAAATCCTAATCCCAATCATACTTCAGAGCAACTAGAAGTAGACGTTCACTCGACCGTTTGTAGTTCGTGCAGCCATTCCTTCATGACGAAACTCAGGTGCATAATGTCCGAGTTGGGTGTGCGCCGTGACAAGGCGGCGCTTTCCAGTGGGTGCAAGTCCCACCCGGCAAACGCTCCAGCCGGAAGCAATC
>NZ_JBVBEF010000043.1:0-72071 GCF_055456055.1 Bradyrhizobium sp. LeoB3
CGTGCACGGGAGAGACGTGGATGGCCGGGTCAAGCCCGGCCATGACGGAGGAGAGGATTGCGCGAATGCGTCCCCCTATCATTCCGGGGCGTCCGAAGGACGAGCTTCGCGCGCCCCGGAATGACGGAGAGAGCCGACTGCGATCTCAACCTGCCTGCATCGCGTGGGCGGCGGCGGTGTGGCGGCGGATCAGGTCGGTGACATCGAGACCGGGGATGGCGCCGTCGATCACAGCCCAGTTGCCACCGACCATCACGCGGTCGGCGCGGTGCGCGCCGCACAGCACCAGCGCGGCGAGCGGGTCGCCATGGCCGGAGAAGCGGAGTTCGTCGAGCTTGAACAGAGCGAGATCGGCGGCCTTGCCGACGGCGATCTCACCAAGCTCAGGACGGCCGACGCAGGCGGCGGAGCCTTTGGTGGCCCAGCGCAGCGCGTCCTTGTGGCTGACGCGATCGACACCATAGCGCGCCCGCTGCACCAGGAAGGCCGCGCGCACCTCCTGCATCAGATTGGAGCCGTCGTTGGAAGCCGAGCCGTCGACGCCAAGGCCAATTCCGACGCCGGCCTCCTCCATCTCGCAGACCGGGCAGCAGCCTGACGCCAGCACCTGATTGCTGCAGGCGCAATGGCTGATGCTGGTCCCCGCCTTGCTCAGTCGCTTCATTTCGCCGGCGTTGAAGTGGATGCCGTGTGCGAGCCAGGTGCGCCTATTGAGCCAGCCGCATTGCTCGAGATAATCGAGCGGCCGGCAGCGATGCATCTGTTCACAGAACCGGTTCTCGTCCTCGGTCTCGGCGAGATGAGTGTGCAGGCGCACATCGAGCTTGTCGGCGAGCTCTGCGGTCTTCTGCATTAGCGAGGTCGTCACCGAGAACGGCGAGCATGGCGCGAGCGCGATCTGCACCATCGCATCCTCGCCGCGTTCGTGATGCTTTGCGACCACGCGCGCGCTGTCGGCCAGAATAATATCCTCATCCTGCACGACGCTATCGGGCGGCAGGCCGCCGTCGCGCACCGACAGATTCATCGAGCCGCGCGTCAGCAGCACGCGCAAGCCGAGCCGTTTTGCGACGGCCACCTCGATATCGACGGCTTCCTCGAGCCCGGCGGGAAACACATAGTGGTGATCGGTCGTCGTGGTGCAGCCCGACAGCAGCAGTTCCGACATTGCAACGGTAACACCGAGCTGAAGCGATTCCGGCGTCAGCTTCGCCCACACCGGATAAAGCGCCTTGAGCCAGGGGAACAGCTCGCGATCGAGTGCGGCCGGAAGTGCCCTCGTGAGCGTCTGGTAGAAGTGATGATGAGTATTGATCAATCCCGGCAGGACAACGTGTTCGCCTGCGTCGAACACCAGCGGCGAAATGGCGGTCGGCTCCTTGCCGCGGCCGACCAATTCGACGATCTTGCCACCCTGAACCACGACGCCGCGTTCGGCGCCTTCGGCTAAGATGGATAGCGGATCCTTGATCCAGGTCGGCTGCGTTTGGTCCATGATCCCACCATCTATCGAGAAGCACCGGCATTTGGCTTCAATGCAAGGACCGTCCCAATTGTGGCCAACGATTGGCGCCGGTCTTGCAAGGCTTCTTAAGTGAGCAAGACTCTTAAGCTAGGATGCATCCTGTTGAAAGCGTCGGCGTATCGATGGACTTGAACACGATTGCGGAAGTCGCCCATCCGAAATCCCGGGCGCAACTGCCTGTTTGGACAGCAGGCGATGCTTGGCTGGCGGGCGGCACGTGGCTGTTCTCGGAGCCGCAGGCGCACTTAAGGCGGCTGATCGATCTCACCGACCTGAAATGGCCGGCGCTGACGATCGGCAACAGCGACTTCACCATCGCCGCCACCTGCACCGTGGCGCAGCTCGACGGCTTTGCCGGCCCGCCGGACTGGATCGCCGCACCGCTGATCAACCAGTGCTGCCGCTCGTTCCTCGCCTCCTTCAAGATCTGGAAGACCGCGACCGTCGGCGGCAATATCTGCATGTCGCTGCCGGCGGGCCCGATGATCTCGCTGACGTCGGCACTCGACGGCATCGCCACGATCTGGCAGGCCGATGGCGGCGAGCGGAAGACTCCCGTCATGGAGTTCGTCACCGGCAATCAGCAGAACCTGCTGCTGCCCGGCGACCTGCTGCGGCAGATCGATATTCCGCTCGCAGCGCTGCGGCGACGGTCGGCGTTTCGCCAGATCTCACTGACGCCGGTCGGCCGCTCGGCGGCGCTCCTGATCGGAAGCATCGACAGCGAGGATGGCTTTGCGCTGACTGTGACCGCCTCGACGATACGGCCGATCAGGCTTTCCTTTGCCACCATCCCGGAGCAGGAGGAATTGCGCGAGACGATCCTGCAGCGCATCCCGGACAATCTGTATCACACCGACATCCACGGCAAACCGATCTGGCGCAAGCACATGACGCTGCGGCTCGCGGAAGAGATCCGCGCTGAACTCAGGGCGCAGCCATGACCTTCGACATCAACGGCAAGATATTCTCGGAAACGCCGCGGACCGGACAATGCCTGCGCACCTTCCTGCGCGACCTCGGGCACTTCGGCGTCAAGAAAGGCTGCGACGCCGGCGATTGCGGCGCCTGCACCGTGCTGCTCGACGGCGAGCCGGTGCATAGCTGCCTGATCCCGGCGTTCCGCGCCGAAGGGCATGCGGTCACCACCATCGAAGGATTTGCGCCTGACGGCGGCACCCATCCGCTGCAGCAGGCCTTCCTCGACGCGCAGGGATTCCAGTGCGGTTTCTGCACCGCCGGCATGATCCTGACCTGCGCGTCGCTGAACCAGGCGCAGCGGCAGGACCTCGGCGCCTCGCTCAAAGGCAATATCTGCCGCTGCACCGGCTATCGCTCGATCGAGGACGCGCTCGACGGCAAGACAAACATAGAGGACGCGGACGCCGGCACGGCTTTCGGCCGTAGCCTTCCGGCGCCGGCCGGACCGCTCGTGGTGCGCGGAGCGGCGCGCTATACGTTCGATACCAAGTTGGAAGGCCTGCTGCACGTCAAGCTGCTGCGCTCGCCGCATCCGCACGCGAAGATCGTCAGGATCGACAAGAGCGCGGCGCTCGCGGTGCCCGGCGTGCACGCCGTGCTGACCCATGAGGATGCGCCAAAGCTTCTGTTCTCGACCGCGCGGCATGAGAAGGACTGGATGGACCCCGAGGACACCCGCGTCCTCGACGACGTCGTCCGCTTCATCGGCCAGAAGGTCGCCGCCGTCGTGGCGGAGACCGAGGCCGCGGCGGAAGAAGGCTGCCGCTGCCTCAAGGTCGACTACGAGCTGCTGCCCGCGGTGTTCGATCCGGCGCAGGCGATTGCGCCGGGGGCTCCGGTCCTCCATGGCGACAAGACAGTCGAACATCGCATCACCAACCCCACGCGCAACCTCGTCGCGGAGACGCATGGCGAATATGGCGACGTTGCGAAGGGCCTCGCCGAGGCCGCCGTCACCTATGAGGGGACGTTCACGACCCAGCGCGTCCAGCATGCCGCGCTGGAGACCCATGGCGGGCTCGCCTGGATCGACACTGAGGGCATCCTCAATGTCCGCTCCAGCACGCAGGTGCCGTTCCTGACACGGCGCGGGCTGTCGCAGATCTTCGCTCTGCCGCCCGATAAGATCAGGGTGTTCTGCGAACGCGTCGGTGGCGGCTTCGGCGGCAAGCAGGAGATGTTCGTCGAGGACATCCTTGCGCTCGCCGCGCTCAAGACCGGACGCCCGGTCAAGCTGGAATTCACCCGCGAGGAGCAGTTCATCGGCACCTCGACGCGGCATCCGATGCGCGTCACGGTCAGGGCCGGCGCCGACAAGGACGGCAAGCTGACCGCACTGCAGCTCGATGTGCTCTCCAACACCGGCGCCTACGGTAACCATGCAGGGCCGGTGCTGTTCCATGCGGTCGCCGAATGCATCAGCGTCTACAACTGCCCGAACAAGAAGGTCGACGCCGCCGTCGCCTACACCAACACGCTGCCGGCCGGCGCCTTCCGCGGCTACGGCCTGCCGCAAAGCCTGTTCGCCGTGGAAGCGGCGATCGACGAACTGGCAAAACAGCTCGGCATCAACCCGTTCGACTTCCGCCGCCGCAACGTCGTCAAGCCCGGCGATCCCATGCTGTCGCCGCCGCCGTCCGAATATCATGACGTGCTCTATGGCTCGTATGGCCTCGATCAGTGCCTCGACCTGGTCGAGCGCGCGATGGCCGAGGACACGCCGCGATATGGATTGTCGGCGGAGTGGCTGGTCGGCGACGGCATGGCGCTGACGATGATCGACACCGTCCCGCCGGCCGGGCACCTCTCCGATTCCAAAATCGCGCTACGCGAGGATGGTGGCTTCGAGCTGACGGTCGGCACCGCCGAGTTCGGCAACGGCACCAGCACGGTGCATCGCCAGATCGCGGCCAGCGCGCTGGCGACGACGGTCGATCGCATCGTCCTGAAGCAATCCGACACCGCGCATGGCGGCCACGACACCGGCGCCTATGGCAGCGCCGGCATCTTCGTCGCCGGGCGCGCGACGCAGCATGCAGCCGAAAATCTCGCGGCCGCGATCAAGGCGTTCGCGGCCGAGATGACTGAAGGCGACGCTGGCTCATGCCTGCTGGACAATGAAACGGTTGTCTGCGGCAAGCGGCGCCTATCCTTTGCCGACCTCGCAAAAGCCGCGAAAGCGCGTGGCAGCATGCTGGAAGCCAGCGGCAGCGCGCATGGCACGCCGCGCTCGGTCGCCTTCAACGTGCAGGGCTTTCGCGTCGCCGTGAACAAGGGCACCGGCGAAGTCAGGATCTTGAAGAGCGTGCAGGCGGCCGACGCCGGCCGCGTCGCCAACCCGATGCAATGCCGCGGCCAGATCGAAGGCGGCGTCGCGCAAGCGCTGGGCGCCACACTTTACGAAGAGCTCGTGATCGACGACGGCGGACGGGTGATCAATCCGAGGTTCCGTGACTATCATTTGCCCTCTTATGCCGACGTGCCGCGCACGGAAGTATTCTTTGCGGAGACGTCGGATGCGGTTGGGCCGATGGGCGCGAAGTCGATGAGCGAGAGTCCATACAACCCCGTCGCCGCCGCACTCGGCAACGCCATCGCCAACGCCACCGGCATCCGCTTCACCAGCGCGCCCTTCAAGCCGGACCGTTTGTTTCCGGCGCTGCATGAGAAGTATGGCGCCGCGTAGGGTGGGCAAAGCGTAGCGTGCCCACCATCACGCGCACCGCTCGCGATGGTGGGCACGCTTACGCCGACGCTCGTGGACGGGTCGCGGCAAGTGAGTCGCTTTGCCCACCCTACGGGAGAGAGCCCCTACCCCCGCCCCACCGTGCACTCGATCTGGCCGTGCGGCTCGTCAGTCGGCAGGACCACCTGGTTGTTGTTGTCGAGCCCGAACGCGGAGAGATTCATCGGGATGAAATGCATGTTCGGGCAGGCCATGCTGATCTCGGAAATCTCCGGCACCGCCGCGAGCGCCGCCTCGCCCATCCGGTAGAGGCTGTCCTGCACACTCCAGCTATAGGTGGTCGAGAACACCTCCAGCAGCGTGTCGAGGATCTTCGCGTTCGTCGCCGGATAGCTCGCGGGCTTGCCAGACCACTTCCATGACGCGACCATGCTGGTCGCGCAGATGCGGTCGTGGGTCTCGGCAAGCGTGGTGTAGGGGTCCTTGACGTAATTCTCCCAGCCCGACTGGGTCGCCTTCATGAAGGCGAAGCCATCGACGCCTGAGGCGAGCGCCAACGGTCCGCCGCGCGTCGCAGTGAGTTCGACGGTCGGCTTGCCGTTGCCGTCGAGCACGAAACTGTGCGGATGCGGCTTGCCACCGAAGCTCAGCCTGTTCCACCTGGTCTCGTGCGAGGTGATGGATACCGACGACACCTGCGGATAGGTGTCGAAATATTTCTGCGCCAGGACCTGGCAGAATTCTTCCGCCGAGAGCCCGGTATTCTCGCGGGCGACGACGTTGACGACGTTCTTGATGGTGTCGGTCGACACCGTGTTGGAATTGTCCGCGTGCGTATAGGTGCGGGCGAAATCGCCCTCGAGCATCGCCTTGATGTTGAGCTGGCTGACCTCGTGCCTGTCGCCATCGCGATGAATGCGCATCACCCGGACGCGGCCCTTGCCGTAGCGGTTGTTGATCAGCGGCACGTCAAAGCCTCCACCAGTAAGTTTTGCGGGCGCGATCGCCCTGTCAGCGTAATAATGAGCAACGTTTGTGCCACCGGGCAAGCTGCAGGCACGGCAACGTGAGTTGGTGTGACCCGCGATCGTTGCCACAATCTGCGCCGTCCTTGCCGTAGCTTTCAGCAGCGGCGCCACGTGTCCAGGTCCTCATCCTGAGGAGACCGCGCAGCGGTCGTCTCGAAGGATGGCCGCGGGAGAGATCAGGGCCTCATGGTTCGAGACGCGCTGCGCGCTCCTCACCATGAGGGGCGACGTCAACTGCCGCGATACGTCGCATAGCTCCAGGGCGTGACCAGGAGCGGGACGTGGAGATGGCCTTCGGGCTCGCTCACGGCAAAGCGAAGCGGGATGCGGTCGAGGAAGGGTGGATCGGAGAGCGGCACTTGCCGGCCGGCGAAATAATCGGCGACGCTGAACAGGAGCTCGTATTTCCCAATCGGCACCGGACGGCCGCCGATCAGCGGCTGATCGGTGCGGCCGTCGGCGTTGGTCACCGTGCGCGTCACCACGCGGCTTGGGCCGAGATCGGACAGCTCGATCAATTCGACCGCGATGCCGGCTGCGGGCTTGCCGCTGTGGGTATCGAGCACATGCGTGGACAGGCGGCCATGTACGGCGAGCCGATCCTCGGCCGTCACGAGCTGATCGAGCCGGAGCGCGGCGATGCGGCAGATCTCCTCGATCGATCGCTGCATCTCGGCCGGCACGTCGTTCGGCAGCCGCCGCTCGAAATCGCGCAGGATCGAATCCCTGGTATGGCGGCGGACAGAGACGATGTAGGGGAATCCGAACTTCGCGCGATAGGCGTTGTTGACGCGCTCGAACGCGTCATATTCAGCATCCGACAACCGGTCGAGGCCGGCGCTGTTCTGCTCGGCATCGGATTCGGCGGTGAGGCCCGCGGCGCGCTGGGTCTTGTCGGCGAGATCGGGATGCGCCTTGATCAGCCCGAGCCGTAGCTCAGCCGGTGCGCGCTCCACCGCGGCCTTCATCGCCGTGAACAACACGTTGATGCCGGCGAACGGCCGCAGCAACGCCACTTCTTCGGCGATCCACGGCGAATGCTCGAAGATGTTGGCAAGCGCTGCGACAAATTCGTCGCGGCTCTTGTTGTTGAGATCGGCGATTGTGATCGACATCCGCCTATCCGATGCTGAAGGCATGTTCGGCGAACTGCTTGTGATGGGCGTACCAATGCTCAGCGATCTGCAGCCGGGTCGGCACCCAGACGCGGTCGTGCTTTCCGACGTAGTCGAGGAAGCGCATCAAGGCCGCCGCGCGGCCGGGGCGGCCGACCAGGCGGCAATGCAGGCCGATTGACATCATCTTCGGCGACGTCTCACCTTCGGCATAGAGCACATCAAAACTGTCCTTCAGATAGTTGAAGAACTGATCGCCGCCGCCAAAGCCCTGCGGGTTGACGAAGCGCATGTCGTTGGCATCGAGGGTGTACGGGATCACCAGATGCGGCTCCAAGCCCGCCGCCTTGATCCAGTAAGGGAGATCGTCGGCATAGGAATCGCAGAGGTAAGCGAGGCCGCCCGCCTCCATCAAGAGCCGGAGCGTATTGATCGAGGACCGCCCGGTGTACCAGCCGAGCGGCCGCGCGCCCGTCGCCTCGGTGTGCACGCGGATCGCTTCCGCGATCTCGGCGCGCTCCTCGCTCTCCGACATGTCCTTGTGCTCGACCCATCTAAGACTGTGGCTCGCGATGTCCCAGCCCGCCTCCTTCATCGCGGAAACGATCTCGAGATTGCGCTTCAATGCCATCGCGACGCCAAACACGGTGGTCGGCAATTTGCGTTCGCCGAACATACGCCAGAGCCGCCAGAAACCGGCGCGCGAGCCATATTCGAACATCGATTCGATGTTGGCATGGCGCTGGCCCGGCCAGGGCTGCGCGCCGAGCACATCCGACAAAAACGCTTCCGAGGCGCTGTCGCCATGCAGGATGTTGTTCTCGCCGCCCTCTTCGAAATTCACCACGAACTGCACGGCGATGCGGGCATTGCCCGGCCATTTCGGATCGGGCGGGTTGCGGCCATAGCCGCGAAGATCGCGCGGATATGCTTCGGTCACTAAACTTCCTCGAAACGAATCTTCTGCGCGCCCTTCCAGAGCACGGTCTTGCCGAAGGTGACGAGGTTCTCGAGCCCCGACGTCAGCGTGATGAAATGGTTGCCGGCGAGCTGGCCCATCTTGCTTGCGAAATGCACGCCGCCATAGGCCAGCAGGATCTCGGTTTCGCTGATGCCGCCGGGATAGAGGATGATCTGGCCGGGCGCCGGATAGCTGGTGTGGTTCTCATAGGAGACGCCAAAGTCGAGATCGCCGAGCGGCATCCAGACCCCCTCGCCGCTCCAGCGGACATGGATCGCCTGGCTCTCGAACGGCATCGCCTTGCGAAACGCTGCAACCGTCTTCGGCGCCAGCGCCTCCTCAAAGCGCGCGTCGAATTTGAAGTCACCGGCATGGACAATCAGTTTGCTCATTGATCTCTTCTCTTGGATCTCTGCTGTTGTGTAGCTGGGAACCGCCTCTTGCTACCGCATTGCAGCGGGGCATCGGAAGCAAGGACCATTCCAGAGGGAGCGTTGGCCTAGTTTCTCCGATCGTACGACCAGCCGAACAGGCCGCTGCGCTGCGTCTCAGGCTCGGGCGGCGGCGCCTCCTTGGCCTCGGCCTGCGGCGGCGGTGCCGGCGGCGCCGGCAGGTTCTCGCATTTCAAGGAGTAGACCAGTTCGCCTTTCGCAGTGCGGCCGATCGGAGCGCAATCGTCCGCCCGCGCGACCGCGCCTTTTGTCGCACCTTTGGTCTCCTTCGGCGCCAGTTGGGTCTGCGCCACGGCCAGCGAGGAGACTGGCGCGGCGAGCAACAGCAACACTGGTAAAAACTTCTTCATCTACCTCACTCGTTGGGAATCATTTGCCTAATTGAACCGGACCGGCACCGGCAGTCCCATGATAGCGCGAACCGCCTGTAATACCTGCTGAATATTTAGCCGTGACCAAGAAATTTGCTCGCCGCTTCGTGATGGACGCAACCGTACTAACCGTCAGCGCACATCGCTATCTCCCTCTTTAGCGCTGAGGTGCGAGCCGCACAGGCCTCGCAGACGAAGCGTAATAAAGCCGGGAGAACCACATGAAGACATTCCTCACCATCTTTGGGTCAGTTTTGATTATTGCGTCATCCGTACAGTTCGCTGCGGCAGCGCAGCAGCGGCATCACTACAAGAAGTCGGACCGCGTCGTGGTGCGCCAGCAGCCGTGTCCCTGCAATTCCTATGCAGCCTGGTCTGCTCCGTCCCCTGAGATGTACGACTACCCGCCGAGCGTCTTCACTGGCGGCTGGTCGGCACCCGCCGGCCGCTGAGCCGATCGAGGCTGAACGCAACGAAGGCCGGCCGCGGACATCGCGGTCGGCCTTTTCGTGTAACATGACCTCGCAACCTTCAGACGGGAGAGAATGATGACGACAGCGACATTGCGCGGTCATGTGGCGCTCGTGACCGGAGGTTCGCGCGGCATCGGTGCCGCGATCGTGCGCGCGCTGGCCGACCAGGGCGCGGCTGTGGCGATCAATTATCGCGAGCGCGCGGGCGACGCGGATGCGCTGGCGAAAGAGATCACGGCCGCGGGAGGAAAGGCGATCGCGATCGGCGCGGACGTCTCACAGGCCGCAGCGGTTGCGGAGCTCGTGCAGCGCGCCAGGGCCGAGCTCGGCCCGATCGACATCCTCGTCAACAATGCCGGCATCGCAATCACGCGCGGGGTCGACGATCTCACCGAAGCCGATTTCGATTCCACCATCGCGGTGAACCTGAAATCGGTGTTCCTGTGCACGCAGGCGGTGCTGCCGGCGATGCGCGCCAAGCAATGGGGCCGCATCGTCAACATCTCCTCGGGAGCGGCACGCGGCGCCGGCGCGATCGGGCCGCACTACAATGCATCGAAGGCCGGCGTCGAGGGATTGACGCGCGGCTATGCCGCACGCCTCGTCAGGGAAGGCATCACCGTCAACGCGGTCGCGCCCTCGCTGATCGAAACCGACATGATGAAGGGCCAGCCAACTCTGGTCGGCCGGATTCCGCTCGGCCGTTTCGGCACCGCCGACGAAGTCGCGCAGGCCGTGATGATGCTGATCGGCAACGCCTACATGACCGGCCAGACCGTCGCCATGAGCGGCGGTATGGCGTTCAACTAGGTCGTAGACCCATGAGCGGCAGCCAACCAGGTACTGCGACGGCAGGATCGAGATCGTAGCGAAGTCCCTTAGCCTCTACCTGGTACGCGCCTCTTTTGCGTTTTGAATTTCCTCGTTTGTAGGCTTGAGCATCGCTTTGAGCTGTTCTTCGAGCGATCGCGGCGAAATTCCGAGCGCGGCAAATCCTGGCCGGCTGCCCGAAGCTGTCGTGTCGATCTGCATGAGCTCAACCTGATTGCGCGTGAGCGGCGGGTGCGGCAGGATCTCACCGAGGCCGGCGACGGCATGCCAGAAAGCAAAGGGTATGCGCACCAGCGCCGGTCGCAATCCTGCGGTGCGCGCAATGGTCCGCAAGAGCTCCTCGTACGAGTAAATGCGCGGACCGGCCAGTTCGTAGATAGGATACGGTCTTTGTGGTTGCCGCAGGACTTGTGCGATCGCCGCGGCGACGTCGTCCACGTGCACCGGCTGAAGCCTCGTCCTGCCGTCGCCGAATAGCGGATAAGCCGGCAACGTCCGAAGCAGCCCAAGAATTGTGGTGAGAAAGGTGTCGTCCGGTGCGAACATGACCGCCGGGCGGATAACGACTGCGCCAGGGAATGCGGCTTGCACGGCCGCCTCACCCTCACCGCGACTACGAATATAGGGCGAGCGCGAGGCGGTGTCGGCGCCTATTCCCGATAGGTGCACAAACCGTTTGGTTCCGGCCCGCCGTGCCGCATTAGCGATCCTGGCGGCCGCTTCGACGTGCACCGAATGATATGTGTCGCCTCCATGCTCGAGGTACAGGCTGATCGCGTTGATGACGCCGTCGGCACCCGCAATTGCAGCCTCTATGGAGCGCTCGTCATGTGCATCGGCGACGATCTGCTCCACGTTGTCACCTTCGGTCCGCGCAGGATGCCGTGAGGCTATGCGCACTGTAACGGCGGAGTCGCTCAAATGCCGCACGACGCGACGACCAACAAAGCCCGTCCCCCCGAACACGGTCACGCGGTTCATGGCCTGGCCCATCCCACGATCCTGTGCGACGCTCTTCATTGACCCGCCGAGCGCCGCGCGCACCACCTCAGCGGCCTGCGCCGGCGAACTGCCTTTGTTGAGATGATGTGAGATCACCTCAATCAATATTTGCGCTGCAGGGCCGACCGCTTGCCACTCGATCCTGGCTTCATCGATCAGCGGCTGCGCTTCACTATAGAGCGCTTGTGCCTGTTCGATGATCGGATGTGCCTTGTTGAAAAGATCGATCAGCGCCCTGGTCGCTGGCAATGACTGTTCAATTTGCTCAAGCTGCGCATCGCTGAGACCGGAAGCGTGACCAATGACCTCAATGAGCAAGTGTTTCAGCATTGCGCACTCTCCTTCCGGCGGCCGCGCTCGCCACCCAAAGTTCCCATGAAGCCGCCGAGTTCTACAAATCGGGCGCAACAATTCTGAAGGGTCTATGAATGCACCGTTCAGTCAACATTGCAAAAACGGAGCTGATAATCTGCAGGAGCATTTTGCCACGACGGACGAGGCACCAAATGAAGCGGCTTCTGATGATCGGACTTGCCTGCTGTGCCTTTGGGCTCGCGCCAACGATGCCGGGGTCGGCTATGCCCGCGGCAACGCCTTATACGCTGGGCGGCGCCGATGGGGCAGTGATTCAGGTCAGAGGCGGCCATGGGCATGGGCATGGGTGGGGCCATCACGGCGGTCGCGGCCACCACTACGGCTGGTATCGGGGCCGCCACCATGGCTGGCGGCATCATCGCCATTGGTGGTGATTTTGACCCGAAGGCCAAAAAGGGGCTGCAGTCGTTGGTGGCCCGCTTTTCCGCTCAATGTCGCAATCAAGGAGGTTCGCAGTTCGGTCGCATCGCTGATAGAACCAGTTGGGAGCCGATGAGCGAACCTTGGTTGCGTGGGAGGAAGGTCATGACGACTTCCATGTTGAAATTCAGGTCAAAGTTCACCGCATGCGCTGCCGTGCTGGCTTGCGCGATGGTCCTGTCGGTCGCGGCATATGCCAGAGGCGGTGGTGGCCACGGCGGCGGTGGCTTTCACGGCGGTGGTGGCTTTCACGGCGGCGGCGGCTTTCGTGGCGGCGGCTTTCACGGCGGTGGCGGCTTTCGTGGTGGCGGCTTCCACGGCGGTGGCGGCTTTCGTGGCGGCGGCTTCCATGGGGGAGGCTTTCGTGGTGGCGGCTTCCACATCGGCGGAAGACACTTCGGTGGCGGCCGTGGATTCGCCGCAAGACCTCATTTTGCCCCGCGGGTAGGCCGTTCGTTTGCGCGGCCGAGCTTCCATGGCGGCCGTTCGTTCAGCCAGCGATCGTTCGCGCCGCACAACAGAACCGCAGCGGTCGGCGCCTCGGCGCTAAGGGCGAGGCCCGTCAACGTGGCGCGGAACGCCAACGCCGTGCGGCGTTCACTGAACGCGCGCCCGATCAACCGGGCGCTGAACAACACCGGCGCGCTACGCGATCCGCGCACCCGCGCGTTCATCACCGCGAGCGTGGCCACGGCGGCGTGGCATGGTGGCAACTGGTCGTGGTGGCGCCACCGCAATGGCGGTTTTGGGTGGGTCGGCCCCTTGTTCTGGCCGTTCGCTTTCTATGACATTTATGATTACGCTTTCTGGGGCTATCCCTATGATGATGCGTTCTGGGGCTATGGCTACCCGGACCTCTATGCCGGCATCTTCGGCCTTTACGGCTACGACGACCTGATGGGCTATGCGGGCTACCTGCCGGGCCATGCCAACCGGCGCGGAGGCAACCTCGACACCTATGCCTATGCGCCGTCGAACGGCCGGACCAATCTCGCGCAAATGTGCGGCGACGATAGCCGCGTGATCGCTGGGCTGCCGATCGAGGCATTCCAGAATGCAATCCAGCCGAACGAGGCACAGCGCGCCGCGCTCGACGAACTCGCCAACGCTTCGGAAAAGGCCGCTGCAGGCCTCAAGGCCTCCTGCCCCACCGACGTTGCGCTCACGGCCCCAAGCCGGCTTGCTGCGATGCAGCAGCGCATCGAGGCGATGATCGTCGCGGTGCAGACCGTGCAAGGGCCGCTCGATAAGTTCTACGGCCTCCTGAGCGATGAGCAGAAGGCGCAGATCAACGCACTTTCCATTACGCGCCAGCGTCCGGGCCGGACCGCGGCGAGAGCCGGCCCGGCTGGACCAGCCTGCGATGTGACGCAACCGACGCTGAGCGAGTGGCCGACCGCCACAATCGAGCAATCGGTCAGGCCGACCGACCAGCAGCGCCGATATCTTGACGCGCTTCAGGGCGCCGCTGCCCAGGCCGCGGACACGCTGAAGGCATCGTGTCAGATCCGGCCGGAGGACGCGCTGACGCCGCCGGCACGCCTCATAGCCGTCGGCCAGCGGCTCGACACGATGCTGCAGGCGGTGAAGACCGTGCGCAAGGCGATGGATGACTTCTATGGATCGCTAACCGACGAGCAGAAAGCGGCCTTCGACGCGATTGGTCCGCAGCAGGCTGGCGGGCGCCGACACGTCCGCGGGCGGGCGTCGGCGGACGACACGCGGTGGGGTCGCCTAGGATAAGTCTCCGCGCCTCGCGGACGTAGCCTTCGTCCGCGTCACGCCGAGGGTTTATGGGTACGCGACCCAGCGAGACGGATGCGATAGCTCAGCGATCGGCTCGCACCGGGCGCGATCTGCATCAGGCCGGGCTTGCCTGTGAACTCACCGTCAAAATCCACCGGGCTGGCATAGCCGTGCCACGGCTCGATGCACAGGAACGGCACGCCGCCGGGCTTTGACCAGATGCCGAGTTCGCGGAAGCCGTCCCACGCAACTTCGATCGACGGCCCACGATCGGCGGCATAGCGCACCGAGGTGCTGGCGAGCTGGTCGAGGATCACAGCGTCATCGTCGAACAGCCCCTCGGAGAGTGCGAGCGTTCCGCCTTTGACCGGGGATGGCTGCGCGTCCGGCCGCATCAGACCGCCCTCGAGCCGGCGGATCGGCGCGGGCTCGTCATCCGGGAAGGTCAGCGTGTAGGCTTGCTTCGCAAGGCCCGGAAGCAGGGGCCAGCCGAACGCGGGGTGTCCGCCGAGCGACGCCGGCAGCGTCTCGTTGCCGGGGTTGGCGATCTCGAACGTCACCTCCAGATCGGCGCCCCGTGCCGCGTACGTCACCTCCAGGCGGAAGGCGAAGGGATAGCCGGCGCGGGTCGCATCATTGTCCACGAGCACCAGCTTGCAGGACGCGTCCTCACGCGAGACCCATTCAAACCGCTGATCGCGCGCAAAACCGTGCTGCGTCATGGGGTAGGTCTTTCCCCGGTGGCGCAGCTCGTCGTTCTTCAGCCGCCCGACAATGGGAAACAACAGCGGCGCATGTCGCGGCCATTCCGGCCCGGCCTGCCACAACAGCTCGAGCCCGTCCGCACTCTTCAGCGAACAAAGCTCGGCGCCGGCGGCCTTGATCGTCGCGGTAATCGCGTCGCTGCGGATGATGTGGGTGTCCGTGCTCATGTCTGACCTCGCGGGAAAGCGCGCCAATCCCTGTATATTTTTTGGGCTGACGATGTCGAGACTTTCATCTTGCCGCGACAATCGCGGTTATGTGAGCCTCCCCGGAAAGCCGCTGTTCGGAAGCGAATTTGCGGCTGTTCCGATGCGAGCACAGCTCGTTCCAAGAAAGTCAGGTCATGTTCAAACGGCTGTTGTTTGCCTTCCTCCTTACCACCGCTAGCGTCGGTACCGCGATGGCGCAGGAATCGCCAAGGATGGGCGGCGTGATCAACACCGTGATCCAGCCTGAACCGCCCGGCCTGATGCTGGCGATGATCCAGAACGGCCCGACCCAGATGGTGTCAGGCAATATCTTCGAGGGGTTATTGCGCTACAGCCCGAAGCTGGAGCCGCTGCCCGGCCTCGCGGAAAGCTGGACGGTCAGCCCGGACGCCAAGGTCTACACCTTCAAGCTCAAGCCTGATGTGACCTGGCATGACGGCAAGCCGTTCACCTCGGCCGACGTGCTGTTCTCGATCGACATGTTGAAACAGACCCATGCGCGCGCCCGCAACAATCTGTTGCAGGTGGAGAAGGTCGAGGCGCCCGACGACCTCACCGTGGTGTTCACGCTCAAGGAACCGTTCGGACCGTTCCTCGGCATTTTCGAGGTCGGCTCGATGCCGATGATCCCGAAGCATCTTTATGCGGGCACCGACTTCAAGACCAACGCTTACAACAATGCGCCTGTTGGCACCGGTCCTTTCATGTTCAAGGAATGGAAGAAGGGCTCGTACATTCGTCTCGTGAAGAACCCAAACTACCACGAGAAGGGCAAGCCCTATCTCGATGAGATCTATTGGCAAATCATTCCCGACGCCGCGGCGCGTTCGGTGGCGTATGAGACCGGAAAGGTCGACGTATTGCCCGGCGGCTCCGTGGAGAATTTCGACGTGCCGCGCCTGTCGAAGCTCAAGGACACCTGCGTGACCGGCGCCGGCTGGGAGTTCTTCAGCCCGCTCGCCTGGCTGTGGCTCAACAACCGCCAGGGTCCGACCGCGAACAAGAAGGTGCGTCAGGCGATCCTGTATGCGATCGACCGCAACTTCGCCAAGGACGTGATCTGGAACGGGCTCGGCAAGGTCGCGACCGGCCCGTCGTCCTCGGCCGTCAAGTTCTACACCGACGACGTGCCGAAATACGACTTCAACCCGGCCAAGGCCAAGGCGCTGCTCAAGGAAGCCGGCTACAATGGCGAGAAGGTCCGCCTGCTGCCGCTTGCCTATGGCGAGACCTGGCAACGCTGGGGCGAAGCCGTGAAGCAGAACCTGCAGGACGTCGGCATGAACATCGAGATGATCGCGACCGACGTGCCCGGCGGCAACCAGAAGATCAGCGATTGGGACTACGACATCGCCTTCACCTATCTCTATCAGTACGGCGATCCGGCGCTCGGCGTCGGCCGCAACTACGTCTCCAGCGCCATCGCCAAGGGCCAGATGTTCAACAATGTCGAGGGGTACTCGAACCCCGAGATCGACAAGCTGTTCGCCGAAGGCGCGATCGCAACGCCCGACTCCAAGCGCAAGGAGATCTACGAGAAGGCGCAGAAGATCCTGGTCGAGGACGCGCCGGTTGCCTGGATGCTGGAATTGCAGTTTCCGACCATCACGCGCTGCAAGGTGAAAAACCTCATCACGACAGCGATCGGCGTCAATGACGGCTTTCGCGACGCCTGGATCGAAAAATAGCGATCTCGAATGATATCATGTCAAATCGCGTCCGCGATGGATACTGTGCTCCCTCTCCCGCTTGCGGGGGAAGGCTAGCTGGGTCGGGGGCATCTTCGCGTATTCACACTGTCCGATCGTGGGAAAGAGCCAACCCGCAATAGCCTATGGCGACGCCGCTAATGGCCTGAATTTACTTCCGCTTTCGGCGGCACAGCGGACATGGCCGGGCTGGCTGCTATCTCGCGCGAATGACCCGGACCGGACAGCGGGCGCAAGTGAACGGCGTATGTTCATGCCCCTCGGCCTCTTCCCGAAGCTCCAATCGAGGGGCTAAAGTGCCTTTGCTTGGAAGCGGGTATGCGACGGTGTGAGTTTTTGACCCCTGCGGTCGTCAAAGGGTCTGGCGCGTGACCGACGGGCGCGCACCAAGGGCGATGCGAATGGAGGAAACGATTGCTGCGAATGCTCCACCTCGCGAAATGCGCCCCTGCGTTTTTGGCGTGTGGTGCCTTGTTGGTGATTCTGCCTCTGGGGATGACTACCGCTTGCGCGCAGTTGCGCGGCCATGGCGGGCCGGTGCGCGCATTGGCGATTTCGTCTGACGGACAAACCGCGATCTCAGGAAGCTTCGATTCAACCGCAATCCGCTGGTCGCTGACTCGCAACGCGGCCGAACAGGTGCTGCGGTTCCATGCCGACGCCGTCAATGCAGTCGTGCTGCTGGGGGACGGGCGCACCGTGACCGCAGGCGCCGACGGGCGCATTGCAATCTGGAGTCTCGGCAAGGCGGAGCCCGATTCCGTTTTGGAAGGCCATACGGCGCCGATCGCCGCGCTCGCGCTATCGCCCGACGGCACAACACTGGCTTCCGCGTCGTGGGATCATACGGTTCGGTTGTGGCCGCTCGCGGGCGGTGCGGCGCGTGTGCTCGAAGGGCAAACTCAGAACGTCAATGGCGTTGCATTCGCTCCGGACGGTCGCACAGTGGTCAGCGTGAGCTACGATCAGAGCGTGCGCATCTGGCCGTTCGCCGGCGAGACGCCGACCGTTGTTGCAATGCCGAGCCCGCTCAACGCTGTGGCAATCGGCAGCAATGGCGAAATCGCGACCGGCGGCGCTGATGGTAAGCTATATTTTCTGACGGGAGCCGGCGCGGCTGCAGGTGAGATCGCAGCCGGCCCGAGACCGGTGACCTCGATTGCGATCTCGCCGGACGGCGCGCTGATGGCTGCCGCGAGCGTTGGCGGATCGGTCGCAGTGATCGATCGCAAGGCGCGCACTCTGGCGCGCAAACTGGCCGGTCCCGAGCTGCCGGTCTGGTCGGTCGCGTTTATGCCGGACAGCCGCACCCTGCTCACCGGTGGCGCCGACAACATCATCCGCCGCTGGAACGTGGTGACGGGAGATCCCATCGATCCACTTCTCCTGGAGACGACGGGAGATCCGCTGGCCGCCTATGCCGGCGACCATGGTGCGGAGGTGTTTCGTGCCTGTGTCGCCTGCCATACCCTTGGCGGCGAGCAAGCCAACAGGGCGGGCCCAACCCTGTCCGGCATCTTCGGCCGACGGATCGCAACCGTGCCGGGCTATAATTTTTCCGAAGCGCTCAAGCGCCTCGATATTGTCTGGACGCCGGAGACGGTTTCCAGATTGTTCGAGATCGGACCTTCGGCCTACACCCCCGGCACCAAGATGCCCGAGCAGCGCATTGGCTCGGCCCAGGACCGCGCCGCACTGGTGCAATTTCTCGAGCGCGCGACAAAGAGATAGATGCTTGATAGGATATGTGGAGATTACAGTACGATGAACGCCTGCAAATCATCGCTCTGCCGGATTTCCGCTGTTCAGCCCCATCGCGGTCGGCGACGCCATATTCCAATGATGAGTTGGCAGCCTTCGAGAATCATAACCGACATGAGCAAACGCGGCGATGACTAAACACCACCCTGCCATCGCACACACCTGCGAACCGCGTCCTTGCCACGCATACGCCGTTGACTCAGGTCCTGCCCGGTAGGTGTGAAAGAGCTGTTCGAGTGTTGTCTCAGCTTCGGGAGCGCTGGTCGATTCTCGGATGAAAGATCAATGGCGGTTGGTCCGTAGAGAGGCGGCTCCAAATAACCGCCTCTCTCGCTGCGTCTATAAACAGCGCTCAACGCGCACAGCGGCCGCCACACCCTCAACCACCCTTGCCTCACCCCAAGGGGCTGTCATCCCAGCCTGAGGTGAAGGCAAGACGAAGATGGACGACGAGAGACCAGATGCTATTGATTCACGATGTTACCGGTCGCGTTGAAGTCCTTCTTCTTATCATATCCGGAGTCGCGTAGATTTCGGAAATACAGGTCGCGGTCTTGGCTGCTCATACCGCCCTGCCAGCCGACCGGATACGGACCCGCAAATGCGTTCCGGTACATCGGACGCGCAGAGTACGGGGCACCGTAAGCGCCTGAATAGTAGGGGCCACCTCCATAGTAGCCTGCCCCTGTGTAGTAAGGGCCGCCTCCCCATCCCCAGGAGGGTGAGGTGGCACCGACCGCCGCAGCCGTTCCGACTGCCGCAGCCGTTCCGACCGCCGCGGCGCCTGCAATACCAGCACCGTATGCGGCCCGGCGCGTTTGCCGACGCGCAACACCCGCAGCGCTCACGGGCGTCAACGGGCGGCCGACCCGTGCCTGGGCGCTCTCAACCGACAGCGTCACGCCGCGCTGTTCAGACCAGTTGAATGAAAGCAGCGCCGCACAGGCGAAGGCCGGGATCGCAATGGCAACTTTTGTCACAGTGGTCTGCGTCATATTGCTTCCTCCATTTTTTCTGCCCCATTTTTTCGACGTCTTGTGGTTGGCACGCATTGGGCGGGTCAGAGAGATTGCCCGCACAGAGTTGAAGCAATGAAAGTTCAACTGGAAAAGGTTGTACTCGACGGGATGAGCCGGCATCGGCGTAAATCTCTGCATGTTGGTACGGCAACAGCAGACTACTTGCAGGACCGCCATCATATGCTTCTGCGCTTCAGAAATCCGGCGAAAAAACTGACAGTGAGACTGTCATACTTCGAGCCTTGTTGAAGTTTCGAGGTACTTCTTCGGACCGTGAGCCATCTCAGAACTTTGCGGAAAGACATCCTGAAGTTTGAAGATACCCAAAGACACGTCGTCGTTCCGGATGTTTGTGTCGTCTCGCGCCAATGTGATGCAGGCGGCTAACGCACCGCGCGACACTGTTCGCAGGTGCGACGCATTGCTGCTTGATCTGGCGCAATGTCTATTTGACAGCCTGCCGTCAAAAACCATTTGATCGAGGCAGGAACCGCCGGACGAGGATTCGCGGGTCCTCATCCGGGACGTGAGCCACTTATGAAGCGATCGGAAAGGTCCGCGAAGGAGCGTATTTTCCGCCCCAAGAGGACCCGTGCACGGCTGAGCGGAGAGATGCCCTGCGCGACCGTGTTTCATCTCGTGGGTTCCGCCTGCCTCCAAGATGTCAAGGCTCACCATCGCGGCGCCCGCAACGGCGATACCGTCGCCGTGCATCAGACGCGTGTGGCGCTGACCCGTTTTCGCGCGGCGATCGCTTTCTTTGAGCCCATGGTGCAGGATTCCGAATGGCCGCGCCTGAAGTCCGAATTGAAATGGCTTAACGGATATCTTGGCGCCACGCGCGACCTTGATGTCGCGATCGGGAACGCTCCCCGCGAACGGCTGTTCAGGACAGCCCGGGCCGAGAGCCAGCGCCAGTTGAGACGGGCGCTGGCATCAGATCGCTATCGCCGCTGGTTCAAGGATATGGTCGATTGGGTCAACCATGGCCCATGGTCTCATATGAGCGAGCACCGCCTGGTGCGGCTCCGCGCATCGCCGGCCTCCGAGTACCACGCGCGCCGGCTCGCCGGCTGGCATGAAAAGCTCGTCAAGAAGAGCCGCGGCCTGCAGGGAATGAGCGGGCGCAAGCAGCACCGCGTTCGCCTGGCCAGCAAACGGCTGCGCTATGCGATCGAGTTCTCCGAAGACGTGTTGGCGAAGAAGGACTTCGCCCGGTGGCGCGCGATCGTAAAGCAGCTACGCAAGGCGCAGCAGATTCTCGGCGAACTGCACGACGCCGAGGCTGCGCGGGCGCTCGTGGCAGGCCTGCAACAGCGCATCAGGACGAGCCCTGCGGGCCGCCAGCGAAAACCGCTCGAACTGCTGGACAAGAAGCAAAAACAGCGGCTGCTGCGGCGCGCTGCGGTCGCATACCGGAGGATTGCAACCTAAAGTTTCGGTTCTGATTGAATCAAAACCGAAGCTCTAGATTCTAGTTTTGACGCGTGTTCTTCACGCGAACCGGTATCCACGTCGCTCGAAAACGCTCTGGACGGGATTCTGCGGTCAACCCCGTATTTGTCCGGGCAGGATTGTTGATCGAGCGCATTTTCTTGCCCTGCTCGATTCGGCTAGTTTGCATTCAAGAAACTCGCATTTCTCCTGGTTGACACCATGCCCGACGGTTCTTCGACGGCCCATCTCTATCGCCCCAAGCTCATGACCGCCCTGGGCGAGGGCTACAGCCTCGACAAACTCCGCCAGGATGCCGTTGCGGGCCTCACCGTGGCCGTAGTCGCGCTGCCGCTCTCGATGGCGATCGCGGTGGCCTCCGGCGTGACCCCAGAACGGGGGCTTTTCACCGCCATCGTCGGCGGTTTTCTGGTTTCGGCGCTCGGCGGAAGCCGGTTTCAGATCGGCGGACCGGCAGGCGCTTTCATCGTGCTGGTGGCGGCGACCGTCGCTCAGCTGGGCGTCAACGGCCTGTTGCTTACCGTGCTGGTGTCCGGCGTGATGCTGACCCTGGTCGGCGCGACCGGTCTCGGCTCGCTGATCCGTTACATGCCGCATCCCGTGACCGTCGGCTTCACCTGCGGAATCGCGGTGACCATTTTTGCGAGCCAGATCACGGACCTGTTCGGACTGACGCTCGCCGGTCCCGAGCCGGGGCCCCTGCTCGCAAAGCTGATTGTGCTTGGCCGTGCGCTTCCGACCCTGAATTGGGCCGCACTCGGCGTTGGTGCCGGGACGGCGGCGATCATCTTCGCGGTGCGGCAGTGGCGGCCGACCTGGCCGGGAATGCTGATCGCCATTGCGATCGCCTCGGTCGTGGCGCTGGTGCTGCAACTGCCGGTCGAGACCATCGGCACCCGTTTCGGTGAAATCCCCCACAGCCTGCCGGCGCCGCAGGTGCCTGATATCTCCTACGACCTTCTGCTGAAGGTCTTGCCGGCGGCGTTCTCGTTCACGTTGCTCGGCGGCGTCGAGAGCCTGCTGTCGGCAAAAGTCGCCGACAGCATGACCGGTCGCAGGCACCGTTCCAACATGGAGCTAGTCGCACAAGGCATTGCCAACATCGCCTCCGCCTTGTTCGGCGGCATCAGCGTCACCGGCACCATCGCGCGCACGGCAACCAATATCCGCGCCGGCGGCCGCAGCCCGCTCTCCGGGATGCTGCATTCCGTTTATCTGCTGCTGTTCATGCTCGTTGCCGCGCCCCTGGCGCGCTACATCCCGCTCGCGGCCCTTGCCGGCGTGCTGGTCGTGGTGTGCTGGTACATGGCGGAGAAGGAGGAGTTCGTCCGCCTGGTGAAGGACTGGCGCAGCGGCGTGGTGCTGGTGCCGACCTTCGCACTGACGATCTTCAAGGATCTCACCTTCGGCATCGTCGCCGGATGTATCCTCGCCGTCGTCTTCGCGCGGCTCGGAAATCCGCAGAAGCCGGAGGACGCGTAGAGCGCGGTTCCGAACTCCCCGTCATTGCGAGCGAAGCGAAGCAATCCACCTCTCCGCTTGTTGCGGCATGGATTGCTTCGTCGCTTCGCTCCTCGCAATGACGGGCAATCAGCCCAAGCGCATGCCAAAAAGATAATCGGCGGTGGGACTTCGCATCGACCGGACGTCCCCCTATATCAGCCCCTCTTGTATTATGCCCGTCATTCAAAGCCAGGGGAACATATCATGGCCAGCCCATCCATTCTCGAACCGACGGCGCCGCAGGGCAGCGTGCTGATCGCGGGCGTCGGCGCGTCCCAGGGGGTGGGCGCGGCGATCGCTCGCCGGTTCGCGGCGGGCGGGTACCCGGTCGCAATCGCAGGCCGCAATGCCGAGAAGCTCGCGGCGACCGCCGCGGAGCTTGCGGCCGCCGGCGCCAAGGTTGCCCATGTCGTCGGCGATGTCTCCAAGCCCGGCGATGTCGCGCGCTTCGTCGAGGCGGCGCAAAAGCTCGCGCCGCTTGCGATGGCGGTCCACAATGCCGGCTCGAACCGGTGGGCGCCCTTCCTGAAGATAAGCGAAGAGCAGTTCGAGTCGCATTGGCGCGAGCATGCGCTCGGCGGTTTTCACCTGGCGCAGGCGGCAATCCCCGCGCTGCTGTCGCGCGGCGGCGGCACGCTGGTGTTCACGGGAGCGAGCGGCTCGCTGCGCGGCAAGGCCCATTTCGCGCCGTTTGCCGCCGCCAAGGCTGCGCTGCGCGCGATGGCGCAGAGCATCGCGCGGGAATTCGGACCCCAGGGCATCCATGTCGGCCATGTCGTGATCGACGGCGGCATTGAGGGCGATCGGCTCATGAGCCTGCGGCCGCAATTGAAGGAGGAGCGCGGGCCGGACGGCCTGCTCAACATCGCCGCCATCGCCGAGGCCTATTGGGTGCTGCACCATCAGCACCGCAGCGCCTGGACCCTTGAGCTCGACCTCCGCCCCTGGGCGGAGTCGTTTTAGCGGTGTGTAACTCTACGATGCCTATGCAGGCGTCCCGGGTTACGCGTTCGCTCCACCCGGGCTACGGCCGCACAAGACCTCTACGTCATGCTTCCCGGCATGAAGCAGCGGATCGTGATTCCTGTGGTGCCCTTCATCGGCCAGACCATGGTCCGGCCAGCGCGGTTCGGCTCGGTGATCACGGCCTCATCCGGCACCATGATCCATTGTCCCTCCAGACGGACCCGGTAATGCCCATCCTTGGACTCCCAATCCGGATCGGCCACCGCGACGCCGTCGGCGTCCGAGCAGCAAGGGCCGAGTTTGCTCTTCAGGCTATCGAACCAGGGTTTGAGTGGCGAGTTGGAATAGCGCCCGTCATCGCGGGCCATCGAGGCTCCCGCTGGAACGACGAGCAGAATTGTCAGGATTGACGTCCGAACCAAATTTTTGCGAGCCATGTCCGTGCCGTGACAAGATGCCCGTCCCCAACTTTGACAAACTGGGAACTCGGCACAAAGTTCCATTTATGGACCCGATTGGGACAGCTCTCCACAGGACAGGCAGGTCAGCGCTGGACGGCACAGCCTTCGAGGAACAGAGTCGCGCAGGCCTCAGCGCGGCGCTCGAGTTCGGCACGGTCGGGCGGTGCTTCACGGCCGAACAATACGGCGCGCTGCGGCGCGAAGACGATCATGCCAAGCAGCATGCCGGCCGCCGCCTCCGGATCGATCTCCCGAAGCGCGATCAGGCTGCGCTGCTGTTGCGTCCGCAACCAGTTTGCCAGCGTAGTCACCGTTCGCCGCATCGCACTCTTGTAGAAACTCTCCGCTATATCGGGGAATTTGTCGCTGTCGGCGAGGATCAGGCGCTGCAACGCGATCACCTCGCCATCCAGGATCAGTTCGGCGCAGGCAAGACAGGCCTCGCGTAACGCACCTTTGATGTTGCTGCCGTCGCAGGCGCGCAGCCGCACGCCCGAAATGAACCGGTCCATCCGGTCCGCGACCATCCCCTCGAACAGGGCCTGCTTGCCGGAAACGAGCCGGTAGAGCGTCTTCGTCGAAACGCCGGCGCGGCGCGCCACGTCATCCATGCTGGTCGCCGCGAAGCCGCTGGCGGCGAATTCCCGCCGCGCGGCATCAAAGATCACCATCCGCGTCTCGTCATCGGAACGCAGCGGCGGCCTGCCCCGGCTGCGACGCTCGGGTGCCGCAGCGCCTTTGTCCGCTCTGCCCTGTCTTGTCGTGACCGTCATGCCATTGAGCCATGCTTTAAGATGACGCCTGTCATTCCATTGACAGACCCAATATGGCGCCTATTTTGGAAAACATCAAGTTTCCTAATTGTCCCGTGCCCGTGATCTGAAATTATCCAGTCCTGGCAAGGGGATAGAAAGTCAGGAGGGCCGTCATGAACCAGCATTCCCCGACGCTAGAGGTCGAACGCCCGCTCTCGGTCGCCGAAGTGCAGCGGCTCGCGCCGACGCCGGAGCCGGTCGTCCCCGCCCCGGTTGCCTCGGCATCGATCAAGGGCAGGCTGCGGCGGATCGCTTTCGCGGGCATCGCCGTCGCCGCGCTGTCGGGCGCCGCCTGGTACGGCTGGGACTACTGGACCGTCGGCCGCTTCCTCGTCTCCACCGATGACGCCTATGTCAAAGCCGACAACACCACGATCGCGCCGAAGGTGTCGGGCTATCTCAGCGCGGTGCTGGTCGGCGACAATGAGCGCGTGAAGGCCGGCCAGGTGCTGGCGCGGATCGACGAGCGTGATTTCAAGGTGGCGCTGAACCAGGCCAAAGCCGATGTCGAAGCCGCCCGGGCCGCCGTTGCCAGCAAGCATGCGCAGCTCGACGTCCAGCAGGCGGTGATCGAGGCCGCGAAGGCGACGCTCGACGTCGACACCGCGACGCAGACCTTCGCCGCGCAGGAGAACAAGCGCTACACCGACCTCGCCACAACAGGCTATGGCAGCGTGCAGAACGCGCAACAGGCGCAATCGCGCCACGCCAGCGCGCAAGCCGCCGTCCAGCGCGACATCGCCAACCTCGCTTCGGCGCGAAAGCAGGTCGAACTGCTGAAGGCGGAGATCACGCAGGCGGTGGCGGCGACCGCGCGCGCCGAGGCCATCGAACAACAGGCCGAGCTGAACCTCGGCTACACCACGATCACAGCGCCGATCGACGGCGTAGTCGGCAACCGCACGCTGCGCGTCGGTCAGTTCGTGCAGGCCGGCACGCAATTGATGTCGCTGGTGCCGGCGACCGGCGCCTATGTGGTGGCGAACTTCAAGGAGACCCAGCTCACCGACGTCCGCAAGGGACAGAAGGCGGACATTTCCGTCGACATGTTCCCGGGCGAGGTCGTGCACGGCCACGTCGATTCACTCGCGCCGGCCAGCGGCCAGGAGTTCGCATTACTGCCGCCGGACAACGCCACCGGCAATTTCACCAAGGTGGTGCAGCGCATCCCCGTGAAAATCCTGCTCGACTCCACGCCCGTCGAATTGCGCCCCGGCATGTCGGTGATCCCGACGATCGATACACAGTCGCACGGCGACGCCCTGCAGCAGCCGGTCGCAACGCCGAAGCCAACGACTTCGATTGCCCAGAGGTGACGTCATGTCGGACCTCACATTATCGGCCATAGCCCCCCTGCCGCGTGCGGCTGTCGACCCGAACCGGGCCAGCGCCACGGTGTGGATCTCCATACTCGCGGCGATGATCGGCGCCTTCATGGCGATCCTCAACATCCAGATCACCAACGCCTCGCTCCTCAACATCGAGGGCGGCATCGGCACCGGCGTCGACAACGGTTCCTGGATCTCGACGTCATACCTGATCGGCGAGATCGTGGTGATTCCGCTCACCGACTATCTCAGCCGCGTGTTCTCGTTCCGCAACATCATGATCGGCCACGCCACGCTGTTTGCCATCTTCTCCGTCGCCTGCGCCTTCACCCATGACCTGCCATCGATGATCGCGATGCGCGCGCTGCAAGGCTTTTTCGGCGGCGTCCTGATCCCGATGGCGTTCACGCTGGTGTTCACCAAGCTGCCCAAGGCGCAGCAGCCGATCGGCCTTGCGATGTTCTCGATCGCCGTGACCTTTGCGCCGGCAATCGGCCCGACCATCGGCGGCTATCTCACCGAGAACTACGGCTGGCAGACCATCTTCTTCGTCAACGTGGTGCCGACCGCGGTCATGGTGACCATGCTCTATTTGACGCTGGAGCGGCAGCCGATGCAGCTCGGCCTGTTGCGCGAGGGCGACTGGCTCGGGATCGCGACCATGGCGATCGGCCTCTCGGCGCTGCAGACCGTGCTGGAGGAAGGCAACAAGGACGATTGGTTCGGCTCGCCCTTCATCGTGAAGCTTGCCATTGTCGCCGCGGTCAGCCTGTCGCTGTTCGTGATCATCGAACTCGTCGTGGAGAAGCCGCTGATCCGGCTGCGGCTGCTCGCCCAGCGCAGTTTCGGCTTCGGCACGATTTCGGCCGTGTTCGTCGGCTTTGCGCTGTTCGGCTCGGTCTATCTCTTGCCGGCCTATCTCGGCCAGGTGCAACTCTACAACGCCGAGCAAATCGGCCAGGTGCTGGCGTGGACCGGCCTGCCGCAGCTCATCCTGATCCCGCTGGTGCCGAAACTGATGCAGCGCTTCGATGCCCGCTATATCGCGGCCGTAGGGATGGCGCTGTTCGCGGCAAGCTGCTTTATGAACACGCAGATGTCGCTCAACTATGCCGGCGACCAGCTCTTCGTCCCCAACATCATCCGCGCCATCGGCCAGGCCTTGATGCTGGCCCCGCTCAGCGCCGTGAGCCTCGGCAGCGTCGCGCCGCAGGATGCAGCGGCCGCTTCCGGCATCTCCAACATGATGCGCAACCTCGGCGGCGCGATCGGCACCGCACTGCTTGCGACCATCGCCACCAAGCGCGAGCAGTTCCATTCCAACATCATCGGTCAGTCGGTTGACCTCGCGCGCGAGGAGGTGCGTCAGCGCCTCGCCGAGATGACGAACTACTTCATGGCCCACGGCATGGCCGATCCGGCAGCCGCAAGGCACCAGGCGATCATCGCACTCGGCAACGCCGTGAAACGCCAGGCGCTGGTGATGGGATACAGCGATACATTCGCCGTGCTGGGCTTCGTGCTCGTGCTCGCCGCCATCGCGATCCTCTTGACCGGCAAGCCGAAGGGCGGCGGCGCCGCCGGCGGCGCGCATTGAAGATTGCCGTACTCCCTCTCCCGCGAGCGGGAGAGATGACCTCGCGGCCTACACCGCGATCGGCACGAAGTGATTGATCGCGACCAGGATCATCAGCGCCACCACGCCGATGCAAAGGCTCCAGCCGATCAGTTGGTTCTCGACCGGCAGCAGTGGCTCGCCACACATGCTACGAACCCGGCGGCCTTGTCTTGCGGTCATGATCCGTCCTTTCATGTGCGGTCAGAATGCCGTTCGATTGTCGGGGCGTCGACGCCGCTCGATCAGCGCCCGTGCTGCGCGCTCCGCGGCGCGGGCCGAGCCGAAATGGCCGCCCTCGAGACTGTCGAACGCGCGTTCGGAAGAGAAGAAGCGGAAGCCGCGCTCGTCACCCACGACGATGCCGGCGGTCTGGTTGGAAACTTCGATGACATAGGCTTTGGACATGTGTGCTCGTTCGCCGCTGCTGCGGCGCTCCCGTCTGATTCATGGTTGAGGTCGGTAACTAGGCGGGAATCAGCAACAGGCTCCGGTCGCCGCCGAGACACAGCGACGGGTCATGCGCTTGCGCATATCGCCCACCACTTTCCGGTCTCTTGCTCTCATGCGGTAACCCCGAAGCAGCACAATCTGCTGCATCGAATATCCCGGGAAAGCCCGTTTTGGTCAATGAAATGGCTATCCAAATTTTTGAAGCACGGCGCGAGGCGCCTTCTACGCCGATCATCAAAAATGGACGGAATGATCCCGCGCCTATCCAGCGAACACGATATCCGCCACGACGGGGAGATGATCCGAGTAGCGCCTCGCTTCGCGATCGGTCCAGGCTTTGAGGATGTCGCCGTCACGATCGACATAGATGCGGTCGAGACGAAGAAGCGGCAAGCGGGAGGGAAAGGTCCGCAGCCGTGTCCGCACCGGACAAGACCGAACCAGCACGCGCCGCACCGATTTCACCCAAAACCAATCGTTGAAATCGCCGAGCACGATGGTCCGCGGCGCCTTGGCGAGATCGGCCAGCGCCAGCGCCTGGGCGTGCCTTTCATGGATGCTCAATCCAAGATGCGTCGCAACGACCGACACGTGACCGAGGGGTGTATCGACCGTTGCGGAGATCGCGCGGCGCGGCTCGCGTTCCTGATAGGATACGTCGGTGATGATGGGAGAGCCAATGAAAGGATAGCGGCTCAGGAGGACCTGACCATAATCGCCATCCTCGGTGACGATCGAGCGCGCTTCCACGCGATGCACGCCGATGACGCCGACGAGCCGCAGGAACGGATCCTCCGTCGCACCACGCGAATCGATCTCCTGCAGCGCCACGATATCGGGCGACCATTTTCGTAAGATAGAACAGACGCCATCGAGGTCGAACCTGCTGTTCAGGTTGAACGTGCCGTGCACGTTCCACGTCATCACCCGGATCACGTCGGTCATCTGCGCCGCCCGGCCAACCATGTCACGACGAATTGCGCTGCCAGGCAGAGCGGCAGCCAGATCGCGATGATCAATCCAAGCTGCAGCGCGCCCCACCAGGAGGCGTGCCTCGCAAAGTCCGCAATCTGCGCACCAAGCGCGGCCATCGCGATGATCCCGGGCGCCATGCCGAACGCGGTTCCGATCAGGAAATCGGTCAGCCTGAGACGGCTGGCGCCGGCCAGCACATTGACCACGGAGAATGGCGCCACCGGCACCATGCGAATCATCGCAATCGCGAGCACGCCTTTGCCGATGATGCGTTCCTGGACTCGCAGGGCGCGACGTCCGAGCATCGATTGCAGGCGCTCCTGGCCAAGAACGCGCCCGATGAAGAACAGCAATGTGGCGCTCGACAGCACGCCGATGGCAGCCGCGACAAACCCTTTGACGGGCCCAAGCGCGGCGGCGGTCGCGGCGATCAGGACGACGACAGGGAAGATCACGAGGCCGCCGACGAGGAACGCAAGAACGGCAGCCGGCGGACCTAGCGGTGATTGCGCATATTTTCCGATCAAGCCCGCCACGTAACCGACATCCGTATAGCTGCTCAGGAACGAGTAACGCCAGGCCAGCGTCAGCAGCACGAGCGACGCGATGATTCCCAGGACGACCGCCATCGTCCTTGCCGTCCACGTCCGATCCGCCGCGCGCTGCAGATCGAGCGGCTCCTTCGGATCGGCGATCGGCTGCAGGATCTCGGTGAACGGACCAAACCGGGCATCCTCCAGATCCACGGGAAGCAGCACCTTCTCGGCGCGCGATGCGGCATGCGCGTCAAGGAATTCAAGCAGGCATTCCTCATTGGCCGCGATCGCGCTTTCGCTTAACCCGCAGTGATGCGCGAGCAGCCGATGGCGGACATTGCGGATGAACCGGCGATGTCCGTCATCGGTGGCCTCGAAGCACAGGTCGCATTCGGTATCCGCCCCCATCGAGCGGTTGTTGATATTGGACGAGCCGATCCGCAGGAATTCATCGTCGATCGTCATGAGCTTGCTGTGGACCATGACGGGAACAGCATTGTCACCGTCTCTTGTCAGCGGGTAGAGCATGCGAATGCGCGAGGCGACCTCGGCGCGATGGAATGGACCGACAAAGTCGCCGCGACCGCTTTGCATGGTCCGCGACTCCAGCCATGATGCGTGCCGCTTCGGGGTGACGATCAGGACGCGCAGCTCCGGTACCTCGCGCATCCGCCTTGCGAGCGCCTCGGCGATCTCGGCTGAGCTGGTGAACTGGTTCTCGATGTAGATCAGCTTTTTTGCCGTGGCGATCGACGCGTAAAACAGCCGCTCGACCTCGTGCACCGGAGGCTCAAAGCGCGTTCCGAGTTCCGTTCGCGCGATGCCGAGCGGAATGTTTTCGGCTTGCGAAGCGACCGAGTCTGGCCATCGCTCTGCATGGTAGATCGCGATCGGCATCGTGCCGCAGCCCGCCGCGTTCCAGCGCCGGATCGCGAGTTCGCCAAGCGCTCTCGCCGCGGCGCCATCCACCATGCACTGCACGTCGTGGAACGGCGGATAGGCAACACCGGCCGGATCCTTGCGAAATGAGTGATGTAGCGCATGTTCGGATGTGTCCCAGCGCCGGATCGTGAGGTCGAGCCCGCCGACGAAGGCGAGCGAATTGTCGATCACGACGAATTTCTGATGCTGCGCCGAGCCGAGCGGCAGGCTGGAATCCAGGCAGATGTGGACGCGGTTGGTGGGGCTGGCTAATTTCCTGGCCGAATGGCGCTCCCGCTCCCGCGCATAGAGTGCCGCGAAATCCCAGACCAGGATATTGATGTCGAGATTGTCCTTCTGCTCGACCAGGGCCTTGAGGAACGGACCAAGCGTATCTGGCAAGCCGTCGTCGGCCGCGCCGGATGGCCCGACAAGCGGAGTCTCGGAGTGGATGTCCCACCCGATGATGAAGACCTGCCTCTCGGCGAGCAGCAGCGCCTCCCGCAAGACACCAAAATATTCCGCGGCGTCGTTCAGGACGGCGACGCGACCGGCGTCGCATTTTCTCCAGATGGTGGCGCCCGGAACGAGCACGGATGAGCTGCGGGGCAGCAATATTGTCTCGGCCGATTGCACCTTCTCTATCCGAACGTTCATCTGCTCCCACCGCTCTGTTGAAACGCCTCAGCGGAAGTCAGGTTCCTGCCCGGGTGATGACCCATTGGGGTGGCGAGCGCCGATGGTCGGGCATAATGCGGGAAACCAAGCGTTTCGTGGCCTGGCCTTGCCTGTCGCTGGCCAGTCATTATGTCGCGGTTAAGTCTACCAACGCCTGCCCGTCCGGGCCGGCCCTCCCCTTTTCTAAAGATTGGAAGCTCGCGGCGCGCTGTGCCAAGCCGTGCCAAACCGGAATATGACAATGACCACATCGCTGGAATTTGGGCTCGATACCTTTGGCGACGTCACCCGTGATGCCGCCGGCGCACCGCTGCCGCATGCGCAGGTGATCCGCAATGTCGTTGACGAAGCTGTTCTTGCCGACGAGATCGGGATCGATTTCATCGGCCTTGGCGAGCACCATCGCGCTGATTTCGCGATCTCCGCGCCCGAAGTGGTGCTGGCGGCGATCGCAGCACGCACCAGGCGAATCCGGCTCGGCTCCGCCGTGACGGTGCTGAGCTCGGATGATCCGATCCGCGTCTTCCAGCGCTTTTCGACCGTCGATGCGGCCTCGAACGGCCGCGCCGAGGTGATCCTCGGCCGCGGCTCGTTCACCGAATCCTTTCCCCTGTTCGGCTTCGACCTCAACCAGTACGAGGCGCTGTTCGAGGAGAAGCTCGACCTGTTCGTCGAATTGTTGAAGCAGGAGCCGGTGACCTGGCAGGGCAAGCTGCGCGCCCCGCTGAACAACCAGCTCGTATTTCCACAGGTCGAGCACGGCCGGCTGAAAACCTGGATCGGCGTCGGCGGCAGCCCGGAGTCCGTGGTGCGCGCCGCGCGATATGACCTGCCGCTGATGCTCGCGATCATCGGCGGCGACCCCAAGCGTTTCGCGCCCTATGTCGAACTCTACCACCGCGCGTTCAAGCAACTCGGCCGCCCGGTCAAGCCGATCGGGGTGCATTCGCCGGGCTATGTCGCCGACAGCGATGAGCAAGCGCGCGAAGAGCTGTTCGCCGACTACAAGGCCATGCGCGACCGTATCGGCAGGGAGCGCGGCTGGCCGCCAATGGGCCGCGACGAGTTCGTGCGCGAGGCCGACCACGGATCGCTCTATGTCGGCTCGCCCGAGACGGTCGCACGAAAGATTGCCGCCACCGTCAAGGCGCTCGGCATCGCGCGCTTCCAGCTCAAATACTCGGCCGGCCCGTTGCCGCACGAAAAGCTGATGCGCAGCATCGAGCTCTACGGTCGCAAGGTCGTGCCCCTGGTCCGCGATATGGTGGCGTAGGGGCCAGAGCGTTTTCGAGCGAAGTGGACACCGGTTCGCGTGAAGAAAACGCGTCAAACAAGAATCTACCGCTTCGGTTCTGATTCCGTCAGAACCGAAGCGCTAAGACTTGGCAGCTAAGACTTGGCATAAGGCTGCCGCCGCGGGCCGATCGGACGCCGTAGCCGCGACGACAGCGATGGCGAGCCCGCGTCCGCGGGTTCGGGACGCGACGCACGCAATGAGCGGACCTGCGGTTTTGCTTCCGGTTCCCTGCGTGCCGCGCAATTGCTGAGCGCAGCCGCGACTTCCGACGTGACAAGCGGCCAATGCACGACGTCGCTGATGCCGGTGGCCACCAAAGTGTCGGCGCCGATCTCCTCGGTCGATCTCGCCGCCAACACGATCGGAAGCTGTGGCGCCGCCGCATGCAGCGCCGCCGCCGCTTCCAGCGACGCCGCCGTCGATCCGAAATAGCCGACGATCGCCGCATCGAACCGGTCGGGCTTGGCGCTGCATGCGGCGCACGCCGCAGCAGCCGTGCCGAATCCAACCGGCTCGTAGCCGATCGCCGCCAGCGTTTCCTCGTCCCGCAGCAATCGCGCCTGGTCGCTGGTGACCATCATCACGGTCTCGCCTTTTCCCACCGGCAGCATCGCCGGCTTGATGTCCGAGATCGGCGCGGCCATCGCCACGCAAGGCAGCCAAACCTCGAAGCGGCTGCCCTTGCCGGGAACGCTCTGCACGTTCATCGCCCCGCCATGCTCATGTACGATCTCGCGCACCGTCGCCAGTCCCAATCCGTTTCCGGAAGAACGGGTGGTGAAGAACGGCTCGAAGATCCGCGCCAGTGTCGCATCGTCCATGCCGCGGCCGGTATCGGTGACCACGATACAGACATAGCGGCCCGGCTGAAGCGTGTCGTGACTGAGCGAACGGATTTCGGTGATTTCGCGGATGTCCATCGCTATTTCGACACGGCCGTGATCGCCGATCGCCTGCGCGGCATTGTTGCAGAGGTTGAGGATCACCTGCTGCAACTGCGCAGGCTCGCCCGACACGATCGCGGTCGCCAGCGGCTCGCGGATCGCGAGATCGACGTTACCGGGCAGCGAAACGTTCAGCAGCGAAACTGCTTCCGTCACGAGGCTATGCGCACTGAGCGGCCTGCGCCGCGCGTCGCGGTGCCGTCCGAACAGGAGGATCTGCTCGACCAGGTCGCGCGCCCGCTCTGCCCCGCGGCGGATCGCACGGAGATTCTGCGCGAAGCGGTTGTTCTGGCCGAGCTGCTCCTCGATCACTTCGGAGTGGCCGAGGATCCCGCCGAGGATATTGTTGAAGTTATGGGCGATGCCGCTTGTGAACGTGCCGATCCGCTCCATGCGGCGCGCCTGCTGCAGGCGCTCCTCGAGGCGCCATCGTTCCCGTTCCATCGCGTGCCGCCCAACGGCGTACATGATGATATCGAGCGCCATGCGCAAAAGACTGAGTTCGACGGTATCCGTCACCCGGCAGGGGCGGCCAATCCTGTCAAAACCCAGCGCAACGCTGGTGCCCTCCTGGTCGACGCCGGTCACGCAGGCCCACGCACCGAGGCCAACATCCATCAACGCCCTTCTGTCTGCGCCGACCGGCAACGAATTGACGTTCGGGACGTGGACCACGCCGTCCACGGTGGGCGCGAATCGAGCCGCAAGTGCCGGCGCGCCTTCCGGCCAGCCGGGAGGAAAGTCCCTGCCCGCCCTCGACCAGCCGTACAGCCGAGGGGTAGTCCCGGACCACACAACATAGGTACGGTCGCAGCCGGTGCACAGCATCAAGTCGGCAAGGGCGCGTTCGATCTCGCCATCCAGGTTCTCGGGCAGCACGTCGATGAAGCGCATCGAAATGCCCGCAATCACATGCTCAAACGTCGCGCGGCGTTCAAGCGCCCTCGCATGCGAACGCACGCGAAGACCGAGGTGCACCAGGAACGCGACAAGGACCAGCGATGTCACGTAGAGCAGCCAACGAAATTCCCGTGCTGTGGCTCTCGACTCGTTTTGCCGCACGAGGAGCAGGCTGCGGAGCTGTTCCTGCTCGAGCCTCGGCTGGATCGCCCGCATCTCCTTCAGCACGCCATCGACCGCGGGCAGCAGGCCCTGAAGCAGCCGTCCATGCGCCAGCAACGGTCCGATGACATCGCCATCGAACGGGCGCGCCCGATCGGCGAGGCTGTCCAGTCGATCCTTGACCTCGCGTACCGCGCTGTCCGACGTGTCGAGGGTGAGTTGCAGCATCGCCGCCGCGGCGGCGCTGATCGAAGGCCCGAGATCGCCCGTCGTCGCGTGGAGGCTGAAGCGCTCGAAGAACGTCAGCGAATTGTGCAGGAGCGCATTGTCGCTCTTGAATCGGTCGACGAGCTCCTCCTGTCGCGCGAGCGACGCCTCAAGGCGGCCCACCGCTTCGCTCGTTTCGGCGTCGATCGCCGCCGACTGTCGCAAGCGGTCGAGCGATTTGTGCATCGCATTGGTCTCGCGGACCAGCGGATCGTAGTTGCGCAGGGTGCCGGCGCGCGCGGTGAAAACGTCGCGATAGAGCGAGCTGTCCAGCATTGCAAAACGCTCAAGTTCGGCGAGCGCGCGATCGAACTGCTCGGCCTCCGGATTGATCGCGCGCAGCGACAGCCAGGTCAGCAGCAGGACGAGCGCGAATACGATCGCGAGGGCGCGAAGCGGCGTCATGGCGGCGATCCCTTGACGGGTATGCCACGATAGTTTCCGGTCAGCGTCTGCAGGAACGCGACGAGCGCGGTGACCTGGTCATCGGTCAAGGTGCGGTCGAGCTGCGCCGCCGCCATCTTGCGCACCGCCTCCTCGAGCGTGGCCGCACTGCCGTCATGAAAATAGGGCGCCGTCGTCGCCACATTGCGCAGGCTCGGCACGCGGACGACATCAGGCTTCGCGTGGACCAGCGGACGGAATATCCCCTGGCGCTGGAACAGATTGCCACCGATATTCACTCCCTGGTGGCAGGAGATGCAGCCAAACGACTTGAATATTTCGTAACCGCCAAGCTCCGCGGCTGACAATGCGGTCGTATCTCCGGCCAGCCAACGATCAAAGCGGCTTCCTGGCGTAATCAGCGATTTCTCAAAGGTTGCCAATGCGTCGAGGACGCACGCGCGGTCCGGCGCGCGGCCGTAGGCGGCACGAAATTGCCGCACCATTTCGGGATCGGCATTCAGCCTGGCGACGATGTCCTCCATGCTGGTGGCCATATTGGCCGGATTCTCCAGGGACGATTCGGCCTGCGATTCGAGCGTGCGGTAATTGCCTTCCCAGTTCAGGCGGAAGCTGAGCGCCGCGTTGAAGATCGTCAATGTATCAAATGGAGCATCTGAACCGTCATGTCTCACCATCGCGGAATCGCGGCTGGCGCCATTGGTAGTGATGTCATGACAAGAGGAGCACGCCAGCTTCCCATCATTCGACAGGCGGGTGTCCGTAAACAACCGCTCCCCGAGGGCAAGCTTGAGCGGATCGGTCGCGGTAGGCTCTGGAATGGGTGTGATCGGCTCCTGATCGGCGATGGGAATCGGGCGCGAAGCGGGAGCGGTCGGGATGGTTTGCGTAGCTGCACCGGTGGCGATCAAGAGGAGCGCTGCGCAAGCCCATGGCGGCCAGCGGCGCGCACGCAGCATTTCCGGCAGAGCGGAGGCCTGCGCAGCCGCAAGATTCGTTCGGCTTCGCCGATATCCGACCAGCGACCATAACCGCATCATTGCCGACGATTCCCGCGGCTTTCCAGGTATGCGATGTTGCTATTCTCGGCATCGCCGCGGCTTTCGAGGCTTCGCAATTCGATGATGGCAGGCGGATGGTGGCCGCGCAGCTCGTCGGGATCCAGCGCGTAAGGATACATGCCTTGCGCGTAAGCGGCGCACCCCTCCAACACCTGGGCGACCGTCCAGGACATCAGCGAGAGAATGACGCTGTGGAATGCAACGTCGCTGCAGACGGCGAACGTCCCGACGGCTTTCAGCATCAGCCTTGAGGGCCACCACAAGGCACCATTCACGGACGGCCGCTCGCTGGCGGGACTTGCGTGCGTCGTCACCGCTCGCATCGGGTACCGGCGCACGACGCTCGTGCGACGGTCGGTCCGCCATCGGCTGGCGGGCAGTTTCTTCCTGTCCAACTTCATTGACATCTCCCGAGGTTTTTTCACCCTCGAGAGATTGCCGTTTGCATGTTGCGACAGCATTCCAGCCCCGGAATTAAGGGCTACCATTGTAATGGAACCCGCTGCGCCCGCGGCCCCGACTGTGAGATGCGTCGAAGCAGAACTTGCGACCATCCGCCGCATGGCGCGATTGGCCATCGTCAGAGCCGCTCGACCGAAAGCGCGAACACATAGCCGACGCCGCGTTCGGTCAGGATGACCTTCGGCGTGCTCGGATCGCCTTCCAGCTTTCGGCGCAGACGCAAGACCTGCACGTCGATACTGCGGTCGAAGACATCCTCGTGCACGCGGGTGGCCTGCAAAAGCTGCTCGCGCGAGAGCGGCCGTTGCGGCGCGTCGAGGAAGGCAACCAGCAGCGCGTATTCGCCCTTCGTCAGCGCGACCTGCGTGCCGCTCGGATCGGAAAGACGCCGGCTGCGCCGATCGAGTTGCCAGCCGCCGAATCGATAACGGCCTTTCTCCGGATCGCGCGGCGCGGTCTGTCCGGTCTCGCGCCGGCGCAGCACCGCGCGGATCCGTGCCAGCAGCTCCCTCAGGCCAAATGGCTTCGTGATGTAATCGTCGGCGCCGAGCTCCAGGCCGACGACGCGATCGATCTCGTCGCGGCGATGGCCGGTCGTGATGATCACGGGCACGTCGGAGTGTGAACGGATTTCGCGCAATAGATCGAG
The DNA here is from genome assembly GCF_055456055.1 of Bradyrhizobium sp. LeoB3. Lineage (NCBI taxonomy): Bacteria > Pseudomonadati > Pseudomonadota > Alphaproteobacteria > Hyphomicrobiales > Nitrobacteraceae > Bradyrhizobium > Bradyrhizobium sp. LeoB3. The sequence goes on from NZ_JBVBEF010000043.1 coordinate 37,283, forward strand.
ACCATCTTCCTGGCCAAGCCGCAGGTCGAGGATGACGAGATTAGGTTCGCGCGTAACCAAGAGACCAGTGACCTCGTCCCGCCCCGACGCGGACAGCGCACGAATGTCGTGCTCCTCGAGATAGTTCATCACGAGGTGCCGCATGGTGCGATCGTCCTCGACTACGAGGCAGGTCGGCTGGCCGCGCTCCGCACTCGGGTTCTGATCGGACCGCACGTTCGGATCGGATCCGTTTCCACCGGCTCCGTTTGCTTCACTACGTTCGGGCCGACCATTACGGTTAGCCGCGGCAATTGCGGCATTCAAATTCATTTGCGTCTCTCCCGACGCCCCCTGGCGGCGGGGTATAGAGCACAGCATTGCGCGCTACAGCACACATTTCAGCGAGCGCATCCGGCATCAATTATCGTTGAACCCGTCGGTATCGACGTCGGTCCTTCACAATGCTGTGGCCGCGCTGAACCAGAGCATGATTCGCGCGAGTGAGTGGGCACTCAACGAAACGACGCTCTTCGGCTGTTCTATCTTACATTCTTAGAATCGTTCAAATCAGCCAAGCCCCGCTGGGCTTGGTCTGCTCCGATTGAGCGAAGCATGTTTCTCTGAAGCTCAGCTTTCCGCTGTCCGATAACTCGAACGATGCGCGGGTGATTGCGGCACTCGTCGACGAACGCTTTTGCCAAAATGCTTCCGCACGAAATCACTGCTCGAATTTTCCAATGACTGTATAATTGACTGTTGCGTGCGGGCACCCCTCAGGTCCCGTCAAAACCTCGCCGGCAATCGAGCATTCGTGAGCACCACACGGCTTGCCGTTTGAATCCATTCGTCTCCCTAGATCATGGTCCGGCTCTCTTCATGAGAAAGCCCCGATGGCTTGTATTCGCCGAGACTTCCTACTGACCATGGTGATCGCCGTGCACCGGGCGCTTCCGCCTTCGCACCTCTCAGCGGCCAGCCTCCACTGCCATAATGCGACGTCGGCGCTTCGACCGCATGTGACAGGCATAGGGGACATTGAGTTTGACGGGGATGCTGAGACGTGCCGGCAGCGCAAACGGTGCGATCGATACCAAAACCGGCAGCGACGTCGAGGCCCTGATCGGTACGTACAGCGGAAGGCTGATGCCGCGCGATCACCTGCAGACCTTCCAGAACTTCGGCACCACCTTCGACACCCGCATCATTCGCGCCGGCGCGCCGGTGCGGTCGTTGATCCACGCCCGTCGGACGCTGCCGGAATTCCCCATCATCTCGGGCGGCGCGACCTACGATATCTACGACTATGTCGCGCGCAACCGCATCGCCGGCCTACTGGTGATGCAGAACGATGAGGTGCTGCTCGAGCATTACGATCTCGGCATCGGTGCAGGCACCAAATGGCTGTCGATGTCGGTCGCGAAATCCGTCAGCACCACGCTGGTCGGCACCGCGATCCAGAACGGCTACATCGCCGGCGTTGACGATCCCGTCACCAAATATCTACCCGAGCTCGCCGGCTGCGCCTATGAGGGCGTGACGATCAGGACGCTGATGCAGATGACTTCGGGCCTGCGCTGGGACGACACCCAGACCAATCCAGCCTCCGAGCGGCGTCATATGCTCGAACTGCAGATCGCCCAGCAACCCGGCGCGATCATGCGCTATATGGCGGAGCGCCCGCGCGTCGCCGCGCCCGGCACGGTCTGGGCCTACAGCACCGGCGACACCCATGTGGTCGGCGCGCTGGTGCGTGCCGCCACCGGCAAGTGGCTCAGCGACTATCTGTCCGAAAAGATCTGGTCGAAACTCGGCATGGAAGCCGACGGCGCGTGGTGGCTGGAATCGCCGGATGGCCTCGAAATCGCCGGCAGCGGCCTGTTCGCGACCATGCGCGACTATGCGCGCTTCGGCCGCTTCATCCTCGACGACGGCGTCATCGACGGCGTGCGCGTGCTGCCGGAAGGCTGGGTGCGCGAAGCCGGTGCATCACGGCAGATCGGCGGCCAGCGCGTGGACTACGGATACATGTGGTGGCCGACGCCGGCGATCGATGGCTCGCTCGCAGACGGCGCGTTCAGTGCGCGCGGCATCTTCGGCCAGTTCATCTACATCAATCCGAAGCACCGCATCATCTGCGTGGTGCTGAGCGCGCGACCCAAACCAACCGGCTCCGCCACCGTGCTCGACAACGATTTCTGGAATGCGATGGTCCAGGCCCTGCGTTAGAGCCTGATCGATTCCGATTGGATCAGAAGCGCGCTTTTGCCTTTTGTTTTGACGCGTTTTCTTCACGCGAACCGGCGTCCACTTCGCTCGAAAACGCTATGATCGCCGCACGTCGAAGCACCTTCCTAGCCCACCCTGCTCCGCTGCTTCTGTGCCGCGACGCCGAGTTCCGGCCAGTCGGTCGTAACGGCATTGATCAGCCAATTCCGATAGCGGCGGATCAGCGGCGAATCCCAGCGGTCGGCGCGGGTGATGAAATAATAGATGCCATCGGAATAGGGCTGGAAGCTCGTATCGCCTTTGCCGATCTCCACAAGGCGGCCCGACGCCAGTTCATGGGCAACGACCATGTGATTGGAGAGCGCCACGCCACGGCCGTGGATCGCGGCGTCAAGCGTCATATGGCCCTGCCAGAGCCGCGGCCCCCCAAGATCGAGTTCGTCATAGATGCCGTGAGCGGCGAGCCAATGCGCCCAGCCGTCGAAATCCTCCTCGTGCAGCAGGCGCTGGCCCAACAGATCGCGCGGCGTCTCGATCGGCGGCATCGAGGCGAGATAGGCCGGGCTTGCGACCGCCACGATCGGCACGCGCGCGAGCTCGGTGCAGCGCAACCCGGGCGCAAGCTGCAGCGGATTGCCATAGACCGACTCGAAGCGGATATCGATATCGGTCTCGTGCGACGCGAAATCGGGCCGGCGATCGGTCGGGCGCAATTCGACCTCGACGTCGCGATTTGCCTTCTCGAACAGCCCGATCTTGCTCGACATCCAGTGCAGCGCAAATCCCGGCGCGCACCAGATCAGGAGCCGGCGGTTATCGCCACGGCGCATCACGTCGATAGTGGCGTTGGCGATGGCATCCATCGCTGCGGCGATCTGCTTGTGATAGCGGACGCCCTCCTCGGTGAGCGAAATGCTCGACGACGTTCGATCGATCAGCTTGATCCCGGTCCAGGCTTCGAGCGTGCGCAAGTGACGGCTGATCACGGCATGATCGCGCCCGAGGCTCTGTGCCGCGCGCCGAACGCCCCGCAATCGCGCCACCGCATCGAAGGCGCGCAGCGCTTCGAACGGCGGGATTGATTTGCGGGAGGGCGGGTTGAGCGCCGGCGCGGGCGCCGATCCCTTGTCGTCATCCATGAAGATCGGATTAGTCATCTATTATCTGCATTCGGTTAAGTGATCTCCCGCCGAGCGGACCTGACGGCATAGGAAAAGAAACGTTTCGCGAAGCAAGACCCATGCCGCAGTTGCACGACCTGCAGGATCGCGCGACTGCGGCAAGTTGACAGCCTATCACGGTGCGCGCTGCGCACCACCATGCCCCTCATTGGCATCTTCCAGCACCTCCCGATCACGGTAGGCTCGGCCCTGTCTTACGATGGCACAGCGCCCGCGGCCTGCGCGACGGGAAGCATGTCGCCGCCTTGCGAGGATCATGCCCCTGCCCGATCTGTTCCAACGGCCGAAATACCGCGACCCGCTCAATCCCGGAGCGCCGCTACTGCCGCGCAGCGGCTGGAGCCGGCCGCCGATGCATCGCTGGACCTTCCAGCACATCCGCGAGATGACCCCGACCGCGCAGGTGTGGCGCGGGCCGGGCCCGGTGATGCCCCTGAGCGAAAACAGGCAGGAACTCGGGTCTGTCGCGTTCACCTTCGACGGACGTGCGCTGAGCTTCGACAGCTTCCTCGCTGACAACGCGACCGACGGCATGCTCGTGCTGCATCGCGGCGCAATCGTCTATGAGCGTTATTTCAACGATATGAAGCCGCACAGCCAGCACCTCTCGATGTCGATGGCGAAATCGATGGTCGGCATGGTGGCCGGCATCCTCGTCGAAAGGGGTGTGCTCGATCCGGCCGCGCCGGTTACGCGATATCTCCCGGAACTCGCGCGCACGGCCTATAGCGGCGCCACCCTGCAGCATGTGCTCGACATGACCACCGGCGTCGTGTTCGACGAATCCTACACAACACCCGGCTCGCACATGGTGAAGCTCGGCTATGCCTGCGGCTGGCGCGTGAATGACAATCCCGACTGGCCGCGCACCATATGGGAGCTGATCCTCACGCTGACCGAGCAGGAGCGTCCGCATGGCTCCCTGTTTCAGTATCGCTCGATCGAGACCGATGTGCTCGGCTTCATCCTCGAGCGCGTCACGGAGACATCGCTGTCGGAACTGGTGAGCCGCGAATTGTGGGGCCCGATGGGCGCGCAGGAAGACGGCTACTTCACGGTCGATCACGGCGGCTTTGCGCTCGCCGACGGTGGCTTCTGCGCTAGCTTGCGCGACTATGGCCGCTTCGCGCAGCTCGTCATCAATGGCGGGCGCCATGGCGCGCGTCAGGTGATCCCGTCCTCCTGGATCGAAGAGACCCGCAACAACGGCAATACCGAGCTGTTCCAGGGCTTCTTCCGCGAGACGCTGCCGGTCGGCGCCTATCACAACAAGTGGTGGATCGAGGATCCGAAGGGACGGGCAATGCTGGCACGCGGCATCTTCGGACAGTTGATTTACATCGATCCGGAATCCGAATACGCCTTCGTCAAACTGTCGACCTGGCCCGAAGTCACCAGCGTGCCGCGCGCCCGTGAGGCGATCGCCACCGCGCATGCGATTCGCGGTGCGCTTTGCGGGTAAGCCAGACGTGACACAGGCGCCGCAGATCGGCCGAGGGGCCCTTTCATGATTCGCTTCCTGCTCGGACGACTGCTGCAGGCGGTGCCGACCATGATCATCGTCTCAGTCGCCATCTTCTTCCTGATGCGCCTGATCCCCGGCGATCCTGCCGCGGTGATGCTGGGCGATCTCGCGACACCCGAGCAGGTCGAGGCGCTGCGGCGCGAGATGGGCCTGTCGGGTTCGCTGCCGACACAATACGTCACCTGGCTCAGCCATATCCTGGCCGGCGACTTCGGGAAGTCGATCACCTCGGGCGATCCCGTGCTTCCGCTGATGCTCGACCGCTTCGCGGTCTCTGCCACCATCGTCGTCACCGCAGTGCTGCTCGCCACGTTGATCGCGGTGCCGGCCGGGATGTTCGCTGCCTGGCGGCAAGGCAGCCTCGCCGACTACGGCCTCGTGGCGACATCGACGCTATTGCTGTCGATCCCGAGCTTCTGGCTCGGCCTGATGATCCTCCTGGTGTTCGGCATGTGGCTCGAATGGTTTCCGGTGATCGGCTACGTGTCGCTGCATGACGACTTCCGCCAAGGCCTGATGTTCATCTTCATGCCGGCGCTCACGCTGATCCTGGTGGAGATCGGACCGATCGTTCGCATGGCGCGCGCCAGCACCATCGAGGTTTCGCGGCTGGAATACATCACCCATGCCCGCGCCAAGGGGCTGTCGGAGGCGGAGGTGATGTGGCGCCACGCGTTCCGCAATGCTTTCGCGCCGACCTGGACGCTGATCGGCCTGATCCTCGGCGGCCTGCTCGGCGGCATCGCCGTCACCGAGACGGTCTTCACCATTCCCGGCCTCGGCCGGCTGCTGGTCGAGGCGATCTATGCGCGCGACTATCCTATCGTGCAGGGCTGCATCCTGTTCATCAGCGTGATCTATGTCGTGCTCAATCTGATCGTCGACATGCTGTACCCGCTATTCGATCCCAGGATCGCGCAGTGACACGGTTCCTCCCGCGGCTCGCGCGCGGACGCGCCAACTTGCTGATCGGCGGCGGCATCGTTGCCGTTCTGATGTTGCTGGCGGTGCTCGGTCCGTCGCTTGCGCCTTACGATCCGCTCAAGCTGCATCTGCGCTCGGTGCTGAAGACGCCATCGGCTGCGCATCTGCTCGGCGCCGACGAATTCGGCCGCGACGTGCTGAGCCGGCTGATGTACGGCGCCCGCACCACGGGCTGGATCGCGCTGGCGACGGTCGCGCTCGCGATCTTCTTCGGGCTGTTGTTCGGCATCATCGCCGGCTTCCTGCGCGGCTGGATCGATCGCGTTCTCATGGTTCTCAACGACGCGCTGCTGGCCTTCCCCGGCCTGCTGCTGGCGCTGTTCATCATGGCGATTGCCGGCGCGAGCCGCGAGGCGCTGATCGCCGCGCTGAGCATCGCCTATATGCCCGCCGTGGTGCGTGTTGCCCGCGGCACCGTGCTGTCGGTGCGCGAGCGCGAATATATCGAGGCGTCGCGGGTGATGGGCAACTCGGAATTGGTGACGATGGTCCGTCACGTGCTGCCGAACTGCATGGCGCCGATCACTGTGCTCGCCACCACGATGTTCGGCTGGGTGATCCTGTCGGAGAGCGCGCTCAGCTTCCTCGGCCTCGGTGTCCCGCCGCCGGCGCCGAGTTGGGGCAACATGCTGGCCTCCGGCCGTCCGTTCATCACGCAGGCGCCGTACCTGATCGTGCTGCCGGGCCTGTGCATCTCGCTGACGCTGCTCGGCATCAACATGCTGGGTGATGCGCTGCGCGACTGGCTCGATCCGAAGATGCAGGCTTGAAGTCGATGGCGTCGCAATCGAATCCAGGGCAAGCCGTCGTCGCTGCCGACCATCTGACGGTCACCGTCGGGCCCGGCGGCACCAGGATCGTCGACGATGCGACCTTTGCGATCATGCCGGGCAGCATGCTGGCGTTGGTCGGCGAATCCGGGTCCGGCAAGACCATGGCCGCGCGCGCCGTGCTCGGGCTATTGCCGACACCGCTGATCGCAGCCCCCGGCAGCAGCATCAGGTTCCGTCACACCGAGCTGGTCGGCATTTCGCCTCCTGCATTGCGCAAGATCCGCGGCGAACATATCGGCATGGTGTTTCAGGAACCGATGGTTTCGCTCAATCCGTCGATGACGATCGGGCGGCAGATGGCCGAAGGGCTCGCACTGCACCACCGTCGCCTCGGCCGCAACGAGATTCGCGAGCGCTGCCTGGAGATGCTGAAACGCGTCAGCATCCCGAATCCCGTGCATTGCCTCAGCGCCTATCCGCACGAATTCTCCGGCGGCATGCGCCAGCGCATCATGCTGGCGTCGGTGATGCTGCTGAAGCCGGATCTTTTGATCGCCGACGAGCCAACGACCGCCCTGGATACGCTGGTTCAGCGCGACGTGCTCGACCTCATGGTGGAGCTGACGCAGGAGAACGGCACCGCGGTGCTTCTGATCAGCCATGATCTCGGCATGGTCTCGCATTACGTGCGCGACGTGGCTGTCATGCTCAAGGGCAGGATTGTCGAACAGGGCCGCAGCGCGGACGTGCTGTCCACGCCGAAGCATGAATATACGCAGCGACTGGTCGACGCGCTGCCGCGGCGGAGCGCCGGCGGCATCCGCCTCGCACGCGACACCAAACCGTTGGTGGAGCTGCGCGACGTGGTGATCGACTATCCCGGCCGCGCGCGACTGTTCGGCCGCAGTGAGGCCAAGCGCGCGGTTGACGGCGTCAGTCTCACAATTGGACATGGCGAGACGCTGGCACTGGTCGGCGGTTCCGGCTCGGGCAAGACCACGCTCGGCCGCGCCACCGTTGGCCTGATCGACCCGTCGGCCGGCAGCATCTCGTTCCGCGGCGGCCAGATCGTGACCTGGCGCGGACGCGCCGCGCGGCTGCAGCGCGAGGAGATGCAGATCATCTTCCAGGATCCGTATTCCTCGCTCGATCCGCGGCAGCGTGTCGGCGATATCGTGGCCGAACCGCTGCGGCTCGACACCACGATGGAGCGCAAGGCCCGCGACATCAGGGTGCGCGACGTGCTCGACGAGGTCGGCCTGTCCGCAGACTTCCTGCGGCGCCTGCCGCACCAGCTCTCGGGCGGCCAGCGTCAACGCGTTGCCATCGCCCGCGCCGTTGCCAGACGTCCCGCCTTCGTCGTCGCCGACGAGCCGGTGTCGGCGCTCGACATGACTGTGCAGAAGCAAATCCTGACGCTCATCCGCAATCTTCAGGACCGCTATGGCTTCGCCTGCCTGTTTGTCTCGCACGATCTTGGCGCAGTCGAGCAGGTCGCGGATCGCGTCGCGGTGATGCAGAACGGCAAGATCGTCGAAGTCGGCAGCCGGGACGACATCTTCGATCGCCCTCAGCACGACTACACCAAGCGCCTGCTCAATGCGGCCATGCTGCTGGACCGCAGGTTCGACGGCGTGGCTGCGGCAACGGTCGTCTGATCGACGCCCCATGCAAAAGAAAAAGCCCGGCGCCGCCGTTTCAGGGCACCGGGCTTCCGGTCCGCCGTATCGGGGAGACGTTACGGCTTCTTCCACACGCCCCAGGCGCGCGGCTTCTCGAGCGGCCAGGACTCGTAGTTGACGAGCTTGGGCGAGACGGCCTCGATCACGGGGTAGTAGTAGAGTCCGAGAATCGGCACGTCCTCCGCCATCTTGCCATGGAGTTGCTTCAACAGGCTCTTGCGCTCATCGAAGTCTGCCGTCGCCAACGCCTTGAAGTAAAGCGTCTGTGCGTCCGGACTGTCCCATTGCGACGTGGCGGCGACCGATTTCCTGCCGATCAGCGAGCCATAGATAATCATCGGGTCGGCGCGCGAGGAATAGCCGAACGACTGCAACTGGAACTTGCCGCTCATGTAATTGTCGAGCTGGGCCGCCCAGTCGATGACGTCGAGCTGCACGTTGAAGCCCGCGGCCACCAGCATCGCCTGCACCATGACGGCGTTGTCATACATGCCGATATAGCGCTTGTTGGCCTGCAGCTTGATCGGCTCGCCCTTATAGCCGGCCTCGGCCAGCAGCTTCTTGGCCTTGGCGGGATCGTGGGTAGGCCAGGACTGGAAGGACTTGTCGAAATAGGCGCTCGACTCCGGCACGCCGGAAGGATTGAACTCAGTGAGACCTGCGAGCTTGGTCTCGGCCATCTCCTTGAAATCGATCGCGTGGGCCAGAGCGCGCCGGATCTTCACATTGGAGAGCAGCGGATCGCTGGTCTGGACCAGGATGGCCGAGAGCGAAAGTCCGGGCGCTGTCTTGACGACCGCGCCGCGCTTCTTCATGTCCTCCATGTGCGAGACCTGCAGATAGGTCACAACATCGACCTGCCCCGCGATCAGCGCGGTTTCGGCAGCCGTCTTGTCCGGGATGACCACGAAGCGCACCTCATCGAGGTAGGTGGTGCGGTCGCCGCTATAGCCGTCGCGCTTTGCCTTGAGCGGCACGTAATTGGCGAAGCGTTCGAGCGAGACATACTGCTCCTTGCGCCACTCCTTGAGCTGGAACGGGCCGCCGCCGATCGCCGAACCGGAGATCCAGTTGCCGTCGGCATCGACATTCTTCGGGCTCGCGATCCAGAAGTTGCAGACGATGTCGGCGAGACGGATCAGGAACAGCGTGTTCGGCTTGTCAAGATTGAACACCACGGTGCGGTCATCCGGCGCCTCGACCGACTCCACCTTCAGCCCGCGCGAACCGTCGAAACTGGCATTGCAGAGCCATGGCGCGCCGGTCTTGGCCGCGCCCATGCGGCGTTCCCACAGCCATTTGACGTCGGAGGCCAGCACCTTGTCACCGTTGTGATAGGTCGCGCCTTCCTTCAGCTTGAACGTGTAGGACTTGCCGTCCGGCGACACCTGCCAGCTTTCGGCAGCCGCAGGTCCGATCGTCATGTCGTCCTTGTGCGCGACCAGTTGCTCATAGATGTGGTTCAGGACCAGATCCGTGATGTTGTCGCTGCGGCTGGCGTCGAGGCTGCGGATATCGGCCGTCAGGACAACGCGCATGGTGCCGCCGCGGATCGGTTCCTCCGCAGCGGCCGCACCGCCAAAAGCGAAGGCTGCAAGCAGGACGGCAAGGGCGGTTCTCTTCCTCATGCGGTTCTCCAAATCAGTTTGCAACAATCATCATAGGCGGAAATGGCGCGCCGTCTCCTCGAGTGCGCCAGCCAGCTTCTCGGCGAGCTCGTCGATTTCGGCATGGGTAATGACCAGCGATGGGCTCAGCACGATGGACTGGCCAACGGCGCGAACGATGAGGCCGCGGGCATAGCAAGCCTCCCGGCAAAAGATGCCGGCGCCTTCTTCGACCGTGAATGGTTCCCGTGTTGCCTTGTTCTTGACCAGTTGCAAGGCCGCCAGCGCGCCGATGCCGCGTTTCTCGCCGACGATCGGGCTGTCGGTCAGCTTCGCCAAGGTGTTGTGAAGATAAGGGCCGATGTCCTCGCGGACCCGATCGACCAGGCCTTCGCGGGCGATGATGTCGATATTCGCGAGCGCCACCGCGCTGGCGACGGGATGGCCGGAATAGGTGTAGCCGTGCGCGAGATGCCCGCCGCCGCTGATGGTCGCAAACACGCGATGGTTCATCGCGACCGCAGCGATCGGCAGATAGCCCGACGACAGCCCCTTTGCCATCGTCATCACGTCCGGCGTGATGCCGAAGGTCTGCGCTCCGAACCAGGAGCCGGTGCGCCCGAAGCCACAGATCACCTCATCGGCGACCAGCAGCACATCGTATTTGCGGCAGATCCGCTGGATCTCCGGCCAGTAGGTCGATGGCGGATCGATCACGCCACCTGCACCCTGCACCGGCTCTCCGATGAAGGCGGCGACATTCTCCGGACCGAGCTCGAGGATGCGCTGCTCCAGGGCCTGCGCGGCCTGCAAACCGAATTCGTCCTTTCCCAGGGTGCCGCCGACGCCGTACCAGTGCGGATGCACGATATGCGCGAAATCCGGCAGCGTGCCACCGTCCAGGGCATGCATATGCGGCAGTCCGCAAAGGCTGGCGGCGGCCAACGTGCTGCCATGATAGGCCATCGTCCGGCTGATGAAGATGCGCTTGCGGGGTGCGCCCTGCAGCTTCCAGAAATAGCGCACCATGCGAACGACGGTATCGTTGGCTTCGGAGCCCGAGCTGGTGAAGAGAAAATGGTCGAGCCCTTGAGGGGTCAGCGTCGACAGCCGATGCGCGAGCGCCGTCATGGTCGGCGTCGTGCTCTGGAAATGGTTGCTGTAGAATGGCAGCTGCGCCATCTGCCGGTTTGCGGCATCGATCAGTTCCTGCCGGCCGTAGCCGACATTCACGCACCACAAACCGGCCATGCCGTCCAGGAAGCGGCGGCCGTCGCTGTCCCAGATCTGGCAGCCTTCGCCGCGCACCACGATGCGGGTCTTGCCGCTGGCGATCAGCGCGGGATCGGTGAAGGAATGGATGTGATGCGCCCCGTCGAGCGCCTGCCAATCGTCGGTCGTTCTTGTATCCAGCATTTTTCTCTCCGACGCCGCCGGCGGAGCCAAACTGGCCGGCACCATCGGTCCCGATCATTCAACCGCCGATACAAATGCGGGAGATGCCAAAATGAGTGGCGTTGGTGACCAACAGGCACCAGACCGCAAAGCCGCAGGGTGCACCGTCGCGATCGATGCTGCGACGATCGCGGCATTTGCGATAGCTCGAGCGGTGCGCTGACGATTGCGGCGTTCGTCGTCGAGCGTTTTGCTAAAATACTTCCGTATGACATCGTCGATCGAATTTTCGAATGGCCGTACTGCAATCGATGGCCGGGGCGACGACTTCCGTCAGATCTTCGTGAAGACCCTGACGATTACGTACTCGTTACTTCTGACGATCCATACCAATGTATGACACCATGAGCGGGAAAAGCGGTCCATATTGTTAGCCATCCGATAGTCGACGCCAGTCGAGCTTGAGATTTCAGGAGGCCAGATATGTCGTGCCATCCCGCCCAGCTTCTTAGAGAGCGATCCGTATCGATATCCGCTGCCGAACTTTTGGATAACCGTTCTGCAGTCCAGCAATCGCCAGAGCACGCAGCACGGCCGGATACCCCGGTCATTGGCATCGATCTCAAGCATCTCGGCGTTTCTGTACGCGTCGTGCCGAATGCAGGTGCGCCTGAGACCGAGCGCGCCCTTCAAATCGCAGGCGTGGGAAGGGATGTCGAGGCGTCACTGAGCTTCGATAGTCTCGTGAGCAAGGCAATCCGGGAGATGCCGAAAGCGCGAATGGACCAGGATCCGGTGGTGCGCCGGCTCTCCGAGGCGCTTGCCGCCGCGGAGCGAGATCAGTCGGAGTTCGGCAGGATCTACGCGGACGCGATCAGGCTCGTCACGGTGGCGAGGATGATCAGCGCCGATGCGAAACCGGCCTCCCCTGTGCAGGCCAACCGAGACGACGGACTATCAAAGTGGCGCCTCAAGCGCGTCGTGGAGTACGTGGCCACGCATCTCGATGAGAAAGTGACGTTGGCAGACATGGCCGGAGCAGCCCGGCTGAGCCGGATGCATTTTGCCGCGCTGTTCTTCCGCGCAACCGGCCTGACGCCGCATCAATATCTGCTGAAGCAGCGTGTCTCCGCTGCGCAGGACATGCTGCGAACGACCGACAAATCGATCGTCGACATCGCACTAAGTGTCGGGTTCAGCACCCAAGCGCACTTCACCACCGTCTTCAAGCGTATCGTAGGACAAACGCCCTTGAAGTGGAGGGAAGGCAGGCCGACCGAGCCGCTGCCGTCATACAGGCGAATTGGCGCTGAGGAGCGAACCGTCGAGGGACCACGGCCGCTCTGACGAGCCGGCGCCTCGACATAAACCTTGGTGTTAACCGCGCACGCCACGAGAACTGCGCGACTTAACCAACCAGTATAATCGACGATATCCCGCACCCTTCGTAAAACACAACATCGAAGCATTGCAGTGACCCGGCGATCGGGATTGTGGAAGCCATGAACCGTCGACTGAAAAATTTCATTCTCAGACGCCTCACGGTTCTCCTGGTGTCGTGGCTGCCCGCGTCGTCTCATTCGTTTGGAATCGAAAGCAGGGACGTCGCTGCGCTACGCCACGTTCACCAAGCTCCCCTGAATTCGCTGGTAAAACAAAGCATGTCGCTTTCTCTGGATAGAGAGTGCTGCTCGAAGGCGGTCTTGCAACGGCAATACGATCGCATCGTAAGACTGGACGCAAATCCGGTCCGCATCACTGTGTAGAGCCGTGAAAGACGGCCCGCGGACCGAAGGCCGCTGACGCTGCGCTGCCCTCAGTTGTCCCGGGCGGGCTGCTGACTGGCCAACGCCTGCCGAACGCCAAGCACATCGGCCATTCGCACGAGCTCGGCGAACGATTTGGCCTGCATCTTGCGCATCATGTTGCCGCGGTGAATCTTCACCGTGATCTCGCTCAGCGACAGGCGCCAAGCGACTTGCTTGTTCATCAGTCCTGCCGTGACAAGGCCCATGACTTCCCGTTCCCGGGGCGTCAGCGAATCGTAGCGCAGCCGGATGTCTTCGTCCCGCCGCGCTTCCGCGCGCCGCCGCTGATCGCGGGAAACGGCCTCTTCGACGGCCGCAAGAAGTGCTTCCTCTTCGAACGGCTTGGGAAGGAAATTGACCGCGCCGGCCTTCATGGCGCGGACCGTCATCGGTATGTCCCCGTAGCCGCTGATCAGGATCACCGGAATCGAGGCGTCGCTCTCAACCAGCTCCTCCTGGAATTCGAGCCCGTCGGCTTCCCCCAAGCGGATATCCAGGATCAGGCAGGACGCGGAGTTGATGGCATCGGATGCCAGGAACTCGCCGGGCCCCGCGAACGTCTCGACGGAGTAGCCGACGGCACGCAGCAGGCTGCTGAGCGAATTGCGCACGTCGGTGTCGTCGTCGACGATGCAGATGAGGGCGGTGCTGATCGCGCTCTGTGATGCACTCATGCTGTCCAGGGCCAGGTCATTGGAGTGTCGGGGGAGGTCCTTGCGAAGAGTCGCCCAGGATTGCCTCCACGTCGTGGAGCAGAATCTCGGGATCGACGGGCTTGTCAACAAAAGCCGCGGCTCCAAGACTTTTTGCCTCGGCGCGCGCTTCCGGCGTCGAATAGGCCGTCATGACGATCACGGGGACGCCGACACCCCGGCGCCGCAGTTCCCTGTGCAGGCCGAGGCCATCCATGCCCGGCATGTGCAAATCAGTAATGACGCAGTCGACATTCGCGACGGAGGCCGACGCCAGGAAGTTCTCGGCCGCGCCAAAACTCTCCACGCGCAGGCCTACCGAGCGAAAAAAGCTCGATATGCTTTCCCGCACGTCGTCGTCATCGTCAACGATGCAGATGGTGGATCCTTGTGGCACTAGACAGCTCCTCCCGGGCAATTTGCCCGGTGTTTCCGTCGGTATGGCCGGATTCTGTCCATTTTCCCATCATATCAAGATATTAGGTTTCGACCACCGCGCCTCCGCCGGGATGTTCAATGGCAGCGTGAACCCCACCGTTGCCCCCCATCCGTCATTGTTGGACGCCGAAACGCGGCCTCCCTGCCCTTCGATGATCGTCCTGCAAATCGACAGCCCAAGGCCCATTCCATCGGATTTGGTGGTGAAAAACGGCTCAAAGATGCGCTCGGGGTTGCCCTCGATCCCGGTGCCGCTGTCCTCGACAGCCACTTTGATGAAATTCTCGGCGGTGCCGTCGATCCTGACGCGGATCTCGTGCGGTCGGTCGGCGATTCCCCTGGTCGCATGGAGCGCGTTCATCAACAGGTTGACGATCACCTGCTGCACCTGCACCCGGTCACAGATAATCGGGCCTCGGATATTGGCTTCCTCAACCCGGATAGTCGCCGCCGCAGCGCGCGCTTCCCGCGCCAGCAGGGAAACCGCATCCTGCACCAGGGCGCCCATATCGACGGAGCTGACCTGCGGCGCGGTCTTCTTGGCGAGCGCGCGCACCCTTCCGACCACCTCTGCGGCCCGGTTGCCGTTCGAGACGATCTTCTCCAGGCAGTCGGCCACCTCCGTGAGGTCGGGATCTGGCCGGGTAAGCCAACGCTTGCCCGATTTGCCGTAGTTGATGATGGCCGCGAGGGGTTGGTTGACCTCATGCACGATCGAACCGGCAAGCTGGCCCAGCAGAGCCACGCGCCCGGCGTGAGCGAGTTCGAGGGAGGTCTGCTCGATCTTCGCCCGCGCCTCGTTTCGCTCGGTGACATCGACGGCCATGAGCAGCACCCTTGACCAATCCTGTCCGTCCGGCAGGACGGACACCCGCAGCACCGCATCGATGATGCGCCCATGCAAAGTCGCGCAGCGCGTCTCGATCTCCGCGAGCGAAGAACCGGCCACTAACGAGGCAAAGATGTGCGCCAGGGCCGGTTCGGAATCCGGCAATTGTCCGAGCAGTGCATTGCCGTCGGTCAGATCGGCGACCGTATCGGCTTCGAACATTGCAAGCGCGGCGCTGTTGGCGTTGTAGATCCCGATCTCGTTGGCGGCCGCGCGCAAGATCTGCGGATTCGACAATAGCCATGCTTCGCAGTCCTGGCTTGGTCCTCTGCTGTCCAGAATCAGCCGCATGGCCTTGCTCAGGTCGCATTCCAGGGCGGCAAACCCCGCCGAGTTGAAGATGGTGCTGTAGCGCTGCTCGGAGCTCCGTCTTTCCGCCAGGGCACGGCGGCTCTCGGTCAGATCGGCACTGGTTTCGATGATGCCGACAGGCCGGCCGTCCGGATCTCGTCGCTCGAGCCAGCGGCTCGCCAGAATGAGCCGCGTGCCATCTCGCCGCGTTCGGATGATTTCGCCCGACCAGGTTCCATTCTGCTCGAGAGAGGCGCTTATTTCCTCTGCCGAAACGATCGATTCGAGCAGATCGCTGCAACGCCTGCCCAGCGCCTCGCCGCGCGTCCAGCCATAGAGCCTCTCGGCGCCTTCATTCCAGTAGCGGATGATGTCCGATCGGTCGCGGACGACGACGGTGTCGTGCGAGAGTTCGAGGATTCTCGCTTGCTCAGCGAGAGTGGTTCTTGCGGACCTGTCCCTGAGTGACAGCAATACTGTGATCGCGATCGCGACAAGACTTACGATGTAGCGCAGCAGGGCGCCTCCCAGGGGATCGTCCGCGTGTCCGATCAGGAACGCGGTCGTCGTGAGCACAGCCGTGATACAGCCGCTGCCAATCACGAACCTGCGGCCGAGCGGCGCCAGCGTCAGCACCACGCCCGTGTACAGGACCGCGACGGCGCCATCGATCGGGCTTAACGCATCCGCCAGGAAAATCAGCGCCGACGCAACGATGGCCGCCGCGAGCGCGAATTGACCTCTCCGGCGGCTGATCGCCTTGAAACTACCCTGCTTTGGACCAGTGTTGGCCGCCATGTCATCCCCATCAAACCCGGTTCCAGGGCCGACTTTTATCGTGTCTGCTCGCAAGAATGATCATACCTAGGTTTGAATTCTCGTTCCCCTTTTTTGTCTGTAGCTGGGAGGTTGAGCCGCATCCGCGGGCACCGTGCGAATTTGAAACGCTTATGCGAACCTCGGAAGACAGGATTTCAATTGGCCGCGCAACCTTCGGTGCACGCTTCGCCCGAAGCCGCACCATGCCGCGAACGAGTTTCTGCCAAAGATCAATCCAGCATTGACGCGTAGTTCGAGACCGAGGGCGATACGCGCGTTGGGAAAGCCGATTCATCATGTTGAAATCAGCAATCGTTGGAGTCGTGGATTTCTGTGCGCAGCGGCGCTGGTGGGTTCTCATTATCGGAATCCTGCTCGCGGTCGCAGCGCTCGCCTATGACGTCACGCGGTTCTCGATCACGACGGACACCGACAAGCTGATCTCGAACAACCTTGCATGGCGTCAGCGCCAGGCGGCGTTTTCCGAGGCATTTCCGGACAAGGGAATCCTGGTCGTGGTCTCCGCACCAACGCCGGAAAATGCCGAAGCGGCGACAAGCGCGCTGACGCAGGAACTCGCCAAACACCCGGATCTGTTCCGCGCGGTTGTCCAGCCGGACGGAGGCGAGTTCTTCCAGCGCAACGGCCTCCTGTTCGAACCGCTGCCCAGCGTCAAGAAGTCCATCACGGGATTGTCGAGCGCCGATTTTCTGATCGGCTCGCTGGCGGCCGATCCGACCCTGCGCGGCGTGGCGAAGGCGCTCGGCTATGCGCTCGATGGTGTCGAGGGCGGAGACATCAAGCTCGACCAGCTCGTGTGGCCGCTCTCGCTTGCCGACAAGACCCTGAATGACGTGCTTGCCGGCAAGCCGGCGACATTTTCATGGCAGGCGCTGGTGCAGGGCTCGCAGCCGCAGACGAACCGATTGCGCCACTTCATAGAAGTCGAGCCGGTCCTGGATTTCTCCGCGTTGCAGCCGGGCCGCAACGCGACGGACGGCATCCGTCGAGCCGCCACCGATCTGAAATTGGGCGAGACGTTCGGCGCCACCGTACAGCTCACCGGCACAGTGCCCATGAACGACGACCAGTTCTCGGTGATCCGGCAAAGCGCGCTGCGCGACACGTTGACGGCCTTGTTCGGAACGCTGATCATATTGTGGCTGGCGCTGCGTTCGTGGAAGATCGTCACGGCGGTGTTTTTCAGCGTGATCGTCGGCCTCACTGTGACCGCTGCCCTTGGCATCGTCATGGTCGGGGCCTTCAACCTGATCTCGATTGCATTCTTCGTTCTGTTTATCGGGCTGGGCGTTGACTTCGGCATCCAGTTCAGCGTCCGTTACCGCTCCGAACGGCATGAGTGCAGCGATTTGCGGGAAGCGCTGCGACGGGCCGCGCGCAAGGTGGGAGCCCCGCTTTCGCTAGCTGCCGGCGCCACCGCGGTGGCCTTCTTCTCATTCCTGCCGACCAGCTATCGGGGCCTTTTCGAACTGGGGCTCATTGCCGGATGCGGCATGTTGATTGCCTTCTTCTGCAGCATCACCCTTGTCCCGGCGATGTTGACGCTGCTGAAACCGCCCGGAGAACTGGCGCCGGTCGGTTTCAGCAGCCTCGCCCCACTGGATAATTTCCTGCAGCGGCATCGCATCGCGGTGATCGCCGGCACCATCCTCGTCGTCCTCGCCGGAATGCCGCTGCTCTCTCGCCTTCCGTTCGACTTCAACCCGATCAACCTGCAAAATCCGCACGCCGCGTCCGTCGTGACCTATCGCGAATTGCAGGGCAATCCGCTGACCAGCGGCGACGATGCCGAAGTGCTGGCATCATCGCTGAGCGAAGCCGGCAGCATCGCAAAGCGGCTGGCGGCCCTGCCCGAGGTCTCGCGCACACTCACGCTCAACAGCTTTGTTCCCGATGACCAGGACCAGAAGATCGCCGTCATCAAGGCCGCTGCGCCGCGCCTCCATGGCGCGCTCAATCCGCCGCGCGATCCGGCGCCGACGGACAAGGACACCGTGGATGCCATTCGCGCGACCGCGCAGCACCTTACGAAAGTTGCGGGCACCGCGACCGGCCCGGGCGCTGAGGCCGCGCGACGCGTTTCCGATTTGCTGACGCGCCTGGCGCAAGCCGACGCCGCGACGCGCGCACGCGCCGAAGCCGCCTTCGTTCAGCCGCTGAACCACGATCTCAACCAGTTACGGAACAGCCTCGATCCGCAACCGGTGACCATCGAGAATCTTCCCGCCGATCTTGTTCGCGACTGGCTGTTGCCGGACGGCAGGGCCCGCGTTGAGGCGCTGCCAAAGGGCAACGCCCAGGATAGCAGCGTCATGCGGCGGTTCGCGACTGCGGTCATGGCCGCCGAGCCGTCGGCCACCGGCCCCGCCATCAGCCTCTATCAATCGGGCCGAACGGTGATCGACGCCTTCATCGAAGCGGGTGCGCTCGCGCTTGGCGCCATCGCGATCCTGCTCCTGATCGCGTTGCGCCGCGTCACGGACATGCTGTTGACACTGATACCTTTGCTGCTGGCCGGCGCGGTCACGCTGGAGATATGCACGCTGACCGGCACAGCGATGAACTTTGCAAACATCATCGCCCTGCCGTTGCTGCTGGGCGTCGGCGTCGCGTTCAAGATCTACTACATCATGGCCTGGCGCGAAGGGCAGACGGGCTTGCTGCAATCCAGCCTGACCCGCGCGGTTATCTTCAGCGCCATGACCACCGGGGTGGCGTTCGGAAGCATGTGGGCATCGAGCTATCCGGGCATGTCGAGCATGGGCAAGATGATGGCGCTCGCGCTGCTCTGCACAATGGCCGCTGCCGTGCTGTTCCAGCCGGTCCTGATGGGACCGCCGCGCCAGGTCAGAGCGGCTTCGGCGCAGCGGTCGGCCGATCCATTGCCTCGCCCGGCGGAATAAATCTTCCCCTGGTCTGATCCAGGCATCAGTTGCGACGGTTTTTCTGAAAGCTCGGCTGCATGATAGCGAACCGGTTCACATTCAACGTCGGCTCTGTCATGCTATGTTCACATATCGCAGCCGGACGGAGGACCGGGCGACTGCTGCTTGAAGGGGCGAAGCCGCATCTGGCCATCGTGACCGAGCGAAAATGGTGACGTGCTCGCTTGCAACATTGCTGGAGGTTGACCATGCATTCCGTTTCAGCCGAATGGCAATCCGCTTCGACAGTTCCCTCTGACGAGGATCTGGAAATCTGTACATTGAATTATGATGGCATGGTCCATGCGATTCCCTTTCCTTGCCGCAGGCACGGAACCAACTGGGTCGATCGCTCGGGCGGAACGCACGCCGACATTCATCCGACCCAATGGCGCAAGTGGACCGAGCCGAACTAGCCCATCATCCGGGCGAGCGCGGCCTGGTCTTGGGCCGCGCTACCGGGATTGCGTCCTGACGCAGCCTGGTCTGCAGCCGAGCGAAGTCGGTCTGGGAACATCGACCACAAGTTTGTCTCGCATGTTCCCGCTACCTCAGACATAGTGAGCCTCCCGTACGCCGCGGAAGTGAGGGCTCATGAACCGAAGCCCGGTGCTCATAGACCTGGCCCTCCAAGGCGGAGGCTCGCATGGTGCATTCACCTGGGGCGTCCTCGACCGGCTGCTTGAAGAGCCATGGTTTCAGATTGCGGGCATATCCGGGACATCTGCCGGGGCGATGAACGCTGCCGTGCTGGCGGACGGCTGGACGGAGGGCGGCGCTGCCGGGGCACGTGAGGCCCTGGACAAATATTGGCGGAGCGTCTCGCGCGCCGCTGCATTCAGCCCGCTGCAACGCTCGCCGCTCGACCATCTCATGGGACGATGGTCGCTCGACACCTCTCCCGCCTATCTCTTCACCGATTTGATGTCGCGGATGCTGTCGCCCTACGACCTCAATCCGCTCGGCTTCAATCCATTGCGAGAAATACTGGCCGGCGCCATCGATTTCGATCGTCTTGCCCGCGCGCCGATCAAGCTCTTCGTCACCGCCACGCGGGTGCGGACCGGTCGCGGACGGATCTTCCGCAACGCGGAGATCGACGCGGATGTCCTGCTGGCGTCGGCCTGCCTGCCAACGATGTTCCGCGCCATCGAGATCGATGGCGAGCCCTATTGGGACGGCGGTTACGCGGGCAACCCGACGATCACGCCGCTGGTTCGCGAGACCGATGCGCACGACACCATCATTGTGCAGATCAACCCGACCGAGCGGCCGGAGCAGCCACGCACCGCCGCCGAAATCCTCAACCGCCTCAACGAGATTTCATTCAATTCGCCGCTTGCGAAGGAACTGCGGATGATCGCGCTGCTTCGTCAGGTCGCCGACCCCGGCACTGGCGAGGGCGCCCGTTGGGCGCGGATGAAGACGCACCGGATCAAGAGCGACATGCTCGCGACGTTCGGCGCGTCATCCAAGCTCAACGCCGAATGGGCGTTCGTATCCAAGCTGCGCGAGGAAGGGCGGCGAGCCGCCAACGAGTTCCTCGACATGCACGGCGCCGATCTCGGCATGCGTTCGACCGCCGATCTCGATATCCTGCTGGCGGAGTGCTGAGGTCATGGGGCTTCTCGGCATTTTGGTCGGGCTTGGTCTGCTGATCTGGCTTGCTTTTCGCGGCTGGAGTGTCCTGCTGCTGGCGCCGATCGCCGCACTGATCGCCGCAGCCTTCGATCGTCAACCGCTGCTCGCCAACTGGACGCAGACGTTCATGAGCAGCGCGGCGGAATTTCTCGCACAATTCTTCCCGATCTTTCTGCTTGGCGCCGTCTTCGGGAAGCTGATGGACGACAGCGGCGCGGTGGTCGCGGTCGCGAACTTCATTACCCGCAGTCTGGGCGAGCGCCGGGTGATCCTTGCCGTGGTGCTCGCAGGTGCATTGGTCACTTACGGCGGCGTCAGCCTGTTCGTCGCGTTCTTCGTGATCGTTCCGATGGCTCAGTCGCTATTTCGCAAGGCGGCGATTCCGCATCGCCTCGTGCCTGCGGCGGTCATTCTCGGCACCTCGACTTTCACCATGTCGGCGATGCCTGGCACACCGTCGATTCAGAACGCCATCCCAATGCCCTTCTTCGGCACGACGCCCTTCGCGGCGCCAGGCCTCGGCCTTATCGCGTCGATGATCATGCTGGGCATCGGGCTATGGTGGCTGCATCGCGCCGAGAAAACGGCGCGACGCGCGAATGAGGGCTATGGCGACGCGCCATCGTCAACTCCCGAATCTGCGGCCGACGATGAACGGTTGCGCGGGCGGGCTGCAACCGCGCGGGAATTCGATCCCGCGGAGATCCACCACGGACACCACAGCGAAGTGGCGGCCCCGGTTCTCAACGCCATTCTTCCCTTGATCGTCGTTGTCGTTATCAATCTCGTGATGTCGCTCGTTGTCCTGCCGCGGCTCGACTTCTCATTCCTGGCCGAGCAGCGCTGGGGGCACACGTCGCTATCAGCCGTTGCCGGTGTCTGGTCGGTCATCGTCGCCTTGACGGCAGCAATCGCGGCAGTCATCCTCTGCAACTGGACGCGACTGCCTGCACTGCGGCAAACCATGGATGCCGGGGCCAATGCGTCCGTCCTGCCCGCCTTGAGTGTCGCCAGCCTCGTCGGCTTCGGCGCCGTTGTTGCGTCCCTCCCCGCCTTCGACATGGTGCGGGACTGGGTGCTCGGCATCGAGGGCGGGCCGCTGGTCTCGCTTGCCGTCGCCACAAATCTGCTTGCGGCGTTGACAGGGTCGGCTTCCGGCGGCTTGACGATCGCGCTCGATGCGCTGGGTCAGACCTACATGGAAATTGCCGCGCAGGCCGGGATTGATCCCGGCATCTTGCATCGCGTGGCAGTGATCGGCGCGGGGACCCTGGACATTCTGCCTCACAATGGCGCCGTCGTGAGCCTGCTCGCGATCTGCGGCCTGACGCATCGTGAAAGCTACTTTGACATTGTGATGGTCGGGATCGTGAACTCCGTCATCGCTCTTGCCGCGGTGATCGCGATCGGCACCATGTTCGGGTCGTTTTGACGCCGCCAAGCGACGACGCGCTGCCCGATGCTTACGACCAGGGCCTGCACTCATTTGTGGACGCCCCGCATCCGGCCTCCGATGCAGCGACGGAGCTGGCGATATCCAGACCGATTGTGATAACCTCTGACACGGATGCCTCCCTTAAGTGGTGCTCAACACCTCCACTTTGGCACATCGATGCCGTCGGGCGGGGCGTCCCCCCATCATAAATCGGGAAGCTACGGATCAGGGCACTTTCGAGCCACTCCCGCTCGACGTCGCGCCTCCAACGGGCGTCCCACGCATGCAAATGCAGATAACATGCGGTCGATGTTTATTGTAGCCTTCCGAGATAACCGATGATTGCAGCGCGTTCGGCATCATTGACGCCCGTGTAATCCATCGAGGTCCCCGGGCAGGCCTCGCGGGGCCGCTTGAGGAACTCGTCCAGTCGCGCTTCAGTCCATACTCCCCCCAGTTGGCGCAAGGCGGGCGAGTAATCCGGGTAGTTCCTGATCGAGGCGACCCGCCGACCAACCACGCCGAACAAATTCGGGCCGATCCGATTGCCGCTGATTGGCGCCGACTGGTGGCAACCGCTGCACTTCTCCGCAAACAGTGTTTCTCCGATGCTACCTTCTTTCGGGCGCACCGAGACCAAGGTTGCGGCGTCTGTCCACAGGATGACGCGACCGTCATGCCCCTCGATGAGGTCGCGGATTCCACTGCCGATGACGATCGACTCGAGATAAGCGACATGGCCGTCGCGGACCCGCGCGCGAAATAGCGTACCGGCCTTGAGCGAGCCGATCAACAGATCGCCGCGCCATTGCGGAAACAGCCCGCCCTCGACAGCCAACAGGTTTGAAGTCGCGATCGAAGGGACCCAGGCAAATACCGGCGTCTGATAGCGCTGCTGCGCGTCAGGCTTGTTCAGAGGCCAGGAGAATGAACCATAATCCGTCCCGTCGGTCGTGTACGGCCAGCCGTAGTTTTTGCCGCGCTCCAATCGGTTGAGTTCGTCGCCGCCTTGCGGGCCGTGCTCGGTGGACCATATGGTTCCCGAGCGATCAACGAAGAGACCCTCCGGATTCCGGTGACCGAGCGTGAAGACCGCTGCGCGGCCGTCGGCAATGTTGATGGCGATGGTCTTACCGTACGAGGTCGCAGAATTCTGCGCCTGTGCTTCAACAGAGGCGACACCGTCGAACCCGAAATCGCCGACGGCAAGCAGCAGCGTCTGCGTATCGAGCAGCGCCATCCGGCCGCCCCCAAAATAGCCGACAAACGCGATGCCGTGACGTCGGCCCTCTCCGCGGACCGGCAGACACGGCGTAGTCTCGTAAAGCATCTTCCATTCCGGACCCGCCGCGCCGCGTAGAATGGTGGCACGATCTGAGTGCAGCATCGAGACCCGCTCGACCCAGCACTGCTGAGCAGCCTTCCAGTACGGATGTGAGACGAACACTCGCACGTCGGGGCCGGTCTCCTGCACCAGCAGAGCATAGGTCCGAAACCATTCGGTATTGAGAACCTCGCCTGCGGCCTCGACCCGCTGGCCTTCCTGCGGCAGCCATTCGTCTCGGGGAGCAGCCCAGGGGCGCCCGGCTGCCGCGGCAAACTCATCGCCGTTGATGGGAACGCGATAGGGCAGTGGGATGATCTTCAGACGGTCTGTCTCTGCCTCCCAGCCGAAGACGTAGAGATGACCATCCCCACTCAACTGCAGGTAACGATCGCCGATGCGCGCCAGCCCTCCGCCGCGCACCACGGATTTCGGAAAAACTCCCGAATAAGTTTCGACGTTGAGATTATAGTACTCGGTCCTGATCACGGCTGCAGTTTGCCGCAGCGAGACCTGCGCTGTCAGACTCGGTGCGACCAGGCCAACCACGATCGTGGCGAGCAGCGCGCCTAGCGCGATAGCCCGGTGCAGCAGCGAGGTTCCGACTAGATATGGCGCCGGAACAAGCACCACGGCGGATAAGAACGTCGCAACCGTGATGGTACGCGGAAAATTACTCTTGGTGACAATGAAACCTAGGAAGACCACGCCGAAAATGGCGACCGTCGATACGACTATCAACCACAGTGTCTGCCAACGTCCGGCGGACAGGAGCAGCGCGGCAATGCTGGCGCTAGCGACAAACGCAGTCGCAAGACACGCGAAGGGCAGCCACAGAGAACGCGGCAATTGCCATACGGGCAAGCCGAATCTCCACGCTGCTAAAAGCAATAGCAGACCGACAGACGTGGCGTACCACGCTGTGAGATAGCGCCATGACGGCGCTGCGCTCGCTTTCACTCTACCCTCTGGGCCGCGCCCCCCCGTCGCACTAGTAGGCTAGCTTAGCTTGCGCGCATGCGAGAATTAAATCGACCGCCTTGGTTAACAACCAAACTTCAGATGGATCGTGAGGTGGTAGTGATACAAGGAACTACTGCTTTCCAGAGATCTGCGCCGTCACGAGTACACACTAAGCGGCCAAAGCGAGATACCCGCTCACGGTCAGAATCGATGCCGCAGTGGAAGCAAGGATGACGTTGGACGTGATATCAGCCTCGCGCTGGTAGAACTCCGCCAGCATGAACGGGCCCGTCCCGGTCGGAAGAGCGGCCAGCAGAACCGCAACGTGAGTGAGCAACGGTGACAGGCCGAACACGGCGGTCGC
Source organism: Bradyrhizobium sp. LeoB3 (assembly GCF_055456055.1). Lineage (NCBI taxonomy): Bacteria > Pseudomonadati > Pseudomonadota > Alphaproteobacteria > Hyphomicrobiales > Nitrobacteraceae > Bradyrhizobium > Bradyrhizobium sp. LeoB3. The sequence goes on from NZ_JBVBEF010000043.1 coordinate 62,247, forward strand.
CATGATCCATGTGACGGCCGGCTGCAGGACAAGCTTGAAGCTCACGAGGAGCGCTGCCGATCCGATATCCTGCTCTGAGGTCTCGCGCTTGGCTGCCAGGAACAGTCCGAGCGCAACAAGCGCGCAGGGCGAAGCCGCGCCACCCAATAGTTTCAGGAAGCTTTCGGCCGGCGCAGGGACACTGAGACCGGCGAGCGGAACGATCGCGCCGAGAGCAGGTGCGACCAGCAAGGGATTGCGAAGCAGCGAGCCGCCCACCTTGATGAGAAGGTGCTTGCGTCGCTTTTCGGTTTGCAGGCCAGTTTCGATCAGCACGATGGCAATGGCAAAGAGGATGCAGACCGTGATCATCGTGGCAATGAGGGTCGGGGCCAACGCGTCGCGGCCAAGCGCCACCAGCGCCAGCGGAAAACCGACAAAGCCAACATTCGCGTACCCCGCGTTCAGGCCGTCGATGGCGGCGTCGGCCAGGTGCCGCGGGTGGCGTAGACGAACGGCAATCGTGAGGCAGAAGACCAGCGCCGCGCCGATGCCGAATGCCGCGATAAAGCCCGGCTGCCAGACATCGGCCCATTGGGCGTGCGCGATGACGTCGAAAAGCAGGGCCGGGAGCGCGAGGTGCACGACGAAGCGGTTCAACTCGGTAGACGCGTGGGGGCCGAGGACGCCGAGCCGGCGAGCGAGCCAGCCCGCGAAGATCAGTGCGAAAATGGGGAGGACGGTGGTGAGGGTCGAGAGCATTGGAGAGCCTGACTTTGAAATTGCCGGTTAGCTCTATCCAGCCGTTCTGATATCATCCAATACCAATTCACGCCCCTATCCATACCTTTTCGGTATCATGATCGACATCAGGCAGATGCGCTATTTCGTGGCCTTGGCCGAGACGCTCCACTTCGGGCGCGCGGCCGAGCGCCTTCACATCAGCCAACCGCCGCTGAGCCGGCAGATCGCAGCCCTGGAAAAGGAGCTCGGCGTCCGCCTGTTCGAGCGTCACTCAAGGCGTGCGACGCTGACCCATGCCGGTCGGCGCTTCCTGGAAGATGCACGCGCGGTCCTGATCAGCTTCGATCAGGCCTGTCGCAACGCGCGTCTGGCCGAGCGCGGCGAGCTGGGCGAGCTTTCCATCGGCTTCATGATGCACGCGGCCTACACCGTCCTGCCGGGGCTGGCGCGGCGTTACATGGCCAATCATCCCGGGGTACGCGTCGAATTGCGGGAGATCGTTCCCGCCACTTTGGCTGATGCTGTGCTGGCCGGGCAGTTCGATGCCGCCATCATGTTCAACCCCGGCCCCATTCGAGGCCTCGAGACGCAAACGATCTATCGCGAGCGGCTGTGCCTGGCCGTGCATGCCAGCCACCCTCTTGCGAACCATGAGGTGATCCGCGCCAAGCAACTCAATGGCGAGCCCCTGATCGCTGTTCCCACCGACGTCGCACCGAAACTGCGCGAGGCCGTTGTCGGCTACTGTCGTTCGGGCGGGTTCGAGCCGACATTCAGGTTAGAGGTCGCACTTCAGCAGACGATCGTGAATCTCGTAGCGGAGAACCTTGGCATTGCCCTGGTGCCACAATCCATGGGGCAGCTCGGCATTGCGAATTTGGTCCACCGTAAGCTTGAAAAAGCGCCGACCATCGAGCACGTGGTCGCCTGGCGGCCAAGCAATCTCAATCCGGCGCTCCAGCCATTCCTTGCGGAAGCGCGGGCCGTTGCCCCGTAACAGGTGAGTGCGTTGCTGCCCTTCCCCTGCTTCGATTGGCTACAATTCAATTTGTATTTGTCTGAAAGCGCGGCGTTCTGCCTGCCAACCAGACGAAATCGCTTGCCGCGTCAGCAGCGCGTTGCACCCGGGCAACAGTCCCAGGAAAAAGTGTCAACCGGCACTTTTCGCCATTGTGCGTCCACAACTCGATCGGAAAGATCAGCGCTGTCGCATGCTTGGCTGTGTAACTCGGCTCAAGTGGAGCCCTTTGGAGGCTACGGGACATGAACCCGCGGCAATTTGCGACGGTGGCGCCGGCGCTGTGCGGAACGATCGTTCTCGCAGGTTGGGTCGTTGCATCGCTCGGCGGCTTAGGTTCCGCCAGCATCGAGCACTCCGGCGCGCTGCCGATCGAAGACCACCCCGCACCCTCTCTTTCCACCAACGCCGAGCCCGCGGATGCACCACAGGCAGCCGCGGCGGGAAGCGCCACTATCGTCGCGTCCGCCGATGTGGCAGCCGCCGTCGAGTCGGTGAAGGGGATCGTTGCCGATGCGCCGGCGGCCTCGGTTGCGGCGGAACCGATCGTCGAAGCCGCGCTGCCGGCTTCGTCGCCGACGCTGCCGGCCGAAACACCACCCATGCAGGTGGCGACAGCGAACACGCCTGACCCGGTGCTGAACGACGACGGCACGGAGGCGGCAAACCGCATCGAAATTCTCGACGAATGCCTGGTCGTGGACATCTGCGTCGACCGATACCTGTGGGCGCTCTACCAACGCACGCCCAAGGAAGACACCAACAAGGTGTCCGAACAGAGGAAAGTGACAATCAGGAAGAGAGGCAAGACGAGGACTGTCACCAGAACCTTTACAAGGCTCGTCGATGCCGACTTTACCTGGAAGGATCCGAAGGCGGCGGAAAGAGCCGGCATGCCGATGATGGACTACGTGATCGGAGGCATGGATCGGGGCTTCAAGCTGAAGCTGTTTCATGCGCTTCACGCGGCGGAGCAAGCCGGACTGTCGCCGGGCATCACCAGCGCGTTCCGCGATGACTACCGTCAAGCAATCGCAAGCGGCCTGAAGGCGGCAAGCAACAGGTCATATCATGGCGGAAGCTTGCGCGGCGGCTATGGCCACGGGCTCGCGGCCGACATCGTGAGCGTGAAAGGCACGACACGGGGGCAGCGGTGGATTGCCAGTGAAGCCCTCTGGAAATGGGTCGATGCACACGGGAAGGAGTTCGGCATCGGGCGACCGTATCTCGATCGAGATCCGCCGCATGTGGCACCGATCGACGGCAGAGAATATGCCTCTCACCACGGCGGAACGAAGGTTCGCCACGCGGAGGCGAACACGAAAAAGCACACCAAACTGGTTATGCGCGCCGATCGCGGCGCGGCGAAACGCACAAAAAACGCAAGAGCGTCGAAGGGGAGAACGATCTAACCGTATTTCAAGCATGCGCTCCAACGACGCGAGCAAGCTCTGCCAAATTCCTTAATTGCGCCGCGCGAATGTCCCAAGAACCATACGAGTTTGGATCGGGGCGACTGGCGCCGCAGATGGTGTGCGCATGATTTCGCGGTTTGTGAGACGGCAACGCAAACAGACGCGGCGGCAGCCAGCATATCTTATCATCGCCGCTTTCGCCGCACTTATCGCGCCTGGAGACCCTGCGGACGCCAAGGGGGCTCGGAGCGAGCGCTCGGTCGAATCCGTCCAGTCGCGCATCGCCGGCGAACCGATGATGGCCGTCGTTTCGCTCCAGGACCAGCGGATCACCGTTTACGACGCCAATGGCTGGATCCTGCGCGCGCCGGTGTCGAGCGGCCAGAGAGGACGCGAAACGCCAGCCGGGATCTTCAGCATTATCCAGAAGGAAGCCGAGCACTACTCGAACCTGTATGACGATGCGTACATGCCCCACATGCAGCGCATCACTTGGTCGGGCATCGCACTCCATGGCGGCCCCCTGCCCGGCTATGCCGCATCCCATGGCTGCGTGCGGATGCCCTTCGATTTCGCGGCGCGCCTGTTCGAGGACACGCGGATTGGCTTGCGGGTGATCGTGGCACCAACTGATGTGGCGCCGATCGAGATTGCCCATCCGGCTCTGCTACAGCCGAAGCCGGGCGCCATCGCTTCGGCCGCTGCCCGTCGGGCAGAAGCCGATGAGGCGGCCGCAAAGGCGGATCAGGCAAGGCGCGCCGCCGCGAAGGCTTACCGGGAATCCACGCAGGCATCGATGCCGGTGCGCGTTGCGGACAATCTGAAGCGCAGGGCCGAGACGCAACTGGCCGCCGCCGAGGCCGCGCTTGGCTCCGCCGCCTCGCCCGAGGCAAAAGAACAGGCCGAGCGCACCAAAGCGCAGGCGGTCACCCGAGTAGCCGAGTTGCAGGAACAATGGACGGCGGCAAAGGCGGAGCTGCAACCGAAGCTCGATGCCGTCGCCGCCGCGCGTGAGGCCGCGCTCGCCGCGGAGAATGCGCGGATTGCGGCCGTCGACGCCGCACGCCAGGCGGCGCGCGAGCTCGAGCCGGTATCAGTGCTGATCAGCCGCAAAACCCAGCGGCTGTATGTTCGGCGGGCATTTGAGCCTATCCTGGACAGCCCGGTCACCATCCAGGACCCCGATCGCCCGATCGGCACACATGTCTTCACCGCCATGGAGCCGACCGATGGCGGAAACGGCATTCGATGGAGCGTTGTTTCACTGGAAAGCAGCCATCCGCACGGCGGCGCGGCAGAACCTCACGATCCGGCGCGCGGCCACAGAGCTCGCGAGGTCGAGCCAAAGAAGACGGAGCCGGCCAGCGCAATGGCTGCGCTCGACCGGATCGTCATTCCGCAGGACGTGATGGATCGCATCGCCGGGATAACGCCGCGCTCGTCGTTGATCATCACCGACGAGGGGTTGAGCTCTGAAACCAGCAAAGGAACGGAATTCGTGGTCCTCATGAGCGGCGAGCCGCAGGGAGGAATCAAGATGCGACGGCGCGCACCGGCAAGCGAGTATCCCTATGCCCGCGCACGCGACCGTCAGCTTTTCTGGGGCCGGCCGTTCGCGGGACCGTTTTCCACGTGGTGAGGCCGTGATTTTCGCACTGGCAACGACACAAATGCGCAGTGCCAAACCGGACGTATCGCGGCGAAATCTGATGATGCGACGGCAAGCGGCGTCGCACTGGTGTTCTTGATATCCGGAGCGTATAGTTGTGGGAGACTTGGCGGTAGTGCGGAATGTCAGTTTTCTCAGGCAGATTAAGTCTCGCGGTCACTTTAGCAGCGCTCTGTCTCGGCGGGCAAACGGCCCACGGCCAAGTTGTTCCCATGACATATTGGACTCCAGGCTGGCCCATCGGCTTTGACAATGTGACGGTCGACCAGAGTTCGAACACATACGGCAACTTTCCGGGCTTTGACGCCAGTGACGCTCGCGGCGGCCGCTTTTCCTATACGCGCTACAATTTCCCGAACGGCTGGTTCGTCGGCAGCGAACGCGGTGCCATGAGCTTGAGCGGCATCAACCAGTATGCAGCCTTTGGCAATTTCGGCTCGCTCTATACTGAGGGCGTGCAGTTCGGCTACAGCTTCAAGAACGCGGGCGGGCTGCCGCTCACGGTCTATGCCGGTTTCGACACCTTGAAATATAATACAGGCATCGGTAGCCCCTTCGCTCCCTTCGACTCCGTGTCCGGCACCCTGCCCGGCTATAGCGCGCATGCGGGCATCGAAATCCAGCCAGCGTCGAATCTCAGCCTCTCATTTGGCGTCGGCTACACCCAACAGTCGGGGCGCATCGACAGCGACATCAATTCGTCCTTGCTACCGGGCGCTTCTCCGTTTGCCTTCGGCGCTCGCCGCTAACGCACGCGAATGATGCTTGAGCTGGCGGCTCAAATCGCGCATCAATGCCCTTATTGCGCACCATAAAAAACAAAGGGGAGGCAATCATGAGGACGCTCACAGCCGTGCTGTGCGCCTTGGCGCTGTTCGCAACCGGCGCGCAAGCGCAAACCGTCAAGGATTTCCTGGCGCAGGTCACCAAGAAATGGACCACGCCGTTCGAGCCGTTTCAACTGATCGGCAACATCTACTATGTCGGCACCGACGGCATCGCCGTCTACGTGATCAAGACGTCTGAGGGTTTGATCCTCATGGACACCGCGCTTCCGCAGTCCACCGGCATGATCAAGGACAACATCGCCAAACTCGGCTTCGAGCTCGGCGACATCAAATACATCCTGAACACGCATGCACATTTCGATCACACCGGCGGCTTTGCCGAAATCAAGCAGGAGACCGGCGCGCAGCTCGTCGCAGGCGAACGTGACAAGCCCCTGCTGGAAGGTGGATATTATCCCGGCGATGAGAAGAATGCCGATCTCGGCTTCCCGCCCGTGAGGGTGGACCGCGCCGTCAAGGAAGGCGACAAGGTCACGCTCGGCGACACCACGCTGACGGCGCATGCGACGCCCGGCCACTCACCCGGCTGCACGAGCTGGGAGATGACCGTCAAGGAGGGCGGTCAGAATCGCGATGTGCTGTTCTTCTGCAGCGGAACAGTCGCGCTCAACAGGCTGGTCGGCGACCCGACCTATCCCGGCATCGCGGACGACTATCGATCGACATTCGCCAAAGCCAAGACGATGAAGATCGACGTGCTGCTCGGCCCGCATCCGGAAGTGTACGGCATGCAACAGAAGCGCGCGCAAATGAAGGACGGCACCCCCAACCCGTTCGTCAAGCCCGGCGAGCTCGCAGCCTACGCGGCAGGCCTCGAACAGGATTTCGACAAGCAGCTCGCCAAGCAGACGGCCGCGCTCCAGAAGAGCAACTAGAGCGTGATGTTTTTTGGTTGAAACGCCGCTTCGCCGCAAGTTCATCTCTCCCGTAGGGAGAGGTCGTGCCGAAGGCGCGGGTGAGGGGTTACGGTGCCTCGATAGAGCAAATCCCCTCACCCGGCGTTACACGCCGACCTCTCCCTACGGGAGAGGTGAAGAGACGCAGCGCCCATCGCGGACACGATTCGATCTCATCTTATCAGACTCTAGACGCGGCAGTTATAGCGCCGTGCCGCCGCCAAACTTGGACGGATCGTTGTAGCTCGGCGTGTCGTCGTAGTGCATCAGCGGCCGAGGTGCTGCGAACTCCCAGCGCGGAACCGCGTAGACCGGGCCGGGTGGAATGATGACATGCTCCGGCCTGAAGTGATGGAGGGAGGCCGCACTGGCAGATGCAGACAGGGTGATCAACAGGCCTAAGGCCAAGAAAATACGCATCGCGTTTACTCCGATGAACTTGTCGCCCGCTCTCATCCCATGAAGTGCGCTGGGGCCGCCATCGTACCAAGGTATGGCGGCATCACGATCGGTCACATCAGCGATATCGGCGGGCATGCCTTCTCGTGCCCGGCGCGGTCTGGTTCATCAAAGCCTCGACGGCTCATGCATCGGCCATCTTCTTGAAGGCCTCACGGTCAAGAACCTTGACGTGATGTCGGCCTCGCGTGGTTATGATCTTCTTCACGACGAGCGCCCGGAATGCGCGGCTGAGCGCCGGAAGTGTAATGCCGAGATAATCGGCGATGCTCGAACGATCCATCGGCAGATATATTTCCGAGATCGGCTCGTTCCGCGCAATCTGCAGGTGCTCCTGGAGCTCAAGGAACATGGCGAGCCTCTTGACCGCTCTTTTCTGGACAAGGAGAACCGCATGATGCTGCGCCTGACGCAATTCGTCGCAGAGCTTCACAATGATTTGCACGTCGAGATTGGCGCTGCTGCTCAGAATCCGCTGCACCGACTGCAGCGGCATCTTGTAGGCGATGACGGGTGTCGTGGCCCTCGCCGTGTTGGTGTACCGCGCCTCCTCGGTCAAACCGAAGAGATCGCCGGGATAGAGAAAGGACATGACGGGCGGACCGTCGGCAAGCATCCGATACGCGGTGACGACTCCGCTTATGATGTTGAACACCGCATCGGCGCGGTCGCCCTGATTGTAGATCCGCTCGCCTTCTCGAAGCGAACGATTGCAGCGATCTTTGCAAGCTGTGCGCGCTCGTCGTTGCTCAACAATTGATGCCGGACACGCTTTTTCGGATGACCAGGCGTCCAGGGATCGGTCGCATGAATCGCGGGTCCCGCCATGCGGGTTGCGTTCGTCGGCATATGTTGTGCACCTCTTGCCATCGCCGATGAGTAGCCGATCTGCCGCGTTTCCTTTTTGATCGCCGTCAAAGAGTACCTACGTTTGCCTGCGTTGGCGCGACCGGAACTGGCCGCCAACATGCGCGCCGCACAAATTTGATCCTGATCAAACTTTCGCCTACCAAGGAGGCTGCCTTTTTTCAGTCGGTACGCGATAACTTTGGCGGTGATGGCGGAATGGGGAAAGCGGTCGATGTCGTCGGATTCAAGTGATCCCCGCCTGACCTATGCGCAAAATGTCGAACGATACCGCCGGCTCCTGAAGACCCAGTTGAGCGATGCCGAGCGGGAATTCATCGAGCGACGGATTTCCGAAGCGCATCGCGCTTACGAGACACCAACCGACAGGTTCGTCGTTCGCGCCAATATCGATCACTTCCTGAAGGCCCTGTGGGACGGCAACCTGACGCCTGAAAAACGCTCCACCATTACCAAATTGCTGATCGAGGAGCAGAACAAGCTGAGCCATGACCTGGAGCAGCTTCGGTTCGCGGAGGATCGAGTACTGGCCGGCCGCAAACGTCTCGAGCATCTCAGAAGCAAACTGAACGACCCACGATCCGATCCGGCCAATCGATCGCAGGCAACCCGCCTGCTTGCGACAATGGAAGAAATCCAGCGGTTGCTGGAGGAGTTCTGCGAACAATTGCGCCGCAAGGTCATTGGCAGGGACGGCATCTAGCGACCTCGCGCCTCAATAAGGCTGATCGCGGATGTGCAGCATGTATAACACGCGGGAGATCATCAGCTCCCCTACCAGAAAAATGCCGACACAGATGATGATGTCGACCCATGTCAGCGCTAGCGCATTCTGACAAACCACGAGCGGCAGAAGCGATTCCGGAATCTGGTCCAGCCCAACCGCCTGGGCGCTGGACGGCAAATTGAGACGACGCTTGATGAAGCTGGAGATGATATCGCCGAGCATGGCAAGGCATGCCACCAGAGCGCCTGTGGCGACGCTCACGCCAAGCACTGGCGCGGCCGCCGCAGTGGCGGCCACGGAAAGGACGACACCTCTGATCGTCTTTGACTGACCCAGCAACGGGCGGCCATCGACGAAATGCACCTCGGCATCCAAAGGAAACGCCAAACGGGAGCCGAATATCTTCTTGGCGATAACCGGCGTGCCGTTCGCGAAGGTCAAGAGCACGAGCGATTGCAGGATTGGCCAAAGGTCCATCTGAATATCCTGCGCCGGCGCACGGCAGGTCCGGTGCAAAAGGATAGACGCACCGCACCTGCCAATTCAACCTTCAGCGTTTCCACGATTTCTCGCAATCGCCTTGCGACAGGCATCGGAGCGACGACACACTGATGGCCCCTGGCGCGCCCACGGTTCGTCGCCGAGTTTGACCCGCATCAATGGTGTACCATCACAGAACGGTTAGCTTGGCGGTCTCAGCGAGGAGTCTGCCATGAACGAAATTCCCCAAATTACCATTTCCTCTGCGAAGGTCGCAGCGATCCTCGCGAAGGCACGGCAGTTCGACGTCAAGGATGCGGTGACCGACCCGGAGCCCGCCTCCAACGCGAGTGACGATGCCATGCTTTCGGTCCTTGAGGATCATCGCGACGATCCCGTCAGCGGCGAACTGACGGCGATCATCCGCGGCCTGAACGAGGACGAACAGGTCGACCTGGTGACGCTTGCATGGCTCGGCCGCGGCGACGGCGAACTCGAAGAGTGGGACGACCTTCGCGCGGAGGCCGCGCACGCGCACAACAAGCGCACGGCGGAATATCTCTTGGGAATGCCGTTACTCGGTGACTATCTGGAAGAGGCCCTATCGCAATTCGGGCATTCCGCGGAGGAGTTTGAGCAGCCGCTCTAGCAGTCTGCTGAAGAACCCCCTCGCCACCGAGGGGGCTTGATGATTCACTTGTCATCTCGAATCGGCGGAGATGC